>CAMPGT010000105.1 GCA_946885665.1 uncultured Chitinophagaceae bacterium | reverse complement strand
CTCATAGGCTTGGTTCACGATCACGCCAACATTCGTTCCAAGAAATCTGCCCCTGCCTTTTACCTGTGGCAGCAATGCGAAATCTTCTGATAGCGTGGTGGCGGTGTCTCGGTGCCAGTAGGCGTGGAAATACAGGTTGCTGCTGTTCCATTTCTTTTGCTGGAAGTTGATGTCGTAGAACAGATGACTCAGGCGTTTTCCGCTTTCGTTCGTGATCTGAATGCGGGCTGCTGTTTTGAAGGGCATCGGCACGAACGACAAAAACGATCGCCCTTCGGCATTGGCAAAAAGCGCGTTGTGATATTTTGCGGTTTTACCGAGGCCCATGCCGAAGAAGTCGCCGAACGGCACAGAAACGGCAGGTTCCTTTGCGTTGTCCCAGAACATTTCCAACCTCAGCGACCGCAGCATTTCCGGCGACCGGTCGATGATGGTGACCCAGATGCGGTTGATGATACCCGCACCTTTGACGTCCAGCAAAGTTTTCGTTTCGCCCGGTTCAAGGTCATCAGAGGGATGGCCTTTTGCGCCGTTGTTCTCCATGGCCGCGTGGCCCTTTGCGGCTGTCGGATTTTCGAAACTGCTCCAGCGCGGAGCCGAGTCGGGATCGAACTGAAAAATGTTAGTGGAAGGCGACTGCGCCCAGGCGCTGGTTGGCAATAAGGCAACGGCAGTGAGCAGTATAAATAGTTTTTTCATCATAAAAAATTGAAGGTGCCCAATAATCGGAAAACATGTATGCTGTAATATGCTGAGAATTATCCAATATTTGCAGGAACCATCTGCACCGGCATGGAAAATTCCTTCATCATCAATGAACTTGGCGAAGAGCGCAACCTGTATTTCAACGCAGTGGCGCCACCGATAATGCAAACGAGCAATTTTGCGTTCAGCAAAGTTGACGATTTAAGAAAGGCATTCGAGGATGAGCAAAGTGAGAGCCTCTACACAAGGGGCATCAATCCTACCGTTCAAATTCTTTCACAAAAGCTGGCGGCGCTTGATGGCGCCGAGGCCTGCCTGCTGTTAAACAGCGGCGCCTCCGCGATATTTGCTGCGGTGTTCTCGGTAGTGCAATCCGGTGATCATATCATTTCAGTCAATAAACCATACAACTGGGCGCAGCAAATGTTCAATAATGTTCTTCCGCGTTTTGGTGTTTCCACAACCTTCGTTGATGGCCGAAGCGTTGACAATTTCCGGGCCGCGATCACTTCCTCAACACGTCTTATCTACCTTGAATCACCGAATACCCTCACTTACGACCTGCAAGACCTGGAAGCGGTTGCGGCGCTCGCCAGGCAACACGGAATCGTCACCATTTGCGACAATAGTTACTGCACACCTTTGTACCAGCAACCGATTAAATGGGGGATAGACCTGTCGCTGCAATCGGCAACGAAATTTATTGGCGGGCACAGCGATGTTGTTGCTGGCGTATTATCCGGAACAAACGAAAGGATCAGCAAAATTTTTCACAGCGAGTTTCTCAACATGGGGCTTCAACTGTCGCCGTTCAACGCCTGGCTGCTGCTCAGGGGTCTCCGCACTTTGCCGGTGCGGCTGGAAAAGATCAGCTACACCACGAAGCAAATGGTTGCCTGGCTGAAACAACACCCGAAGGTGGAATCTGTTCTGTTTCCGCTTGACGAAGAGAACCCGCAATATGCGCTGGCAAAAAAACAAATGAGTGGCGCCTGCGGATTGGTGACAATTATTATGAAGGCTGAAAGTATGGGCGAGATTGTTCGCTTCTGCGAATCGCTGCAACATATATTGATGGCGGTAAGCTGGGGAGGGCATGAAAGCCTTGCGCTTCCGAAGTGCGCATCGTTGCTGCCGGAACAATTCGATCCGCAGAATCCGGAACACAGGATGATCAGGTTTTATTTCGGCCTCGAAGAGCCCGAATATTTAATGAACGACATTGTGCAGGCATTCGAAAAATAATATCAGGATTTCTCGATCATTTCGAGTGTTTTTTCTTCGATATCCTCGCTTCTGCATTTCTGTACGATCGCTCTTCTGCCCACCATTAAAATAGCAAAGGCGGTTAACGAACAGCCGGCCATCACCGACACCATGGGCCCTGCGGTGTTGTCGCTGAACAATCCAACGAGTCCCGACGCCAGTGCGCCCAATGCCATTTGTATGGACCCCATCAGCGCCGACGCGCTGCCGGCTTCTTTTGTAAACGGCGCCATCGAAAGCGCAGACGAATTGGGAAAGCTGAAGCCCTGGCAGCACAGGTATAAAAATATGCAAACGATGGTGCTTACGAGGCCGAGCCAGTGAAAATAGGTGCCCGCAACAAGTACTATGGCCACTGCCGATTGAAAACTGATCACCACCCTGATGATTTGTTCACTGGTATATTTTCTGAGCATGAGGTTATTCATCTGGCTGCTGGCGATGAGTCCGCCGGCAATCAACGCAAATATTCCTCCATATTGCTGGCCGGTCACATGATAAAGATCCATGAACACAAAAGGCGATCCCGCCAGGTAAGCATACAATCCCGCCGATGCGGTGGCTCCTGTTAACGCGTACGTATAAAACTGGGGCTCAGTGATCACCTTTCGAAAGCTTGCGATAATGGGCGCTGGCCTCAGTGAAAACGTAGGATCGGGAGGTTTGCTTTCCGGAAGAAACCAAACAGACAGCAATAAAATCAGGAAAGTGATGATGGCCAGGATCACAAAGATGCTATGCCAGCCGAAATGTGCAGTGACAAATCCTCCCACGGTGGGTGCGATGATGGGTGAAACGCCGATGACAAGGATAAGCATCGAGAATATCTTCGCATTTTCTTCTACCGGAAACACGTCGCGCACGATGGCCCGTGGCGCCACCATGCCCACGCATCCGCCTGCTGCCTGGAAAAAGCGGAAGATGATGAGCGATTCGATCGTGGGTGCAACGGCGCAGCCGATCGCCGCAAGAATATAGAGAATAAGGCCCGCGTACAAGGGCCGCTTTCTTCCGTACCGGTCGAGCAGTGGTCCAAGCAGCATCTGGCCCACGCAAATGCCGATAAAGTAGCTCGACAATGAGTACGACACCATGTCGGGAGTGGCGCCGAGAGTGGAGGCGATGTTGGGGAACGCCGGCAGGTACATGTCAATAGAAAACGGACCAACTGCTGAAAGTAAGCCAAGAATAAGAATTAACCTCGTCCTGCTGATCGTCTCCATGCCTGCCCGTGGGATTATCCCGGCGGCAAAGATAGAGAATGCAAAAAGAATGTTGCCAATTCATCGATGTGGTCGGTGTTGATGTAGTCCACACCCAGCTTCACCAGTTGGCGCCACGCGTTTTCGGTGTCGGGTGCGTTCCAGAAGCGAACGGGTTTACCCAACGCATGCATCTTTGCTACGACTGCTTTGAGTTTTTTCCAGTCAGCGGCCTTTACTTTCCCGCTGCCGTCCCATTGTGTGTAATTGGCCAGGTTGTCGCTCATGAGTGCGATGCGTTGCAAGGCATCTTTGCCATATGATGCAGATACAACTCCATCAAAGGAAAGGAAAGCAGGATAATGCATGAACGCAATTTCCGGGGGCCTGTTTCCCGAAATAACGAATAGCATGTTGCGGCTTTCAATTAATGCAGGGTATTGTTGAAGAACTTCCGTCAATTTAGCCAGCGTGGGTACGGCTTCCGTTTTGATATCGATGAGCAGCAGCAGTTTTTTGGAACGGTCCGCATATGGGTAGCCGTTATTTTTTACTGCAAATGTATTAAGCGAATCGAGGTAAAGGCGCTGAAGCGTGCGGTGCGCGTCCAGATCGTTTTTTTCATGCGCCACGAGTAACTGTCCGTTATGCAGAAATATATCTGCTTCAATCGATCCGAAGCCGGCACGGTACGCACGCATCAGCGGTACATCCTGCTCATAGTCGTTGTGCGAATGTGCATTGCCAACAGTGTAGTGCGGCGGCTGGCCGAATGACTGAAACAATGAAAACGTCAACGCGAAAGAAAGTAGCCATCTCATCGGCGCAAATTACTGAAAATCGAATGGCTGCTCTAGTGTGCACACGCAGGCGCGTTATCGACAATTGCTGAACCCGGGGCTACGATGCTGAAATGCGACATCATTCCGGCTTCATGATGCTCGAGTATGTGGCAATGATACATCCATCTGCCCGGCCTGTTATCGGGCATCCAGGCAATTTTCACTTTGCTGCGCGGCGCCAGGTTGATGGTGTCTTTCCAGGCCTGGTACGCGGGCGGTACGCCGTTTACTTCAAGAACCTGGAAGAAGAACCCATGCAGGTGAAACGGATGGTCCATCAGGCTGGTATTCGACACTTCCCACACCTGCAGTTCTCCAACGTGTACGGCCTCATCGTGGTGATGCATAGCATTGTTCACCAAAAAATCGACCCCATTCTTAAGGCTGGCGCCTACCGAAAACTTTATCCTGCGGTTGACAACTGCCTGTTGCGGCGCCAACTGATCTATTGACCTTAAAGTTTGAGCCGGTGCTGCAACCGTGGGTTTTGCATTGCCTACTTTTACGGTTGCCAGCCGCACGTCCTTCGATTTTACAAACGTCATGCGGTTGTAATGCAGGCTTTCAATCGCGAACGTTTCGCCTTCGTTAAAGGGTCCGGCGGCAATGTCATATCGTTCGCCCGGTACCATCAAAAGTTCCTTCACTTCTTCATATGAACCCAACAATCCGCCATCTGTGGCCATGACGTTGAATGGCCGCCCACCGAGGCTCAGCCGCACGTACCTGGCGCTGGAAGCGTTGATGAAGCGCCATCTTTCTGTTTGCGCGGCCGCGATCCTGATGGTGGTGTTCTCCTTTCCATTGATAAGAAGCGTGCTGCCCTCCCTGCCATCATGCCGTTCCATCCATCGTCCCACAAATCCTTCTTTCCTGAATTGAAACTGCTTGTCAAGTTTCATGTCGTCGATCATCAACACCCTGTCGCCATCCATCACCGGGTCGGAGTCATCTTCTACAACCAGCGAACCATACATTCCCCTTTCCATCTGGCTCGTTTCGTTGTGATGGGAGTGGTACCAGAAGGTGCCTGCGTCGGGTACGGTGAACCGGTATTCAAATTCTTCGCCCGGTAAAATAGGCCGTTGCGTTTCGGAGGTGCCGTCCATCGACGCCGGCAGCCTGATGCCGTGCCAGTGTACCATGGTGGGCTCGGAAAGATTGTTCTTTACGGTTACCACTACAGTGTCTCCCTTTTTTGCTCTTATTTCGGGGCCGGGCAAGCGATTATTAAATCCCCAGGCGGTAATGATTTTTTCATCAGAAATGTTCCATTTGAATGCTGAAGCAGTGAAGCGGTAGTGAATGGTTTTGTTTTGCATGACGTGTTTGATTTGGTGACGCAAAACTAGGGTGGGGCCGGGCCGCGGCTTTTACATGATTAAGGAAAGGATTTATATAATTTTGGCCGGCCGGCTGAAAATTAGTTGAACCTTGTTAGTACCTTAACGAAAATTCAGGAGGGGATAAATGATTAGCATAAAATACGATTTGCACGCCAACGATCTATTGCCGATGATGCAGCGTTTCTGGGAACTCTCCGGCGATAAGATCAACGACATCGATAAAAATTACGACCATTCGCGCGGCGCGCCCGTTTATACCGTGAACGGAAAATATACAACGCGCGGCTGGACGGAGTGGACGCAGGGTTTTCAATTCGGCTCATCGCTGCTCCAATTCGACGCCACAGGCGAGAAGCAATTTTTGGAAATGGGCAGGAGCAGAACGGTGGCTTCAATGGCGCCTCATGTGAGCCATACAGGTGTTCACGATCATGGATTCAATAATATCAGCACGTATGGCAACCTGCTGCGGCTGATGCGCGAGTCGAAGATCCCTTTCAACGAATGGGAAAAAAACTTTTATGAACTGGCGCTGAAAATTTCGGGAGCGGTACAGGCTTCGCGGTGGACAACCTCGAGAACCGGCGGATACATTTATTCTTTCAACGGGCCACACTCATTGTTCGTTGACACGATCCGGTCGGTGCGCAGCCTCATGGTAAGTTTTTATCTTGGGCATGTGCTGCAGGCCGAAAACGACGTGCGAATCAATCTTCTTGAAAGGGCCCTGCAACATCTGCATTCCACGGCATTTTATTCGGTTTTTTATGGCGAGGGGCGCGACGGCTATGACGTACAGGGCAGAACCGCCCATGAGATCATCTTCAATGTAAATGACGGCCAGTACCGGTGTCCGAATACACAGCAGGGATACAGCGGCTTCACCACATGGACGCGCGGACTGGCATGGGCTATGTGCGGGTTTGCCGAAGAGCTGGAATTCCTGCAGCATGTTGACTACGATGATCTCGAATCGTTCGGGGGGCACAGCAAAATTGAATTGTGGATGCTGAAAGCGGCAGAGGCCACCTGCGATTTCTACCTCGGGCATACGCCATCCGACGGCGTGCCTTACTGGGATACCGGTGCACCGGCATTGCATAAGCTCGGCGATTACCTTAACCGCCCGGCAGATCCGTTCAACGCATACGAACCGGTGGACAGTTCGGCCGCCGCTATTGCCGCGCAGGGGCTGTTGAGACTTGGGCGTTATCTGCAGGACAAAGGGAACACCGCCGCGGGCAACAAATACTGGCACGCGGGTCTCACCGTTGCGCAAACGCTCATGGGTGCGCCGTACCTGGGCGAACAAAAAGAGCACCAGGGGTTATTGCTTCATTCGGTGTACCACTGGCCCAACAGGTGGGATCACGTACCACCCGGGGCATCGGTGGCGCAGGGCGAATCAAGTATGTGGGGCGATTATCACATGCGCGAGCTGGTACTCTACCTGCAAAAGCTGGTAAAGAACGAACCTTATTATACATTTTACAATTGCGTCAAATGAGCGCGCGCGAGTTGAACGATCTTTCGCGGATGTGCATTCACACCATCACGCTGAAACCGTGGGACATCGACCGCGCCGCACAAAAGTTTTCGGAAGTGGGGGCAGGAGGCATTACCGTGTGGCGCGATGCACTAGCAGGCAGGAACATTCGACAAACGGGAAATATGCTCAGGCAAAAAAATCTTGAGATCGTTTCGTTGTGCCGGGGTGGCTTTTTTCCCGCCGCTAATGCAGAAGGGCGCGCAAACGCCGTGAAGGAAAATATCAGGGCCATCGAAGAAGCCGCAGAGCTGGGCGCACCCTTGCTGGTGCTCGTATGTGGCGCCGTTGCCGGCCAGGCGCTAAGTGTGTCACGGCAACGGATAACCGAAGGTATCGAGGCATGTGTTGCGGCTGCCGAAAAAAACGGCGTGGTGCTTGCCATCGAACCGCTCCATCCCATGTATGCCGGCGACAGATCCGCCATCAACACTTTGCGGCAGGCAAACGATGTGGCGGAATATTTCCACTCAAAATGGGTAGGCGTGGCCGTTGATGTTTACCACCTTTGGTGGGACCCGGAACTGAAGGAACAGATCGGCCGCTGCGCAGAGCACGATAACCTTTCGGCTTTTCACATTTGCGACTGGAAGGTGCCCACGACCGACATGCTGAATGACAGGGGTATTATGGGCGAGGGGTGCATCAATGTTAGAGAAATAAGAGGATGGGTGGAAGAAGCGGGATTCAACGGTTTTAATGAAGTGGAGATTTTTTCGACGCAACACTGGCAGGAGGATCAGGATAAATATTTGAACCGGATCGTCAATGCGTATTTAACCAAATCATAATTAAAAAAATGGCAGCAACAATTCATAAGACAGGCATCATCATGAATGGGGTAACGGGCAGAATGGGCACGAACCAGCACTTGTTGCGATCCATCACCGAAATTATTAAGCAGGGTGGCGTGAAAACAAGTGACGGCGAATTGATCATGCCCGATCCCGTTCTTGTGGGCCGCGATGAAAACAAGCTGCGTAAACTTTCGCAGGTTTCGGGAGTAGAAAAATTTACCACCGACCTCGGCAAGGTGATGAATGATCCTTATTACCAGATCTATTTCGACGCGCAAACAACAGGCAGAAGGGCCGAAGGTGTGAGGCAGGCAGTGAAGGCAGGCAAACATGTGTATTGCGAAAAACCTGTTGCCGTGTCTACCGCTGTTGCGCTTGAGCTTTTTGCACTCTGCAAAGAAGCGGGCGTGAAGAACGGCGTGGTGCAGGATAAGCTGTGGCTGCCGGGAATGATCAAGTTGAAAAGATTAATTGAGACAGGATTTTTTGGAGAGATATTGTCGGTGCGTGGTGAATTCGGCTATTGGGTATTTGAGGGCCACACTGTGCCGGCTCAACGTCCGTCGTGGAACTACCGCAAGGAAGATGACGGCGGAATTATTGTGGATATGCTGTGCCACTGGCGCTATGTGCTCGACAATATTTTTGGAAAGGTGAAAGCGGTATCGTGTCTGGGCAAAACGCACATTAACGAGCGGATAGATGAGAACGGAAAACCTTACCGGTGTACCGCCGACGATGCCGCTTATGCAACGTTTGAACTTGAGAACGGTGTGGTGGCGCAGTTCAATTCTTCGTGGACGGTGCGGGTGCGCAGGGACGACCTGCTTACGCTGCAGGTGGATGGCTCGAAGGGATCGGCGGTGGCGGGATTGCGGGAGTGTTTCATTCAGCATTACGGCAATACGCCGCGGCCCGTGTGGAATCCTGATGTGCCGCAGCCGATTAATTTTTACGAGGGATGGAGTAAGGTGCCGGAGCAGGAAGTATATGATAATGCATTCAAAGTGCAGTGGGAGCTTTTCTTAAAACATGTGGTGAAGGATGAGCCTTTTCCCTGGGATCTCAGGGAAGGTGCGAAAGGGGTGCAGCTTGCGGAGAAGGGGTTGGAGAGTTGGGAGAAGCGGTGCTGGGTAGCGGTGCCGGAGATTTGAGACCGGAGAGATTTTAACTTTTAAGTTATGCCCGAACGGCAACTGGGGGTAGACACGCAAAAAGCAAAAACTACGATAAATCATCAATGAAACCAGTAGCGCTTATAACAGGCGGCAGCCGCGGAATTGGATTTGGCATCGCCCAACGACTTGCTGCGGCGGGGTACGACCTCGCCATAAACGGTGTTCGCGATGCGTCCGCCGTGCATGACAACCTGCGGGAACTCGAAGCCGCCGGCGCGAAAGTTTTGTATTGCCAGGCAAATATCGCCGATGCCGCCGCACGAAAACAAATGCTGCAACAAGTGAGGGATTTTTTCGGCCGCCTCAACGTACTGGTCAACAACGCTGGCATCGCTCCAAAAGAAAGAAAAGATATTCTCGAAGCCAGCGAAGAAAGTTTCGCCTTATTGATCCGGACAAATTTACAGGGCCCCTATTTTCTTACGCAGTCGGTGGCAAACTGGATGATCGAGCAGCGTAACGAAAGGAAGGAATTCAGCGGCTGCATTGTAAATATTTCTTCCGTGTCGGCAACGGTGGCTTCTGTAAACAGGGGCGAGTATTGTGTGGCGAAGGCAGGTGTGAGTATGATGACGCAACTGTTTGCTACCCGCCTTGGTGAATATGATATCCCTGTGTATGAGGTGCGGCCCGGCATCATCAGGAGCGATATGACCGCAGGGGTTACTGACAAATACGACAAGCTTATCAGTAACGGGCTGACCATTCAGAAGCGGTGGGGTACACCGGAAGATGTGGGGAAGGCAGTGCTGGCTATTGTTTCGGGGTTGTTGCCTTATTCTACAGGTCAGGTGGTTATGGTGGATGGCGGGATGACGTTGGGCAGGCTTTGAAAGGTTGCCCATTGCCCATTGCCGGTCCACCCCCGGCGCTTCGCGCCACCCCCGCCAGCGGGGGATACCTTTTGCCGTTTCACGTCTCACGCCTCCCGCTTCTTCTCCTGCAACTCCGCCACCTCCTTCAACACCTCATATTCAGTTTTTAAATCAAACTCCTTCAATACATCCGCAATCTTCAAATCCTTGTCGAGGCTCTCGATAATCGTCCACTCTTCTTCACTGAAAGTATTCAACACCACTTTCGAACCATATTTTTTCTGGATAGCCGGAAACACGTTCACCGCCGGCCAGCTCAGTATAAACGCCTTCTCCAGATTGACCGGCGCACAAACCCAGTTGCGTTGCCATCTTCCCGTTTGCGCAATCGTTTCGCCTGTCATGTCGCATATCTTACTCGTGTCCTTCTGTGTGCTCGACACGATATACACCTGGTGCTTCCACGCCCTGCTGCTAATTTCTCTGCCAGCGGCATAAGCCGACGGCCAGAAAACGATCTGCGCGCCTTTTTTCTTCAGGGCATCCCATCCTTCCTCCCACTTTATATCGAAGCAAATCTGTATGCCGATCTTTCCAAAGTCGGTATCGAATACCGGTGCGTCGAAGCTGCCCGGCTGCACACCCATTTCCATTTCGCCTTCGGTGGGCCGTATCTTGTGGTATTCGCCGACCACCTTTCCTTTCCTGTCGATAAGGACTGCGGAGATATAAATATCACCATCGTATCGCGTGTACGTTGGGCAGATGACATAACAATTATGCTTAGCCGCAAATTGCAGGAATGGCGACACCACAGGCCCCGGCGCCTGTTCCGCAACTTCTTTGGCATTATGCCCGCCCTGGATGTTGCTGAACGCAAAGATCTCCGGCAGGCAAATGATGTCGGGATGATAGCCTGCCATCCCTTCCATAATTTTCAGCACCTGGTTTACCATGTCCTGCGACGAAGAGGCGCGCAGGTCCATGACCGACACGGTGCCGATGTTGACGGTTCGTGCGCCGGCAAGATTTTTTTGCCTGACGTCGGGCTGCATAAAAAAATCAGGCAGTCCAAAACTTCCTGCGCCAATACCGAGCGAGGTATTTTTGAGAAAATTTCTCCTGGAAACATGTGACTTCATACACATAAACTACGGAAAGATTTGGATTAATGGTTATTTTCCATGAATAAATTGACTGCCATTGGAAACAATTCCCGAAACTACCCTCAATGAAAAAACACTGCGGCGCAGAAAGTTCAACGTTGGCGCCGCGGCCTTTCTCAGCCTGTTCTCGCTCGTCGGCATCATGTTCTACGGATTGCCGTTTTTCTTCGACTTCTGGATAAAAGAATTCGGCTGGTCGCGGTCGATCATCACGTCGGGCAATGCCGTGGGCAAGCTGGTGATCGGCCCCATATTCGGATTCTTCGCCGGCTGGATCATCGACAGGTTTGGCGCCCGGCGGTTAATGCTCACGGGAATCGTGATGGGCGGACTTGCACTCATCGGCTTGAGCATCATGACCTCTCTCTGGCAATTCTATGTTTTTTACCTCTTCAATGCACTGGGATATCTTTTTGGCGGGCCGTTGCCCAACCAGGTGTTGATTTCCAAATGGTTCAGCACCACCCGGGGTAAAGTGATGGGTATCGCCTACCTGGGTATCGGCGTGGGCGGCATGCTCGTGCCCCAAATTGCGAAAGCATTGAATGTTTCCTTTGGGTGGCGCGGCGGACTGTTTTGGCTGGGCGTCCTCATGATTGCCATTGCCTTTCCCATGGCGTGGTTCGTAAAGGAGAGCCCGGAAAATGAAACTCCCGCGACGCCTGCCAGGAAACCGCAGTCACCAAAAGTTCCTTTCGCGCACATCCTGAAAACATGGCCGTTTTATTTGCTCGTGATCGGCAGCGTGTGTTCGATAGGCGCGGTGTCGGGTACCAGCCAGAACCTGAAATTATTCATGAGCATTGACCTCAAATACACACAGCAGCAAGCGGCCAATGTTATGTCCATCGTTTTGGGCGCCAGCATCGTGGGCCGCCTGTTCATGGGATGGCTGGCAGACAGGATCCCGAAAAAGTATGTGATGATGCTCATCTACTTCATGGTAGCGGTATCTATTCCGCTGCTATACGCTGCGAACACTCCCGGCATCGTTTACATCTTCGCTTTCCTGTTCGGCATGGCGCTGGGTGGCGATTACATGATCATACCGCTGATGGCGGCCGAACTTTTTGGCGTAAAGGTGCTGGGAAGAGTGATGGGCATCGTAATCTCCGCCGATGGACTCGGCGAAGCATTTGGACCGATGCTTGCCGCCTGGCTGCGCGATATCAGCGGCAGTTATGTCAATGGGTTCGCTGCCCTCATCATACTGGCATTCATCGGCACCATTGCCGTTTCTTTCCTGCCTAAAAAAGGACTGCCGCATGATCTCCATCCGTAAAATGATGGAAGAAGATATTCCGGCAGGCTTACGATTGTGCCGCGCTGCCGGCTGGAACCAGGTGGCCGGCGACTGGAAACAGTTTTTGGATTTGGATCAGGGAGATGTGTTCGTTGCCGTGAAAGAGGACGTTGTGGTGGGCACGGTGTCAACCATGCGTTACGACAACCGGTTTGCATGGATCGGCATGATGCTGGTCGATCCCGAACAGCGGAGGCAGGGCATCGCGGCATCGCTGATGGAACACGCCATTGCTCATCTTGGCGAGGTGCCCTGCATCAGGCTGGATGCTACGCCAATGGGCCGTGAAGTGTATCTGCATTTCGATTTCAAAGAGGAATATGTTCTTAACCGAATGATAGCAGAAAAAGTTAACCCGGATCAACCGGTTGTTTCTGCTGCCCGCCGCATGACCGCTGCCGGCCTTTCACCAGTATTTGCGTGGGACCGGGAAGTGTCTGTCGCCAACCGGCATATTTTGGATGAGCAATAGAGGTAGAAAGCGGGTCAGATGGGGGTTATCGCGCTTGTG
>CAMPGT010000104.1 GCA_946885665.1 uncultured Chitinophagaceae bacterium | reverse complement strand
ATCCCTGCACTCTGCCCTGGAACGACAGGATGGTTTGACGCTTGTTGGAAAGGAAGAGTCCGCCGGCAACTACTGCAAGCACACCGGAGAAATGAAATCGTTCGGCGAAGTAGTACATGCAATAGGGAGCGAGGAAACTAAGAATGATCTCGATGCTCGGTGTGGTTGGCAGCCATTTGTAGATCGCATAAAAAATAAATCCTATTGCCAGGCCAATTGCCGTACCCATCGCGATCACGAGAAAGAAGCTGCCCAACGCGTGCGAGAATTCAAATTGACCCGTCACTACCGCTATCAGCGCGAAACGAAATACGATCAGCGCCGACGCGTCATTCAAAAGGCTTTCGCCCTCGGCAATGCTTACCATCATTTTGGGTGCGTTCACCTGGCGCATGATCGTCGAGGCCGATATTGCGTCCGGCGGGGATACGATGCCGCCAAGAAGAAAACCGAGTGCGAGCGTAAATCCCGGAATCAGCGCCTGCGACGCAAAGGCCACCACGCATGAGGTCAGGATCACTATGGGAAACGCAAAGCTGGTGATGACGCGCCTGAATTTCCAGAAGTTTTTCCATGAAATCTGCCACGCGGCATCATACAGCAGCGGCGGCAGGAAAATAAAGAAGATCAACTCCGGATCAATGATAATATCCGGAAACAGTTTTGTAAAGCTCAGTGCCAGGCCGCCCAAAACCAACACAATGGGATACGCCACTTTCAGCTTTTGGGCAAGCATCACCAAACCTATAATGATGATGATGAGGGATATGTACTCTATGAAAACGTCTTGCATGGTTATTGGCAGCTACGACTTCAAATATAACATGTTAGCCGAAGATATGAGGACAGGCATGTTCGAACCAATGCTGCCGGGATTATCTTTATTTAAAATATTCTGCGGGGTCTGAAAGTTTAAAACAAGCGTCGTAATTTACAGGTGCACACCTTCAAACGCTGCACATGAAAAATGGAAGAAGAGATTTTTTGAGAAACAGCTCACTCATCACCCTTGGTTTTATTGGGCTGGACAACTTTGCTGTTAACGCGGCAAGCAATGCACTCAGCAATGATGCTTTTGGATTTGGACCGCTGACGCATTTGCCCGGTGATATTCTTAGCCTGCCTAAAGGCTTCACTGCCAGGCTCATTTCGGAAAATGGTGCGAAAATGCACGACGGACTTGTTTCGCCCGGAACCCACGATGGCATGGGCACATTTGCGGGAAAGAATGGTAAAGTAGTACTCATCCGTAACCATGAACTTTCTCCCCACGCGAAGAACGGGCCGTTCGGTGCAGATTATTCCCTGGTGAATAAGATTGATAAAAACAAGATATACGATTTTGGAAGCGGCAGCCGAACATGTGTGGGCGGTACCACTACGATGGTGTATGATGAGAACAAAGGAAAGGTGGAGCTGGAATACCTGAGCCTGGTGGGCACCGTAAGAAATTGCGCCGGCGGTGTTACCCCCTGGAACTCGTGGATCACCTGCGAAGAAACAGAGCTGAAGCAAGGAGGCGAAAGCGGCGCGCTGGAAAAAGACCACGGTTTTAATTTTGAAGTGAAGGCGAGCGACAAAATACTGTTGAACGATCCGGTGCCTATCAAGCCGATGGGGCGCTTTGTGCATGAGGCCGTGGCGGTTGACCGCACAACAGGCATCGTTTACCAAACCGAAGACAGGGGCGACGCGTGCTTCTACCGGTATATCCCCAACAAATACGGCGACCTTCACAAAGGCGGTAAGCTGCAGGCGCTGTCCATAAAAGAATGGAAAGCGGCAGATACGCGAAACTGGAAAGATTCAACGAAGATATTTCCGCAGAAGAAATCGTTCAGCGTTGAATGGATCGATCTGGATAATGTGGAAGCCCCGGATAACGATTTGCGCCTGCGCGCCTACGACAAAGGGGCGGCCCGGTTTGCGAGGGGTGAAGGAATTTGGTTTGGAAAGAATGAACTGTACTTTGCCTGCACGAATGGCGGATCGACAAACTACGGGCAGATATTCAAATACATGCCTTCAAAATATGAAGGTAAGCAACAGGAAAAAGACAGTCCTGGCAGGCTCGAACTATTTCTCGAGCCAAACAATACCGATATCTTTCAATACTGCGACAACCTCACCGTTGCTCCCTGGGGAGATGTGGTGATTTGTGAAGACAAAAATGATCCGCGGATCATTGGCATCACGCCGCAGGGTAAATCGTATGTCATCGCGAAGAATATCGGTTATCCTAAATCTGAATTCGCCGGTCCCGTATTTTCTCCGTCAGGGAAAACGCTGTTTATAAATATTCAGTCGCCGGGGGTTACACTTGCCATTACAGGTCCGTGGAACAAAAGGGCGTAGCTGAAAATTCACACTTCCTGGCGTAATACCTCGAGCGGTGTTTTGTTGAGTATGCTGCGGCTGTTCAATAGCCCCACTATAATGGTAGTGGCGCAAATGAACAGGAAGATCAGCACAATGGGCAGCAGCGCCGGATGGAATGCGGTTTCGAAATTGAAACGCGCCAGCGCCCAGCTTGCGCCAAGCGATAACAGGATTCCCGTGGCTGCCGCCAGTGATCCGAGAAAGAAATATTCCAGCGCAGCGATCCACAGTATTTGTTTGCCGCTGGCCCCGAGTGTGCGCAGAAGAACATTTTCCTGGATACGTTGATATTTGCTGATCAGCACCGATGTGATCAATACTACCACGCCCGTTAAAATGCTGAAGCTGGCAATGAATCGTATAACGAAAGCTATTTTGCTCATGATGTCGTCCAGCACACGCAGCACAAGCGCCAGATCGATGATAGATACATTCGGGAATCGCCTTACGACCTCTCGTTGAAAAGCAACGGAAACACTGTCGGAAGGAACATGCGTGAGCAACACATGAAATTGCGGCGCTTCTTCCAGCACGCCTGTTGGAAACACCACGAGGAAGTTTGTTTGTATCCTGTTCCAATCCACTTCTCTCAGGCTCCCAATAACTGTTTGAATGGGTGCGCCCTGGACATTAAAATACAAGGTGTCGCCGATCTTTAAATCGAATCTTCCTGCGAATCCTTTTTCTATCGAAATGAAAATTGTTCCATTTTCTACTGTTCCTTTCCATGCTCCTTCTGTAACTTTCTCATAAGGTGTTAAGGTGTCACGGAAGGTGACGCGGTATTCCCTGCTGAATAGTCGCATCGAGCTTCTTCCTGTTGTGTCTTCAACAACATCCGAAGCTTTTGTTTCGTTGACTTGCTCGAGTCGCATATTCACAATGGGCACCGTTGGTTCCAGGGGCAGACCGTGCTTTGCTGCTACCTGCAGCAGTTCTTCGCGTTGTCCGGTCTGGATGTCGAACAAAACAATGTTTGGCTGGTCGCCGGCAGCAGTGAGCGTCACGCGGTTTACCAGCATCGTTTGCACAAAAAACAATGTGCAGATAAATGCGGTACCGAACCCGACGGACATGATCAGCAACAACGTCTGGTTGTTGGGCCGGTAGAGGTTGGACAGTCCCTGCCGCGAAACGTAGCTCCACGACTGCGGAAAAAATCTTCGCAGCAGCCACATCAGCAAACGCGAAATACCTGCCAGCACCAGGAAGGCGATGGCGATAGCGCTCAAAAAGACGATCGTCTGCCGCCAGTCGTCGAGCTGGATGTAAATAAAAATGAAAATGAAGGCGATGATCGCGGCATACACGAGCCATTTCAATGGATCTCTCAGCGGTTTCGTGTGCTGAAACGACAGTCGCAGTGTGTTGAGTGGTGATATTTTCCTGATGGAAACCAGTGGCAGGCAGGCGAAGAGCACCGAGATGATGATGCCTAATAATATGCCTTGTCCTATGGATGGCCACGAAACAGCTGTGATGATTTCGAAAGGTATCAGGTCCTTCAGGAGGCGTGGCAGGAATTGCTGTATGACTGTTCCCAGCGCCGCGCCAACAACGGAACACAAGATCCCGATAACCACTATTTGGATGAGAAAGATTAAGAATGCCTGCTTTGAAGAAGCGCCGATACATCGCAGCACGGCGATCATGCCTATTTTTTCGCGCACATAAATGTGGATCGAGCTGGCAACGCCGATGCATCCTAAGAGTAAGGCGATAAAACCTACCAGTTCGAGATAGTAGGTCAGGTCTTCGAACGCCCGGCCGGTGTCGCGCTTCTGTGATTCTATGGTTTCATGGTAATAGCCGCTGGCGTCGAGCTGTGGATCAATTTTGTCGACGAGCAGTTCGGGATCGATAGATTTCCTCAGTTGAATAAAATACTTGTAATTGATGCGGCTGCCTTTTTGCAGCAATCCCGTTTCCTCGAGGTACCTGAGTGGTATGTAAACCACGGGCGCAATTGATGCCGATAATCCTGTTTGCCCGGGTGCTTTTTGCAGGCTTCCTGCTATGACAAAACTTAATTCGCCCACACGAACCGAATCGCCGGTTTTGGCATTGTATTGCAGCATCAGTGTTTTATCGATAAGCGCAGCACGATGGTTGCGAAACGTTTGTGCCGCACTTGCCGGAGTCGTTTCCAGCTTGCCGTAGTAGGGAAATGCACCTTCGAGCGCGCGGACCTGAATCAGCCTTGTGCCTGTTTTGAAATAGATCATGGAGGCGAAGCTTCGCTGTTCGGAGCGTTGTATGCCAACGGAGTCCATGATGTGCTGAATGTTTTCGGGCGCCGCACGGTTTCCCGAAAGTTCAAGGTCGGCGCCGAGCAGGGTGGCCGCCTGTGCATCTACGTTCTTGTAAAGATTATCGCTTAATGAATAGATGGCAACGAGTGCAGCTATGCCGAGAATAACGGATGAACCGAAAAGCAACAGGCGTGACCGGTTGCGCCGGCTGTCGCGCCATGCCATCCTCATCAGCCACTTCCAGTTGGCGAAACTTTTATTCTCCTGCATGTGCACGCGTTTTTTCATCGCTGATAATTCTTCCTCCCTTCAGCCGCAGGATGCGGTGCGTTTGTGCTGCCAGTTCCAAATTGTGTGTTACTAATATTAACGTGGTGCCCGCTTCCCTGTTAAGATCGAACAGCAAGTGAACAACGTTATTGCTGGCTTCTTCATCCAGGTTTCCTGTGGGTTCGTCGGCAAAGAGTATGCGCGGCCTGGTGGAGAAGGCTCTTGCCATGGACACTCTTTGCTGTTCGCCGCCGCTGAGTTGCACGGGGTAGTGGTCGGCACGGGCCGCAAGGCCTACTTTGCCGAGCAGGTCGAGCGCCCTGCCGCGGATATTTTTTTCGCGCCGCAGCTCGAGGGGCACCATCACGTTTTCGATGGCTGTGAGTGTGGGCAGGAGCTGGAAGTTTTGAAAGATGAACCCTACGTATTGATTGCGCACCTGTGCGCGCTGGTCTTCGTTTAAATCGTTCAACCGTATGTTGTTGAGTTCAACGGTTCCGGAAGAGGCGCGGTCCAGTCCTGCGCATAGGCCGAGCAGTGTGGTTTTGCCGCTGCCCGAGGGTCCCACTATCGACATTGTCTCCCCGGAATGCACGGAGAAATTTATGTTTTCGAGTACTGTAAGTGTATGGTCGCCGTCGCCGTAACGCTTCGTCAATTCATTTACGCTGAGTATTGTTTCCATTTCTGTCATTATCCGTTAAATTTATGCCATAGCAAGCTTAAAGAATAGATAAACTTATGATAAACAGTAGAGTGTTCCTGGTTGTTTGCATGTTTATTATCTCCTGTGGAGAAAATGCGCAACCCGGGCAGGCAAAGGGAAAGGACAGTGTTCAGACGGATGAGATGGTGGTTAAGGATACCGTGAAGACGATTGTTTTTTTTGGGAACAGTATTACGGCGGGCTATGGACTGGAGATGTCGGAGGCGTTTCCGGCTTTGATCCAGCGGAAGATCGATTCGTTGGCGCTGCCTTACAAGGTGGTGAATGCCGGTGTGAGTGGGGAGACGAGTTCAGGTGGAGATGGACGGATCGATTGGGTGTTGCGGCAGCCTGTGGATGTGTTTGTGCTGGAGTTGGGAGGGAACGATGGGTTGCGGGGTATTCCGGTGACTGAGACGAGAAAAAACTTGCAATCGATCATTGATAAGGTAAAGGCGAAAAATCCTGCCGTGAAGATTATTATTGCAGGCATGCAGATACCACCCAATATGGGCAAGCAGTACACTGGTGAGTTCCGCTCGATGTACCCTGAGCTTGCGAAGAAGAACGACATCGCTTTGATTCCATTTTTGCTGGAAGGGGTGGGTGGTGAAGCAAAATTCAACCAGGACGACGGCATTCATCCCACTGCCGAAGGCCAAAAAATACTCGCGCAGAATGTTTGGGAGGTGTTGAAGGGGATGCTCTAACGACTATCTGGTTCTCATTCTTCATTCAGGTAATAGAAAGCTGAAATGGCGGAGTAGTTGTATTGTAAGAAGTTGTTTTTCGTTTGGAAGGAGAGGATGCTTTTTTCGCTCAGGTGATAGCCGGCGTTGTAGCACGTTGCGAAGAATTTGAGGCGGTCGGTGGGTGAACGAAACGTGCGGCCCTCGAATTTCGATTCGCAAATTTTGTAAAATAAACACAGATACAATACCTGGTGCCGCGTGTTGCACAGCCTCAATACTCTTTCGCGCCGGCCGGCTTCATTATCCACCGAAACATCCTTCCAGCCTGCACTTTTCATCCATTGGCCAACCGGCAACTGCAGCGCATCGCTTTCCACCATTTCCGCAAACGAAGGTTTCATCTGAAAATATCCCACCGAGAAATTCGCATAATGCTTACCCTCACTCACGTATAAATATTTCAGCGATTCCACCTCCAATGCGTTGAACACCCCGTTATACCTGATCAGTTCCGGGAACACGATAGCCTTCAATTCTTTTGCAGGAAGCTGATATTTCACGGCGTAGTCATCGATAACGGCATCATTCTGCTTGAGCCAGTTTACTGCCCATGTGTAATCGCTGCCGAATATTTTTTTATAATCAATCTCGGGCGGTGAAGCGGGCAGCGAAAGCATCATTAACCATATCAGCGGCGCTGCCATCATCGGTCAGTAGGCATAACGTGCGATATATATTTTGTTGCCGCATTTCCTGAACCACGACAAGTACGTTGCGCCGCCGTCGGTTACTGTTTGCGGAAACATGATATTCATTTTGCGTACCGTGCCGTCGAGGTAAGTTATACTGCCTTCGCTTCCGTTATAGTAAACCACTTGCGACATATCCTTACCGAGTAATATCGCATCAGTATCGAGAAGATCCTTATCCTGCATGGAAAACTTACCAGCCGGCTTCCCATCACTATACACCTCACCGGTCTTTTCATTCATGGTCACTAGTGTTCCGGAGTTAGAGAGCTTAAATTTCCCGGAGGAATTATAATCGGTAACAGTAAAGCTGCTGCCATCGCTTCGGATAACATTATAAAGCTGTTTGAAGTTGCCGGCGTTGCCGCTGGATATTTCTGCGACCTGTTTATCACTCAACTTCATCTGTTCGATGTACACAAACTTTTTCTGGTCGGGGCTGTGAATTATCTGACCGCTCATGCCCATGTATTTATTTTTGTCGAGTGCCGTCTTTTTACCATTGATGATGAGAATAGGGGAAACGTTTTCATCCACGCCAACGGCGAAGAACCTGCTCTCGTCTTTTGATACATCCACTAAGGGAGGCATCTGAAATTTCCCATACTTCTTTCCTTTCACCACCACATAATAGCCTGTCACCATGGCGAGGTTGGCTCCGGGTTGACCGGCAATATCAAAGGTTTTACCTGCCATAGAATTATTTGCTGCCATGCCTTTGCGCATGGTTTCCTCAAATTCTTTTTTCTCTGCGTCGCTCATGTTTTTGTAGTCGTCTGTTTGTTTGGCTATTTCCATTGTCATGGCAAACTGGTCGTCGTCTACTTTTTGAATGGTTACTGATTTGGCATCTGTTTTTGGGATGTTTTGTTTCATCGTGTCGCCCACGATATATTTTTGCATGGCGGCGTCTGCTGTGCTGGTGCCATCGTTAATTTGATCTTTCGAAGATTTTTTTAATATGTACTTATCGTCAATTTTTGGATCGGTGTAAATTACTTTTCCGTTTTCAACAACGATGTATTGCTGTTTATTGTTTACCCTTTCTGTCAGGATCATCCGGTATCCTTTCGGATTGTTTTGGAGGCCGAGGGAACTTTCATCGTAAAGGAGGTCGATCTTTCCCGGGCTGCTATATGCGAGGGTGTACTGTACACCGTCTTTTCCCACCGCTTCGGTGCTGATGGTGTCGCACCATTTAGCGGTGTTATTATCTTCCTTTTCTTTACCGGACGCGTTGTTGTTGTCCTGGGATTGATCGGCGTTGCTCTCGTTTCCGAGTGTTTTGTTGACTTTGTCTTTTAGTTTTTTGAGAAGTTGAGCCTGCGAGGGAGTGCCGATACATGCCAGAGCTATGCACGACAGCAACACGAGCGACGGTTTCATAATAAAGGGGGTTTCAATGAGTGGTGATGATAAAGATAAGATATTTAAAGCTACGGCGGCCGTTCCGGGCTGGTTTGAGGAAATAATAATTGGCCGGTTGTGTAATTATTGAAACTGATTATATTGCGCTTTATTAGCGCTTTATTACCGCTTTCACGCTCTCTGTGTTTGAATAGCCTTAGGAGTGGTTCCATCGTTGAATATTACTGTAAGCTGAAGATTTTGCCGTAATCAAAAACCATCGATATGATTTGGGAAAAGTATCTTTTAGCTGACAGACTTCGATCCAGCCGACGCCAAACTGAAAAAGATCCGAGGAATGAATTTGAAAGTGACTTTGGGCGGCTTCTTTTTAGTCCTGCTTTGCGCAGAATGCATGATAAGACGCAGGTATTTCCGTTGACGACTGATGATAACATTCATTCCAGGCTGACGCATTCAATGGAAGTCATGGCATTGGGACATTCCCTGGGTTTGAGAATAGTAGAGGATGAGGAATTAAGACAAAAGATCGGCTATGATGAAAATTATTTGTTGCGAACCATACCTGTTTTATTAAAAAATGCCTGTTTGGTGCACGATATCGGCAACCCGCCGTTTGGTCATTTTGGGGAGACTGTGATCAAAAGCTTCTTTAGTTCCTATTTCGAAACAAACGACAGCGGACTGTCACAAATGGAAAAAGAGGATTTCACGAAGTTTGATGGCAATGCCCAGGGGTTTCGCGTCTTGACGAAGTTGCAGGCATTAAATGACTCGTATGGTCTAAATCTTACTTTTGCTACGCTGGGTACTTATCTCAAGTACCCGAACTTCGGAGAGATCGATAAAAGCCTAATTTCTCAGAGTAAGAGAGGCGTTTTTCAATCGGAAGTTTGCACGCTGCAGCGGATCGCCGAACCCATGGGCCTTGAATGGCGCGATCGTTACCAACGACATCCGCTTTCTTTCATGATGGAGGCTGCCGATTCAACATGTTACCTGGTAATGGATATCGAAGACGGTTACAATAAAGGATATTATACGTACGACATGATGAAGTCGGAACTGTCAGAAATACCAGGAGTAAAGAAAGAATTGGCGCGACTGCAAAAAACGTTTACTGGCAGGGGTGCGGAAACGGCCTGGGTGGTGAATCTGCGGCTGTTCCTCATTAAAAGATTGTTAGACACGGCGGTTGCTAACTTCAAAAAGCATTTTGAAACGATTGAAAATGGCGAATACCATCGAGAGCTTTTGAAAGACGATCAGAATGGTACATCTGACTTGCTTTTGAGTTTTTGTTCGAAGTATATATTTCCGCACCGCGAAGTCTGTAGTTTGGAACTTACCGGCCACTCAGTTATCAGTGGTTTGTTAACATACTTTACCGATTTCCTAATGAAAGATAGCGGCGACTACAAAAAGAGAGCCGTCAATCTTCTCTCGGCCAGCATTGTGAGGGCTGCTTTATTGGAGAATAATATCGCTGAAAAAGGTGGTTTCGATGATCTGTCAAATTATTCTAAATTGCGTATTATTGTGGATTATGTTTCGGGAATGACCGATCAATTTGCGGTAGATAAATTTCAAAAAATCAGTGGCCAAAAGATTGTCTGACATATTACAGCGAATAGAAGGATCAGGCGAAGAGTTCAAAGCCTACCTGCAGCGAATATTGAATCATAATGTATATGAGGCACTTGATCACCTAAGCGTAGTTACCGACGTCTACATATTCAGCGGCGTCATTCGTAACTTTTTTCTGAAAGTTTCCGATTATAGGGATTTGGATATCGTACTCGGCGATGACGTTGATGTGCAAGATTATTTTGAGAATAGCCGAATCAGGCAAAACAGTTTCGGAGGGTTTAAAATTTATAGCGACGACACTTCGATTGACTTATGGACGTTGAATAAAACGTGGGCGTTTAAGCATCAATCCTCTTTTCAGTTCCAGTTGAAAGAGTTGATGCCTTCTACTGCTTTTTTTAATTTTTCTGCCATCATATATTCCTTTCGGGAAAGTAAATTTTACGCCAGCAATAGGTTCTGCCAATTTTTGAGAGACAAAAAAATTGATCTCGTCTATGAACCTAATGCTAACCTTCCACTTTGCGTTGTTAACACATTCTACTATGAAGATAAACTGGGACTAAAAGTTGCCGCCAGGATGAAGCGGCATATTCTTAGCCTGCATAAGCGTCTTCATACCGAATATCAGACGGTCCAGGAAAAACATTTTGGAAAAATACTGTATTCCGATAACGACATTCTTCAAAAGCTTGCTGGTTATTCTTGTTCTCTTGAGGCCGAGAGAAAACGTAGAAATAATCATTCCCGTGGGCATGGCTGCCGTTTGCTTGTTTAGGTTTCCTGTCTTACTTTTCAGATTGAATCTTTTATTATTTTCCGTTAAATCTAAAACCCAGTTAACTTAGCCAACACCTTTTGCCCCGAATGAATAGTTGCGTCAAAACATTTTCAAGGAAGTCTGCGATATTACGGCTGCTTGTTCCATTAGTGATCATCGTTGCATTAATTGCCTATAGCTGCACAACAATGTTGGCAAATGATGTTTCTCCTGTATGGCAACATTATCTTGCGATTGGCGGGTTCGTTATGATTCTACTGGCTATGATAAAAAGTCTTACAGCGGCCCGAATACTTCTTGGTATTTACTCATTGCTCGCTATTGTAAACATCGTCAGCCTAAGCTACGGAATTTTTAGCTGGGGATTCGCAATAGGTCCGCTTCCTATTCCACTCGGACAACCCAGGGGCTGGCTGGTGTTGATTGTCTACGGTATTTTAAACTTTGATCTACTTTGCGAAGATTATTTTACCTATAAGGAAAGAAAGAAGCTGCAAAATAGATGATAACACCTCTCCAACGCATATTAACAAGCATGAACATTACGATAGCTGTAAACAGATACATGAAAACTTTTTTGATAGCCGCTCTTGCCGTGCTCGCCATCTCATGTGGACCCACTGATTCACCTGCCAACACATCAAAAGCTCCGGACAGCAGCCGCTACGCCAAAACCGTGTTAGCCCAGGGTCTGGATGAGCCTTTGCAAATGGCCGTGCTGCCGAATAACAACGTGGTGATCGTAGAAAGAAAAGGCGCCGTAAAACTATACAACGCCCAAGCGAAACAAACAAAAACAATCGCCAGCCTGAACGTGTATTATGGAATTGAAGACGGTCTCCTGGGCGTAGTCGCCGATCCCGGTTTTAAAAACAACCACTGGATATATCTCTATTACGCTCCCGCCGGACGCGACTCACTCGACAGGCTCTCACGATTTGAACTCATAGGCGACAGCCTTTCGCTTGCCTCGGAAAAGGTACTGCTCGAAATACCCACCCAACACACTTTTTGCTGCCATTCGGCCGGTGGACTGGCATTCGGACCGGACAGCCTACTATACGTTTCGGTGGGCGACAACACCAATGCCGACGACCCTTTCAAAGAAGGCTACACACCAATTGATGAACGCCCGGGCCGCGAGCTCGCCGACGACCAGGCAACGGCTGCCAGCACCAACGACCTGAGAGGGAAAATTCTGCGCATCAAACCGGAACGCAACGGAACCTACTCCATCCCCGAAGGCAACCTCTTCAAAAAAGGCACACCGAAAACCAAACCAGAGATCTATATCATGGGTTTGAGAAATCCCTACCGGTTTACCATCGACCAAAAAAAGAATATTCTTTATTGGGGAGAAGTAGGGCCAGACACAAAAGTGAAAGGGAAGGACGGCTCATTCTTAAGCTACGACGAAGTGAACCGCGCCAGCAAACCCGGCTTTTATGGCTGGCCGTATTTTATAGGCGATAACGAAGTGTTTCCGATGTATGACTACGCCACCAAAAAGGAAGAACCAGGCAAAGATCCCGCGCACCCCGTTAATGATTCACGAAATAATACCGGCCTGCAGAACCTGCCACCCGCACACCCTCCAATGATCTGGTATGGCAAGGATTCATCCAAACGATTCCCGCTGGTAGGCAGCGGCGGCGCCAGCGTTATGGCAGGGCCTGTTTACTATTCGGATCATTTTAAACAGGCTCCGTATAAGCTGTCGGATTATTACGACGGAAAATTGTTCATCTATGAATGGATACGCCACTGGATAATGGCCGTAACGCTCGATGCTGATGGAAATTATGTAAAGATGGAGCCGTTTCTCCCGCACATGTCGTTTGCTGCGCCGGTAGATCTAAAGTTTGGCGCTGACGGCGCATTGTATGTACTCGAGTATGGCACCAACTGGTTCTCAAAAAATACAGATGCAAAGCTGGTGCGCATAGAATACCAGGAAGGCAACAGGAAC
>CAMPGT010000103.1 GCA_946885665.1 uncultured Chitinophagaceae bacterium | reverse complement strand
GATTGTCAAATTATTAACACTTTTTTTCAACCAAATATCAATCATTGTGATAAATTGTCAGCGATTGTTTTTCACCGTGTTATCTAATGACAAAAAGGCCAAAAAGGATCTTCTTTTTTAATCAATTTGGCGGTTATTAAAAATGGTTTTTTATTTGATGATCTTCTATGGAAATTAAAACCCTGTAACGACATGACACCATCAATTCTGTTCATTTCTTTGCTTTTCCTGGGTATCAGTATGCTGGTATCAGGCGTGCTGAAAAGCAAGTTTAACCGATATGGAAAGATACCCCTCGCTTCGGGTCTTTCGGGTGCCGAAGTGGCCGCGAAAATGCTTCACGACAACATGATATATGATGTTAAAATTACATCTGTTAACGGCTTTATGACCGATCACTACAACCCGGCGAATAAGACCATTAACCTGAGTCCCGAAGTGTATAACGGCACCTCCATTGCCGCAGCAGCCGTGGCGGCGCACGAATGCGGCCACGCGGTGCAGCATGCCACAGCCTATTCCTGGCTAACCATGAGGAGTAAGCTGGTGCCCGCGGTTCAGTTCAGCTCGGGTATAGTGCAGTGGATCCTGCTGGCAGGCGTACTGATGATCAACGCGTTTCCCCAGTTGTTGCTTGCCGGCATCGTTCTTTTCGGTGTTACCACATTGTTTTCGGTGATCACGCTGCCTGTTGAGATCGACGCGAGCAGGAGGGCGCTGGCCTGGTTGAATACCGGCAGGATCACCAGCTCGGCAGAATACCCGAAGGCTAAGGATGCCCTGAAATGGGCGGCACTTACCTATGTGGTGGCGGCGCTGGCCTCAATCGCTACGCTGGTGCAATACATTTTGATCTTCCTTGGGGGCAGCCGGAGAGACTAAGCGGCTTCACAGCTTTATCTCATCCTGGTGCTTGTCGAAAAACTGGTACTGTGTGAGGTGATAGCTGGTGTTTTCCCTGATGGTTACCTTCTGGCCGTACTTCCACTTCCACTTCCAGATCTTTGATCTGAACATGCCTCCCTTGGTAAAGTAGGCGTATAAAATGGGATTCACCACAAGGGTAAGATCCTTGTGCTGGTGTGTCAGCAGGTAGCTGAGGTTCTTCTCGATCTCGTCTTCCAGCAGCAAAGTGGATGATATCTTTCCCGTGCCGTTGCAGGTGGGACAAACTTCCTGCGTGTTGATGTTCATCTCTGGCTTCATCCGCTGCCTGGTGATCTGCATGAGCCCGAACTTGGAGATGGGCAGCACCGCATGTTTTGCCCTGTCCGGCCGCATAAATTCCTCCATCGCTTCCATCAGCTTCCGTTTGTTGTCGGGAAGCTTCATGTCTATAAAATCCACAACGATGATGCCGCCGAGGTCGCGTAGCCGCAGTTGCCTCGATATTTCGGCAGCCGCTTCGAGGTTTGTTTCCAGCGCATTCTGTTCCTGGTTGTTGCTGACGCTTTTGTAGCCGCTGTTTACATCAATGACGTGGAGTGCCTCCGTATGCTCGATGATGAGGTATGCGCCACTGGGCAGGTTTACCGTTTTGCCAAATGCTGCCTTTACCTGTTTGGTAATGCCAAACTGGTCGAATATGGGAAGCCCGTTGTGGTAATAGGAAACAATATCTGATTTTTCGGGAGCGATGCGCTGGATGTAGTTACGCGTGTCGTTATAGAGGTTGCGGTCGTTGACCACGATCTTATTGAAATCTTCGTTCAGGAGGTCGCGGAGCATGCTGGTTGTCTTCGTCTGCTCGCTCAGCACTTTCGCGGGGGGTGCGGCGCCTTTGAGATTTTTTTGGATAAGCTTCCATGTTTGTGCAAGCATGGTTAGGTCCTCATGCAGTTCGGCAGTGTTTTTTCCTTCCGCTGCCGTGCGAACGATAACGCCAAAATTTTTTGGTTTGATGGATTCAACGATCTTCTGCAGCCTTTTTCTTTCTTCGGCAGAATGGATCTTTCGCGACACCGCGACGATGTCGTTGAACGGAGTAATGACGACAAAACGCCCGGGAAGCGATATTTCGCAACTGAGCCGTGGGCCCTTGGCGGCAATGGGTTCTTTGAGTATCTGAACGAGGATGTTTGGCTTCCCGCTAAGTACTTCGTTGATTTTGCCTGTCTTTATGATCTCGGGTTCAACCTTAAAGGTCGAGAAGTCATACCCGTTGGGACTGTTGTCATTGATGGCAACCTGCGTGAATTTGAGCAGGGAACGTGCGTAGGGGCTCAGGTCGGTGTAATGCAGGAAGGCGTCTTTTTCAAACCCAACGTCCACGAATGCTGCATTCAGCCCGGGTATGAGTTTTTTTACCTTTCCGAGATAAAGATCACCTACAGCAAAGCTGGCATCAGTTTTTTCATGATGCAGCTCGACCAGTTTTTTGTCCTCAAGCAGGGCGATCTCTACGCCTTGCGGAGCGGCATTTATGATTAATTCCTTATTCAAGCGTAAAACACTTTAGTGTCTAACCTCATCACTCTGGGGTCTATGCTGAAGAGGAACTATTTGTCAAATATCCGGGTCAATCAGTAAGCATTCAGCGATAAATGACAGATAGTGGATTCAGCGACAAGAAGGAGGGCCCTGAAAGGGGCCCGGTGCATTCAAGGAGGATTAGCGGCTCCTCTTCTTATGACGGTTTTTTCTTAGTCTTTTTTTACGCTTGTGCGTCGCAATTTTATGACGCTTTCTTTTTTTTCCACAAGGCATAATTACACCAATGATTTAGTTAAACAATTTTTTTTGAAATACCTTTTATTAATAATGTAACTGTTATTCTTTTAGCGATTGGATCCTTTTATCCAGCTCCTGGATGATCTCGGGGTTGTTGACATGGCGCCTCACGGCTTCGTACCATTTGACCGCGTTGCGATGGTCGCCCTTGCGTTCATAGGCGTCGGCCAGCATGAGCTGCACTTCAAGATTTTCAGGTTGGTTTGAGGCTACAAGACTGAGGCGTTCGATGGCGCGATCCACTTGTCCCGACATCAATCCTCCCACACCCAGCATGTACTGAGCGTACATATTGGAAGGGTCCCGTTCTGCCACATCCCTGATCATCATTATCCCCTCCATTGGTGTTTCGGAAATGTTGCCAAAAAGGTAGCAACTGCCCAGTCCAACTTTCAGAGAATCATTACCCGGATCAAGCACTAAAGCTTTTTCAAATAACTGTTTCGATTCGTTCGCCATCCACTTTTTTAGGCCCTCATCTTCCTGTTTACGGGCGTTGTCTAAAAAGAAATGGGCAGCAAAGGTGAGACTTTTTTCAGAATTTTCCAACTTGGCTGCTTCGCCGGTATAATAGGCAAAAGGCAGCAGCAGGTGGGCGCTGTCCCTGTAGAACGCGGCGATCTGTGTATAGGCCGTGGCTTTCTGCTGGTTGGCCTCGTCGGCTCCGGCTGAATTTTCCAGTTTTTCCAGCGTTACACGCTGCTCCGGCGTAAGCTGTGCTTTCGACGCTGCAAGTATTTGTTCGATGTTGAATGCTGTATCGGCAACAACGGTGTTTGCTGCTTTATTCGCTTTTGGCGGTACGGTGCGGCCGAAAAAGAAAATGATACAAAACAGGACTGCCGCCCCAGCGAGTAAAAATAACTGTTGTTTTTTCAATCTTCTGGATTAAGGCGCGAATTTACGCCTCATCTTCGGGGTTTGGCTGATCTTCTTTAACTGATTGCAATTTTTTTACTTCTGCAACAAATTCCTTAGCCGGTTTAAATGCCGGAATGAAATGTTCCGGAATGTGTACAGCAACATTCTTCTTGATGTTCCTACCGATTTTAGCGGCTCGCTTCTTGGTGATAAAGCTGCCGAAGCCCCGGATATAAATGTTTTCGCCCTGGGAGAGGGTGTCTTTTACCTCTTTGAACATGGTTTCCAGAGTAACCAGTACATCAACCTTCGGTATACCTGTTTTTTCAGATATTTGGTTAACGAGGTCTGCTTTTCTCATAATTTGAATTTTAATACTTGATGGTTTTCTCGCTTAGGCAATTGGCACATAATCAATTATTTAATGAAATTAAACGTAAATTTTCATAAAAGCAAGAAAACTGTAAAATATTGAAAATGAATTTACTTAATTTTTTTAATGAAGGCTGATTTTACCCAAAAATTGATGGAATGGAACAGTTCTGCCAATAAACGCGAAATGCCCTGGAAAGGAGAGACCGACCCGTACAAGATATGGCTGAGCGAGATCATCCTTCAGCAAACGCGCGTGGAACAGGGATGGAACTACTATGAAAAGTTCATAAAAGCCTATCCTGCAATACATCACCTGGCCGCCGCCGGCGAAGAAGAAGTGTTTAAAATGTGGGAGGGACTGGGATATTATACACGTTGCAGAAACCTCATTGCCACCGCCCGCCACATTGCTTTTGAACTGAAGGGAATTTTTCCTGCAACCTACGACGACATAAAACAGCTCAGGGGAGTGGGGCCATACACAGCGGCAGCGATAGCATCGTTTGCCTTCAATGAAAAAAGAGCGGTGGTTGATGGCAACGTGCAGCGCGTGCTTGCCCGTTACTTCGGCATATCCACACCCATAGATACACCAGACGGCAAAAAATTATTTGCTTCGCTCGCCGATTCATTGATCGACGAAGAGCATCCTGCCCTGTATAACCAGGCAATAATGGATTTCGGAGCCACCATTTGCAAACCCCGTAATCCCCTGTGCGATCATTGCGTTCAGTCGGCCGACTGCCAGTCGCTTCATCACGGATTTATCGAGCAGTTGCCTGTGAAGGAAAAGATGCTGACGATAAAGTTGCGCTGGCTCTATTACTTTATTCTGCAGTTCGACGATTCCGTGTACATACGCCGGCGAACCGCAAACGATATCTGGCAGGGCCTCTACGAATTTGTGTTGATGGAAACAGATCATGAAATACCGGACCCCGTTGAACAGTTTATGAACAGCGCGGCCACCGCTGCTCCTTTTACCGTTACTTTCAGGGGCGACATCCAACGGCAGCAGCTCACCCACCAACGTATCAACGGAAGGTTTTTTATCCTCCGCTTCGATGAAGCGCCGGCGCCACCTGCTGGTTATACGCTTATCCCGCAGGATAACCTGAACGATTATGCGTTTCCAAAATTCATTAATTCGTTTCTCAAAGTTAATCCGCTGTAGTACGTTTTCAATGTGTTAAAACTCACGGATACATGGGAAAAATCCCATCATTTCACTGTCAAATAAATGCATGCATATCTGCGAAAAAATTTAACTTTAAAAAGGCAAAACGATAGGGCAGGATTATTCACCACAAAATATTCGTTATGAGAGGTGTAAATAGGGTAATGTTGATTGGCAATCTTGGCAGGGATCCCGATGTTCAACATCTTGAAGGAAATATTGCCGTAGCAAAGTTCCCTCTGGCAACGACAGAAACATTCAAAGACAGGGCAGGGAAACTGATTTCGCAAACAGAATGGCACACGGTTGTATTGTGGAGAGGGTTGGCGGAACTCGCTCAAAAATATCTTCATAAAGGCAGCCTGGTGTATATCGAGGGACGTCTCCGTACGAGAAGCTGGGAAGACAAAGAAGGCAACAAGAAATTTGCAACAGAAGTGGTGGGCGACAACCTGATCATGCTCGACAAAAGAACCGATGGCCCGCAGGTACATCCCCACGGACCGGCCCATTCAGAAGGAATCGAGGGTTTCAATCCGGACATACCGCCCATCGGCGACTCGCCCGAAGGGCTGCCTTTCTGATGGAATACAATACTGATAGCGGCAACGGCGCGCATTTGAATTTTAGAATCCCGGTCATTCTTATATTTTTGCATTGATTTTAAGGGCAGGCCTCGGACCTGCCTTTCTGATTATGAAACAAACTATATTTCTTGGAGAACCAGCTATTGTTCAGTTTTATTGGTAAGGCGATGTATCCATTGTTCCTCGTGGCAAATACCCAGGTTACAATACTGCTCGCTCTTTCCGTGATCGTTCTACTGATTCTCTCCTTTTTTATCTCGGGAGCCGAAGTGGCGTTTTTTTCTCTCACCTACCGCGATGTTAACCTCCTTAAAACAAAACAGGATCCGGGGTGGAAACGGATAGCCAACCTGCTTGAGGAACCCAAAACGCTGCTGGCATCCCTGATGATCGGGAACAGCTTTGTCAATATAGCGGCCATCATCCTCCTCAATGTGCTGATCGATGAAATTCATATTATCGAACAGGTTTTCCTGTGGCAGCGCCTGGTGTTGCTGGGAATAAAAGTTGTCGTCATCACCTCACTCGTCGTGCTGTTCGGTGAAGTGCTGCCAAAGGTGAGGGCTACCCAAAATAACCTGAGGTTTGCTTACGAGGCCTCCTACCTCGTCGAAATCCTTTACCTTCTTTTTAACCGCATCGGCACGCGCCTTATGAGCATGTCGGAAAGCATAGAAAAATCTATGGGCGGCCGCGCATCCAGGGCGTACTCACAACAACAGTTGGAAGCAGCCATAAAATCAACAGTACAGGAAGAAGACGAACAACGCATCCTCACCGGCATTTATAAATTCAGCGACATTACGGTTAAACAGATCATGCGCACCCGCCTCGACGTAAGTGGCATCGATTACAACATGAATTTCGGCGAGGTTAAAAAAAGAGTAGAGGAACTGCACTATTCCCGCCTGCCGGTATACAAAGGGAGCCTCGACGATATCGCAGGCATGATCCACACAAAAGACCTGCTGCTGTATTTAAATGAACCCGATAACTTCAACTGGCATACCGTTCTCCGCACACCTTACTTTGTTCATGAACAGAAATACATAGAGGACCTCCTCAAAGAATTTCAAACCAAAAGAATTCACTTTGCCGTTGTAGTTGATGAGTTCGGGGGAACCAGCGGCATCGTTACCCTCGAAGACATTCTCGAAGAAATCATTGGCGACATCAAAGACGAATTTGATGACGAGGAAACGATCAATACAAAACTCGACGAAAACACTTACATATTTGAAGGCGGCATCATGGTGAATGAAGTGGCTGGCATCATGTCCCTTCCAGCCGACACCTTCGATTCAGTGAAAGGTGAAAGCGATTCGCTCGCGGGGCTCATCCTGGAAGTGGCAGGCGAAATTCCGAAAGTAGATGACACCGTCAGCATCGGCGATTTTGAGTTCATCATCATGGAGGTCGACCGCAACCGAATTAAAAAAGTAAAAGCCATCGTGCACCACTCGTAAATTGCGTCCTTATGAAAAATGAACGGCAAGTATTGACAGGCTTTATGTGCTGTTTATTTTTATTCCTGCTTATTTCGTGCAACAGCGATTACATTATCAGGCCACGGGGATATTTTAAAATCGATCTGCCAAAACACGAGTACCAACTTTTCGACAATGAAAATTTTCCCTATTCATTCGAATATCCCGTGTACGGAAACATCATTCGCGACACTTCCTACTTTGAAGAAAGGCCCGAAAATCCCTATTGGATCAATATCGACTTCCCTTCATTGAACGGAAAGATATACATGAGCTACAAGGAAATAGGGATAAATAAATTCGACAAGCTTGTTGATGACGCCTTCAGGCTTACTTACAAGCACAGCGCTAAGGCAACGGCCATCCGCGATTCGCTGATGCAGACGCCCAACGGCGTTTCGGGGATTTTTTTCGAAGTAGGCGGCAATGCGGCCACTGCCAAACAGTTTTTCGTTACCGATTCCGTTAAGCACTTTTTACGGGGAGCGCTTTATTTCAATGCCACCCCCAATGCAGACTCGCTGGGAATGGTGAACGAGTTTCTGGAACAGGACATGAAGCATTTGATCAATTCGCTGAAGTGGCGACAGTAGTTGTTTATCACCTTCTATAATACACCACAACCATATTTTTGAATTTCCTGGAATATCCCTGCAGGTTGAAAATCTCCGTATAAACAATATACGCGCCCTTCGCCACCCTTGTCGCCTGATCATCAAACCCATTCCAAATAAATTGATTAGATGTTCCCAGCGTTGCATTCTTTACCAGGTACCTTATTCTTCTGCCGCTTGCATCGTAGATATAGGTGTTGGCAATGCACCCCGCCTCCTTCATTTGCAACACTAGTGTTGCAAAGTCGTTTAAACCGTCATTGTCGGGACTGAAAATTTTCGGGCTCACCTTTACCTCTCCGCTGCCCGTCAAGTCGGCTCTGAATTGCGAATTCCGCCCGCCGGGAGTGCCATAGCCGGAAGCCGACGAGGCAGACATCCAGTTATTTCTGTCCTGCGTTGGCGCCAGGAAATTTACCCGCTCCAGCGAAACTCCGGATGGGTCGTCAAGCAGTGGAAAGTGCCACTCGTCGGAATATCTCAGCTCATCTATAACGGCCGTATCCTTCGCATCGCAGAGAACAACGGCACCTTCATCGTCGGCATAGGACGGCATCTGTGATATATGGCAAACCAGTGCGCCCGAAGGCACATGATATTGCAGCTTCAGCCATTTTTCATTGGCCGTGAGAACGGCAAAACTGCGCGGGCCGAGCATTAATCTTTCCCGGCTCACCGGCCTGAGCGATGCGACATCCTGCGTGACATCACGGTTGCCGATAAAAATTTCGCTGAGGTCAACAGAATCGGCACCCGTATTACATAATTCAACGTAATCGTATCCTCCTTTTGCCGGATTGAACAATACTTCATTGATCACCAGCGGAATCGTGTCCTGCGCCTGCAAAATGGAAGCTGCAGGGAGCAAAACATAAATCGTAAAAATGCATTTCATCATTTCACAAAATTCCTGCACCCCTGCATCGAAACCAACGTTAAAACACAGCCGGCAAGTAAGAAAAAAACATTATTTTTTGGTATAATTCGAATTGTCAGCTACTTTTGGCACCCAATGCAAACAACGAAAAATACAAAGTTTACTAAGAAGCATTTCCAACGGGAAGGCTGAGAGTATTTTTTTGTATGATAAAATATACGGCCTTCCTCAACAGGAAGGCTTTTTTATTCATTCATCATTAAAAACTTCCCCGATAGGGGATGAAAGGAGGATCCATGAAAGTCGCAGTTGTTGGTGCCACCGGTCTTGTAGGTACCAAAATGTTACAGGTACTGTCAGAAAGAAAATTTCCTGTTACGGAATTGATTCCGGTAGCTTCAGAGAAATCCGTGGGCAAAGAAGTGCTTTTCGAAGGCAAACCCTACAAGGTAGTAAGCATGCAGGCAGCCATCGCTGCAAAGCCCGCCGTGGCTATTTTTTCGGCCGGCGGCAGCACCTCTCTTGAATGGGCGCCAAAATTCGCTGAAGCAGGCATCACCGTTATCGACAATTCTTCGGCCTGGAGGATGGATCCTGCCAAGAAACTCGTGGTTCCCGAAATAAACGCCGATGCGCTCACACCGGCCGACAAGATCATCGCCAACCCCAACTGTTCAACCATCCAGATGGTGGTGGCGCTCAACCCCCTTCATAAAAAATACAAGATCAAAAGGATCGTTGTATCCACCTACCAAAGTGTTACCGGAACAGGCAAGAAGGCCGTTGACCAGCTAATGGGTGAAAGAAGCAAATCGATGAAAGGCACCAACGGTGAATATCCGATGGCGTACAAATATCCCATCGACATGAACGCCATCCCGCAGATAGATGTGTTTCTTGATAACGGGTACACGAAAGAAGAGATGAAAATGGTGAATGAAACCATCAAGATCATGCGCGATGACAGCATCAAAGTGACTTCAACCACAGTGCGCATTCCGGTGATGGGCGGGCACAGCGAAAGCGTAAACGTGGAGTTTGCAAACGACTTCGATCTTGACGAGGTGAAAGCAATACTATCCTCTTCCACAGGCGTAGTGGTGGTGGACGACCCAGCCGCGCAGCGATACCCCATGCCAATGGATGCACATGATAAAGACGAAGTATTTGTGGGCCGGTTAAGAAGAGATGAAACGCAGCCCAACACGCTTAACATGTGGATCGTCAGCGATAATTTGAGAAAAGGCGCAGCAACCAATGCGGTGCAGATCGCGGAATACCTGGCCGGCAGGGGATTGTTGAATTGATCAGACCCTCGCCCAGTTCTCTCCGCTCTTGATGCGGTACATGGTCATTTCGCTGACGCCAAATTTTTCAGCCAGCTTTTTGATGGTTAGTTTTCTCCTTGAATCATCAAGCATTTTCTTAATGCTCTTTACCTGGTTGGCATTTAGTTTCAGGCCGACATTCCTGTTGGCCTGTACTTTTTTATAGGCAATTTTCGCAGGGCTTTTCTGCTGGTGCTGAATCATTTCTTCGAGGGTGGCCCACTTCAGGTTTTTTACCGAATTGTCGAGCTTGTTGTGGTTCACGTGAATGACATATTTTGCCTTCGAAGACGGTTTGGGCAAAAACAATCTTGCAATCTCCCGGTGAATGTACAATGTACCGTTGTCGCCCGGCCTGTGAAGGTTCAGTGTCTTGTAACCAGTTGTTAAAGACCCCTGCAACAGTTTTCCATCTGTTTCGATGTTGTCCGTATAACTGGCGATGCGGCCCAGTGATGACAGGGCATATTTTTTGCGAAGGTGCTTCCAACCGTTAAACTGCAAAGGTTTCCATGTTTCTCCGGATGCTTTTTTCATCTTTGCGTTGTTTTTAAAAGTTAGTAAATAGTGAAGACATACAATCTAATAATTAACTCCAAAAGACGGAGCCTTTATTTTCGCACATCTTCACTTATTGATTAACGTAAGGAATTCTTTTTCGTTGATTATCCGTACAGTACCTATTTTTTTGGCTTTTTCCAGTTTGGAGCCTGCGTCATCACCTGTAACCAGGTAGGTCAGCTTGCTGCTCACGCTTCCCAAAAGCTTGCCACCGTTCTTTTCGACCATTTCCTCGGCCTCGCTTCTTTTTAACGTGGGAAGCGTACCCGTAAAGAGAAAGGTTTGGCCGTTGAGGTTGCCCGACCCATCGTGGTGCTTCTTCTTGTTTTCGAGGCAAACGCCCAGTTCGTCAAGCTGTTCCAGCATTTTCATGTTGTCCCTGATATGAAAGAACTGGTATATGCTCCCGGCAACTTTTGGACCAACGTCTTCCAATTGCAATAAATCATCTGCCGAAAAATTATTGAACTCCGAAATATGCTTCACCGAATTGGCCAGCACTTTTGCCGTAGTTTCTCCTACATACCTAATTCCCAATGCATAAATGAGCCGGTGAAGCGGCTGTTGCTTCGATTTTTCAATGGCCGCAGAAAGATTGGAAATACTTTTTTCTCCAAATCCCTCCAGTCCCCTGATCTTATCATACGGCAACCGGTAAATGCCGGGCACATCGCTGATAAAGCCCAGTTCATAAAATTTTTTAACAATTGCATCGCCAAAGCCCCGGATATCCATCGCATCCTTGCTGGCAAAGTGGATGATCCTTTCCACTACCTGGGCGGGGCAACCGATATTGACGCACCGCCACACCGCCTCCCCTTCAGGCTTTACGAGTGGGTCATTGCATACGGGGCACTTCGTCGGGAACCGGATGGGACTTTCTTTCCCGGTCCGTACGTCGGCGAGCGACTTAACAATATAAGGTATCACATCTCCTGCTCTTTCTACGAGTACCGTATCGCCGATCAGCAGGTCCTTCTCCCTGATCACCTCTTCGTTGAACAGCGAAATGGAGCCCACAACCACGCCGCCAATGGGTACGGGCTCGATTTTGGCAACGGGTGTGATCGAGCCTGTTCTTCCCACCTGGAACTCTACACTCAGTAATTTGCTGGTGGCCTGGCGTGCCTTGAATTTGAACGCCATCGCCCAGCGTGGATGATGCGTCGTCATGCCAAGCCTGTCCTGCAAATCGTAATCGTTCACTTTAATCACCATCCCGTCTATTTCATAAGGCAGTTCGTCGCGCTTTACTTCATACTCCTCACAATAGCGAATCACCTTTTCGATTCCCTTCACCACTTTCTTCTCTTTTTCGGGTGTTCTGAAGCCCAGTTGCCACAGGAATTCCAAGGATCCGCCATGTGTGGAGAGCTGCGGCGGCATGTCCTTCTTATTATTACTAAGGTTTACATAACTGATGTGATAGAGGAAAGCTTCGAGATTTCTTCTCTTCACTTCACTCGGGTCCTTGATGCGTAACGATCCTGCTGCGGCGTTGCGTGGATTTGCCAGTGGAGGGATGTTTTGTCCGGCCAGCCAGTCGTTGTATTTTTTAAAGTTGGTTTTGTTCATCATCACCTCTCCCCTTATCTCGATCTGCTGGATGCCGTATTTTGAAAAAGGCGCCGACAGGGGCACGGACCTTACCTGCCTGATGTTGGTGGTAATGTCATCGCCTTCTATTCCATCTCCACGTGTAACACCCCGCAGCAGCCGGTCGTCTTCATAAACCAGTGAGATGCTCGCTCCGTCGAACTTTGGTTCCACGCAATATTCAATATCGCCAAGACCCGATAATTCTCTCGCTTTCCTGTCCCAGTCGCGCAGGTCATCTTCGTTGTACGAGTTTTCCAGCGACAGCATGGGAACGAGGTGGGGAACCGTGAAAAATTCTTTTGTGAGTATGGTTGCCACGCGCTGTGTGGGCGAGTCGGCAGTAATCAATGAGGGGTTCTCCGCCTCTATTTTTTCCAGTTGCTTGTACAGCTTGTCGTACTCTCCATCGGCAATCAGGGGGTCGTTTTCTATGTAATACCTGTATTCGTGAAACTTTAAAACCTCTCTTAATGCTCCTGTCTTTTGCGGGGCGATTCCATTTTTCTCTTCATCCAGCAGTTGCCTGGTCTGCTTCTCCAGTTTGATAACTTCTTCTTTCAAGTACATATAATAGAGGTGTTTGCCTGTTGCAAATTAATTGAATGTGTTTTGAGGTTCTAATTCATTTTTTTACTTTATAATTTAATCTGAATAATTT
>CAMPGT010000102.1 GCA_946885665.1 uncultured Chitinophagaceae bacterium | reverse complement strand
GTCATAAGGGTAAATTCTACAATAACAACGTATTTAAAACTAATAATATTATGTGGTATTTGCAATAGGCCGGCATCGTAGGTTCACGGTTATTTTTACCTGAACCATTCGGAATACCGCACATAATTATTGGCTATCCTGTTGATTTCCCCGTTAATAAGTTCGGGAGAGATATCTTTTACTTTCTTCGCCGGCACTCCCGCATAAATACTGCCTTCTTCAACAACGGTACCCTCCAATATTACGGCGCCTGCCGCTACGATGGAATTGCTGCCTACCACCGCATTGTCCATCACGATGGCGCCCATGCCGATCAGCACATCATCATGTATGGTGCAGCCATGAACGATAGCATTGTGACCGATAGACACATTGTTGCCAATCGTCGTTTTTGTTTTCTGAAAAGTGCAATGAATAATCGCCCCGTCCTGAACGTTCACCTTATTACCCATCCTGATACTGTTAACATCACCGCGTATAACGGCATTGAACCAGAAACTGCAATCATTGCCTGTAACCACATCGCCGACGACGGTGGCATTAGGGGCGATAAAACAGTTGTCGCCAAACAGGGGTGACACACCTTCGACAGGTAAAATAACCGGCATAAAATTGTTCTTTAACTTGTTGGCAAATACCAGCGCAAGTTATGGATACGAAGACACTATTTCTGCGGCATGTGGCCCAAACTTCCGACGCACCGTTAGGCATTAACATCAGCAAGGCGAAGGGCAGCACGCTTACTGACTTTGACGGTAAAGCGTATATCGACCTGATTGCAGGTATCAGCGTTTGCAATATCGGCCACCGCCACCCTGCAGTGACCGGCGCGATAAAGAAACAATTGAACGACTACCTGCACGTGCTGGTATATGGCGAAATGATCGAAACGCCGCAGGTGGAGTATGCGAAGCTGCTAACAGAAAACCTGCCCTCAACGCTTAATTCCGTTTATTTTACGAATTCGGGCGCAGAAGCTGTGGAAGGAGCAATGAAGCTGGCAAAAAGGATCACCGGCCGCATGGAAATAATTGCCTTCAATAAAAGCTACCATGGATCTACACAAGGTGCGCTGAGCATAATGGGTGATGAAGAATGGCGCAATGCATTCAGGCCCCTTCTTCCCGGCGTGCATCACGCGGAATACAATTCCGAAGAAGCGATTGAAGCGATCAACGGTCATACTGCCTGCGTCATTATGGAAACGGTTCAGGCAGAAAGAGGTGTTGTGCATCCGCAGAAACAATGGATAAAGGCCATCAGGGAAAAATGTTCACGCACGGGCGCCCTTTTTATCCTGGATGAAATTCAAACCGGTTTTGGAAGAACGGGAACGCTGTGGGGATTCGAGCAATACGACGTGATACCCGACATTGTATTGCTGGGAAAGGCACTCGGCGGAGGGATGCCGTTGGGAGCGTTCATTGCAGACAGGCAACTGATGATTGCGCTGTCGCATGACCCCGTGCTGGGACACATTACCACTTTCGGGGGGCACCCGGTTTGCTGCGCCGCCGGGCTTGCCGCGCTTGAAGTTCTTTTGGAGAAGAATATCGTGAAGAATGTTGCGCGTAAGGCAAGGCTGTTTGCGAAATTATTGAAGCATCCGGCGATAAAACAGGTGCGGACCGCAGGTTTATTGATAGCGGTTCAGTTCGAGAATGCTGAAGTAAATAAAAAACTGATCAATGCATGCATCGCGAATGGGGTGCTTACGGATTGGTTTCTTTTTGCGCCGGACTGCCTTCGGATTGCTCCGCCGCTTACCATCAGCGAGCGGGAAATCAGGCAGGCTTGTGGGATTATTTTGGCGAATATGGGTAGTAGGGAGTAGGGAGTAGGGAGTGGGAGTTAACGAGTCTTGCGTAATGGAGTATCCCCCGCTGGCGGGGGTGGCGCGAAGCGCCGGGGGTGGACCTTAAAACGCCAGTCTGAAACTTCCAAAAATCCCGAACTTCTTCGACTTCTCCGCAGGCAGCGGCCGGGGCGCCAGCCTCCACACAAAATCAAACCGGAACAACTTAAAAATATTATCCACGCCCGTACCCACCTCGAGGTAAGTCTTTCCATTCAACGACTCGAAAGGAAAAACACCGCCGGGAGGCGTGTTGTAAACCGTGTTTTCATCGCTCAGCTTTCCCCACAACGCGCGCACACTGTAAAACTGGCGGAACTTAAGCTTTTTGATCAGCGGGATAAACCGAAACAATCCATTGCCAATATTGTGTTCGAAATTTACACCGGCGTATTGGTCGTGAATAAACTCGTAACGGTTCATCAAATTGAACGCATACATGTTGTAATAATATATCTCGTTGCCCGGGGCGATGTCGAGCAGCATATAAGGCAGCGTGCCAAATGTTTTTCCGGCAAATACATTGTAATACACACTTCCAAACGGAGGTATTTTTTTAAACTGCGACACACCGGCGCTCACTTTAGTGTAGTCATAACCACTTCCGAAAACGCCCGTAAGCCCCTTTGTATATTTGAATTCGCCAATGGGATAGTCGCTTCCGAGGCTGATGCGGTTGAACGTGCTTTCCAAAAATTTTTCAAGGAAAGCATAGCGAAGCCTCACCGATACTTCGGCCGTCGTCACTTTATCGTTTTTCAGGCTTCCATCAACCGGCGTGGGCGGAAGATTTTTTAACGGCTCAAATCCTTTGTGCAACCCGGAAATAGTGGCCGAAAATCCGGAATGGGTTTCCTTAAAAAATTCCAGCCGCTTTTCATCTATCATAATAAACTTTATCGGGACGCCGGTTTTACGTATGGCCAGCGCGAATATGTTGTCCTGGCTGATCTGGTCGTAATAGGTTTGTCCAAAATCAATGTCCTTCTTATACGACGCCATCCAATGCATTCGCGGATTTTTATTGATGAGATGGGTCACATCCATTTTATATTTCCATTCCTTATCCCTGAATCCATACGCGGCATAGGCATGCAAAAACCATTTCTTGCTGAAGTGTTTATTCGTTCCCAGGTCGAACCTTGTACGAAGTCCCTCAAGTGAATTATACGAGATCCAGTTGTACCAGGGACCAATTTCAAAATTGCCGATGTTCTTGTAGCCAACCGTCAGAAAATACAGCAGGTTCCTGGTTCTTTTAAATGCGGGCAGGTTGATGAGCGTGTCAACCATCTTGTAAATGCCCACTTCGGTGCGTGTAAGCTCCTCGTGCCGCGCATTCTCCCAGTACTGGTCGGGTTTGTTGCGCGCGGTGTCCGGAAGGATCGTTTCTTCCAGGATCTTATTTTTTGCCAACTCGGTAACCACGCTGTCGCTGTTCACGCGCACGTCTTCGTACGTCGTTGTTTTTCTGCCGATGAATGACAGCTTCGAACCGCCAAGCGGTGCAATATCCACCACAAATTTGTCTTTGTACAGGAACCAGGTGGTATCGTTGATCAGCTTGTATTCCTGTATGAGACTAAGATTATCAACGAAATTGATATTGGCTTCGCGCGACAGCCGCAAATTCATCTTCTGAACGGCGAACGTCGAGTCGTGAATCCAAAAGTCACCTTCAAAAGTATTTTCTCCTTTCCGCTTCGGGGTAAAGGTCATATGGATGAGCCTTCTTCCTCCCACAAACTGGCTGTCTAGCACGCGATATTTGTAATAGGCATCGCCGTTATCGCTGATGGGGCTCACAAATTGCTTGTCGAAAACCGGAATGAAATTGCTGTAGAAATTTACATTCTGCTCCATGCCGCCGAGCAGGCGCGCAACGCTGGCATTGTTCACGCCGATGGTTTTGCTTGCCTTAATTACCTCGCGCCGCTTCAAAGGCGACTTTTGAAAATAGTAATTGGAGATGGATTCGGTAAGATACACGGGTAAAATAGGCACGCCCTCAGAAGTGTCAACGTTATCAAAAACAAATTGGAAGTTCTTCAGCAGTTTCATGCTCTGCCATTTGTCTTTGTTGATATTTTTGATGTCCAGCTCGAGCTTGTTGTATAACTCGTAAGAGAAATTATCGAAGCGGTACCTGTCGTTGACCGGTTTTTTTCTGACGATCCTGCGCCACATCAGGTAGCCCCTGTCGATCTTTCTGCTCACCACCACTGCTGCCGCGTATTTGCCGCGTTCAAGAAAAATATCGACATCGAGAATATTATTCCTGGCCTGCGACACCAGGGCACTGTCGATCGGCAAAAGATAATCCTGGTAGCCAACATAGGTCACCAGCAGCGTATCCTGCGGCCATGCATCGAAGCGCAAAACGAAATGGCCTGCGGAGTCGGTGAGGCCGCCGATGTCGTTTTTTTTGAGCTGGACAGAGGCGAATGGGATCAGCTCAGTGCTATGAATATCTTTTACAGCGCCCCTGATGATTTTCGTTTGCCCGTTACCGGTGGATGCGAAAAGGTTAAGGATAAGAAATAATGCAAGAGAAGAACGGTAAGCAGGGAATGGGGAATAAAAATTTAGTTTCTTGGATTTTTTGATGCTAACAACTTTCATTAAAGCTTTTTTGATTGAAGCTTATATTAGGATTTGGGTTTTTTGTTTGTTATAAGGTGATTCTTTGTTCTTCAGTAAAGTCCACCCCGGCGCTTCGCGCCATCCCCGCCGGCGGGGATACCGTCTCACGTCAAAAGTCTACACCCATGGCGAAATGCAGCATCGGCTTGCCCCTGAACAATCCCCTCATTTCCCATCCCGCGTCCAGCCTTAAGAAGTAACCGAGCAAAGTACTCCTCACGCCAAATCCGTAACCTCCAACAAACGGGCCGATTCCGCCGGCTTTCAGCTTCACGATCACATCGCCGGTTTCCGAAACATATTCCTGTGATGGCCTTTGTATCTTGTCGTAGGCGCCGTTCCATGCCGAACCGAGATCGATGAATTGAATGATCTGGAAATTCCTGAGGAAGGCGTTGTTAATGGGTTTGTTGAAAAGGGTGCTGAATACCGGCAGCCGGAACTCACTGTTCAGGATGACGGCATTGTTGCCGTTGGCCACGTTCTGCCTGAAGCCGCGCATGTTCACCGCGAGCGACTGGAAAGCATAGTTCTGGTCCTGCGGCCTGGGCTCGGAATTGTATTTCGGGAACATCCATCCGTCCACACCGCCCAAATAATACACGATCTTCTGGTTGCCCCACGAAAAATCTGCCGCGGCGCGACCCGCCCAGATGAAGTTTCTGTATATCGGGTAGTAGTACCTGAAATCGGTGCCCACATTAAAATTGAAGCGGCCGGGCTTCACGTTGCCTTCAGACTTTTTATTGATCTGCGCATTCATGTCTGCATATATCTTGAACCTGAGGCCGTGCATAATATTGGTGGCCTTTTGAATCGTGTTGTCGTGAACATATTCGAGGCGCGTTACAACGTACGTCTGCCTGTTCAGTTCGGGCGACTTAAGCGACAGTGTATCCAGTTGCGTACCCCTCACGGTTACTTTGTCGGTTCTGATGCCACCGGACAACCGTAAGCTCTTTACGCGGTCGAAGGGGTATTTGACAACAGCCTGGTAGAGGTTGCTGTACAACTTTCCTTCGTAGGCCACCTCTTCATTGCCCGGTACCCCCGCCACGCCGCCGATCTCGGTTTTACGGTAGTAGACGAGGCTGTAGTCGAGGCGTTTTTTGAGGTAATCAGCTCTCGCGAACCATTCTCCGCCTCCGTCAAAAAGTGATTGGTTAACGGGGATGAACGTACTTACGCCTCCTCCGCCACCAATATTTGCACCGGTTCCCAACCCGCCGATCAAAGGCAGGCGCAGGGCGCCGGTGAACCGTATGTCTTCGAACAGGTCAAAAACCGAGGCCTTCAGCATACCGTTGAAGGCGCCGCCGCTCTGCAGTACCACGGGCAGCGATCCGGTATAAGGCTCGTACCTGCTGATGAGAATGTCATTGTTGAACGCCGTTGAAAAATTATCCACCGAAAATTTCAACTTGTAATCGAACATTTTTACGCGTTTCAAAACCGGCTCTGGCGCCTGCCGCAATTCCGGCGCTCTGCTTGCCGTATCTGCCGGCTCATCTTCAAATTGCGATTCAAAAACATCGTTCTTTTGAAGAGTTGAGTCGCGGCGCCGCTGCGAGTAGCGCGTTGCTGCGCCGGAGACGCGCTGCATCTCCTCGATGGTTTGCTTGCGGTATTCTGTTGGCTTGGGGTTGATGTTCCTTCTTCGCAAAGCGTTTTCATCAACTTTCAGCTTGTATAGAAACTTGAGATTTCCCTCCTGGCGTACCTCGCTCACCAAGCCCTGGTCGCCGGCAACCTTCGTTTCAAGCAATCCGCTCTGGTAATTGCTGATGGGAAACACATATGCCGAATCGTTCGTGATGGAAAATGCAAAAACAGAATCCGGTTCACTTTTTCCCGCGTTGCGCAGGGTGGTATCCAGTTCCCTGTCATCGGGATTGCGCAGAACGGTATTGCCGATCACATACACCGTGTCCACACCGGCGCGTTGTGTGGTGAAGAAGCCCGCGTAGCGGTTGCTCACCCCATTTTCATTGCCGATGAAGGTGAAGTGCTGCGTATTGTACTGCATCGGGTAGCGCGCATCGCCGTATTTCATGTCGGTGAGCTGGGTGATCTGCCTGAACTCCGATCGGTTGAAATTATCCGCAAGAAAAATATTGAAGCGGTCGGAGGGCACGGCGGTGTCTTTTCCCACTGCGTTTGGATTGGGCCGGTTGGAGGAGAAAATGATGCCTGATTTATTCGGGAACGAAACGAAGGTGGCGTCGAGGTCGGCATACGAATCGTTCGTCACCTGCTCATAAGTATCTTTCTCGATGTTGTAAACGAATATATCCGACTGGCCATTTTTTACTGCGCTCAGCAATAACGTGTTTGAATTGAGCATGAACTTCATATCCTGGATCTGCTCGAAGTGGGGAATGGTTTGCCTGATCCTTTTGAACCGCGCCACCATGTCGTACACGAACAACTTTACTTTTCCTTCCTCCCAGTAAATACAGGCGAGCCTTGTTCCCTTGCCATCCCACGCCAGAAGGGGGTATGCGGGGTTCACTTCATTTTCGTTCGACCGCACGCCGGTTTTCAGGAGCACCTTTCTGTCTACCAGGTTTTCATAGAGAACCACGTAGTATTTGCCTTTGATGTACTCCACCACGGCATAAGTTTGTGAGCGGGGCGCGGGGTTAGCGGTGAAATGCATGAAGTCCTTGTTGCGCTTCACTTCTTCGACGATGGAGATGGTTCCCTTCGGAAAGTTCTTCCTTCCGCGTATGTCGTTGTAATACATTTCTTCCCTGTCGGTCATGAATTCGCGAAGCACCTCCTTGAATTTCTTTTTGCAGATGCGCTGCGACGCCGTATTCAGGTTGCGGTACACCCTGGCGAGATAGAGAAAATAAGTGACGTTCTCCTTTTTGTATTTATCGGCAAGGTATTTCCAGAACGCGTGCCCCGCCAGTAACGGCTTTTCATAGGCAAAGGCGTAGAAGTTTCTGTATTCGCCCGAAAGCAGGGCCGACTTGAGCTGGTCGTCGAGGTCGGTGCTCCAGGGCTCTGCCACGTAATCAACGTAGCCGTCCACGAGCCACTGCGGGAGGTCGAGCAGCGCCTGGTTGGCCGCAAACTCGCCGAGATCGTCGCCAAACAGAATATTTTCGACAAGGGTGCGGGCAATGCCCTGCCGTATTTGCTTACGCAGGTGCTCGTGGTTGCCGTCGAAATAGACGATCATTTTGTTGTTGACGAGCTTGGTAATGCCGCCGGTTGTTTGCCAGTCGAGGTTAAGACCGATATTCGATTGCCTCAGCTCATCAAAGTTGTTATAAATGGCGATGTTGGCGCGTCGCTGCAATCCGTACTCTACAAATTTTTCGATGTTCGGAAGCTCTTCTTCGGCAATCTGCACCACGTATTTCGCGATATTTTCACCATTTTCGTAGAAGTAAGCGTTGAAATTGTCGGTTTGGTAATATTGCCATTTGAATTTTCTATACTGCACCCTGTTCTTTCCAAATTCTACGGTATTTACCTGGGAGAATGTATCGGTGGTAAGGATCAGTAACACAGCCAATAACGCAAAAAATTCTTTTCGCATCAACTGATTCTTTTGAAATTGCATATCCGGTCTTTAGTGGTTTTAAAGTTATAACAATCCCTACGATCGGTGAAATTGAAATAAATACTTCATTTAACGATATTCTATGCTCACAATCAAACAGTTCACGTTCAACCCGGTCCAGGAAAATACATACGTTGCTTTTACCGAAAAGGGTGCGTGCGCCATCATAGATCCCGGCTGCTATTTTGATTACGAATACAAAGAATTGACAGATTTCATTGATTCGAATAAGTTGGTGCCTAAATGTTTGTTAAATACACATTGCCACCTGGACCATGTATTCGGCAATCGCAAGATAGCCGAAACATATAGCCTCACATTAATGATTCATCCCAACGAAAAAGTGTTGCTTGAGCATGCTCCCGTTTCCGGCGAAAAATGGGGCCTGCCGTTCGACAACTACGATGGCGAGCTGCAGTTTCTCGAAGAAGGCGGTCATGTAACGCTGGATGATGACCGGATGATTATTTTATTGACACCGGGACATTCGCCGGGCAGCGTTAGCTTTTATCACGAGGCCCAGCAGTTCGTTGTTTCCGGCGATGTGCTGTTTCGGTCCGGCATTGGACGAACCGATCTTCCCGGCGGCGACTATGCCACGCTCATCAGCTCGATCCGCAATCAACTGTTCACACTCCCGGATGCGGTGAAAGTGTATTCAGGGCACGGTCCCGATACCACCATCGGTTACGAAAAAAAACACAACCCGTTTCTTACCTAAACGGCGCGGTAAAAATACCTGCCCACGAAAGGCAGCCGCCGCAGTTCCTTCGACTCGACCCTGATGATCAGCAACCCGAAAAGTGCCATAAACAGCAGGCCGGTTCCGTAGTACACCCATTCGTAACCCACCCAGCCGGTATTCATGCCGCGGGCAATCGCTTCGTGGATCATATAGAGGATCACCGTTACGGCCAGGTAAGCCAGCAGCTTTCTTTTTGGATAAGGGATCGGGTAATGCTGCTGACCGGCAGTATAGCTGATCACCATCATGAAGGCATAGCAAATAAAAGTGGCCCACGCCGAACCGGTATAGCCGAAGATGGGTATCCACCAGATGTTGAGCACAATGGTGATGATGGCGCCGGTGATCGTGATGTAGGCGCCGAACATATTGCGGTTGGTGAGCTTGTACCAGATGGACAGGTTATAGTAAATGCCGAGGAACACAGCTCCCATCGCCAGTATTGGAACAATGTTGATGCCCTCCGCATATTCCTTGAACTTCGATGCGATGAGTATCTGCCAGAAGTTGAGGAACAAAGAAATGAACAGGAACATGAAGCAGCAGGCGATAACGAAGAACTTCATCACCCGTGCATAAGTTTTTTTCGCATCTTCCTTTGCCGACTGGTTAAAGAAGAACGGCTCGGCCGCCAACCGGAATATCTGTATGAAGATGGTGATGAGTACCGCCAGCCGGTAATTGGCCCCGAATATGCCAAGTTCCCTGTCTTGTTCGTGCGACGACCCGGTGGCCACTTTCCGGTAGATCACCCTGCTCAGCATTTCATTCACCATACCGCCCAGGCCCACGATGATAAGCGGGTAGGAATAATACAGCACCTCTTTCCATAATTTTTTGTCGAATGTAAAGCGCAACTGCGCGAATTCTTTGTACAGAAAAAGCAGCGACACCGCGCTGGCGATCATGTTGGCGAGAATAAAGTAGCCCACGCCGATTTCCGGATCGTACAGGGCGCCCGGCAAAATTTGCGGTTCAACTTCGTATGCCCTGCGCGCTATAAAAAGAAAAAAGAACACAAGGGCCACATTGATAAATATGGATCCCATGTTAACGAGCGCATATTTCGCCGGCCGCTCCTCGTGCCTCAATTTCGAAAGGGGAATGACCATCAGCGAATCGAAAAAAATAATCATGATCATCCACGTGACGTATTCAGGATTTTTGTTCAGCTCTAAAAAGTCGGTGAGCGGCTGCTTGAACAGGAATAAAATGGCGGCGAGAAGAATACTCGTGCCAATGATGGAAACACTCAGTGTGTTATATAATTTTTTGGGATCAGTGATCTGTGCAAACTTGAAATAGCTTGTTTCCAATCCGTAGGTAAAAAGGATGTTCAGGAAAGGGATTACAGCATACACCTGCGTGAGGTCGCTGGTGGTGGCCGCATCAAACAAACGAAATCCCAATAGTGTTAAACCGTAATTCAAAAAGCGGCTGAAGATCTTGGGAACGCCGTACCACAATGTATGTCCCGCTAATTTTTTTATGCCGCTCAATGAAAAATGTTTTGGTGATAAAATTAGTGGATATTGTTGATGTTGTTCATTTGCTTCAACTTTGTACCCTGAGGCACTTAACTTAAATTTTATTATGAAGAACTTTTTGTTCGTTGTGTTGACACTGATTTTTAGTTGTACTGCCGTTTTTGCACAACCGGTGGCAGCGGTGGGAAAAATAGAATACCAGAAGGGAGAAAAACAGGCGGCGATCATCGAGCTGCCCTACCCTCCGGAAATTGTGGAAGGCGCATTGAGAAAAAAGTTTGAGTCGGCGCTGGTAAAGGAGGAGCGGTTGAAAGGCATGCAGGTGTTTAAAGGGAGCCGCCTCACCGCCAGCGATGGGCAGGTGGTTGATCTTTACTTCAGGGTGGAGAAAAGGGGCAGGAGAGAACCGGACCAATCCGTTGTTTACCTCATCCTGGGGCGGCCCAACGAAAATGTGGCGCTTCGGCCCGCAGACGACAATTACCGGGTAAATGATGCGCGTAATTTTTTGAATACGTTGTCGCCGGTGGTGGCAGCGTACGACCTGGAAGTGAAGATCAATAAACAGGATGAGCTCATCAAAAAATCAGAAAAAAATCTCGAAGGGCTGGCCGACGATCAGCGCTTGTATGAAGAGCGGCTGAATGACCTCGAGGATAAACTCGCTCAAAATAAAAAGGACCAGGAAAAACAAGCGCAGGAACTGCAAAAACAAAGGGATATGCGGAACGTACTGGTGTCTCAGAAGGTAGCCGGCAACTAATTCACTCAAACATGGGATTGGTGACCAGGGCGCTGTCGGTAAGTGTAAATAAAAATTCCTGCAGGTAAAATTTTTCGAGGTCGGTCATGGGAATGCCACCCTGCAACGAAGGATCGAGTGTGGGCCCCTGTTCGATGCCGCTGCTGTAGTGTTCGATCATTTGCGTAAAGGCGGGAAAGCGTCCATCGTGGCCAAAATACCCGGTCAGCGCGATGTTTCTCAGCGTGGGCACCTTAAACTTTAATGAATCAGCGGCACTGCCCGTCACGCGCATTCTTCCATAGTCGTTGTGGGTGGGATTCATCGGCAATCCGTCGTTGCGGTAGCTAAGATCGGTGAACAAGGGCGCTGCATGGCAGGAAGCACATTTGCTTTTGAACAACTCGTATCCATTCTGCTCGGATGCGTTGAAGGTGTATGCACCTTTTTTCATCCTGTCATATTTGGAATCTGCCGAAACGATCATCAGCACAAACTGGGTGACGGCGCGTGAGATCCGTTCTTCATTTATTTCATCGGAGCCGAACGCATCTGCAAAAAGCTGGCGGTATTCTTCATCGGCGCCCAGTTTGGCCGCTACGCTGCCGGTTTCTTCACCCATTTTTTCGGGGGCCGTCATGCAGGTGATCACCTGTTGCTCGAGACTGTTCACGCTGCCGTCCCACTGAAATTCATTGTGCCAAGCCATATTGAAGATGACGGGAACGTTCCTGCTGGTGTGCTGGTGGTTGGTGCCATGGCCGAGGTCATGATCGAAGGTGGTGTAGCCGGCATGCTGCTGGTGGCACGAAGAGCAGGTTACGTCGAGGTTTTTGGAGAGGATGTGGTCGTGAAATAATTTCCGGCCCAGCGCAAAGCCCTCTTCGGTGATGGGATTCGCGGTAAAATCGTACACTGGTTCGGGAAAGCCGTCGGGAACGGTAAAGGTAAGCGGGGTAGTGGGATGACTTCTTTTAAAGGAAGATTTCCTGCAGCTATTGGTGATGATCGAGGCGGCAATAATCATGACAATGACCAGGATGCTCACACTGAATTTACTAGTCATTGTACCTGATCTTTTGCCGGTGTTGTTTTTGTTCCGAAGCCCTTTTCTTCGATTCCGTGCGCCGGGTTTTCGAAGCGAGCGTGGGTTTGGTGGCTATTCTTTTCTTTTCTTTTTTTACCGCCGAACGAACGAGGCCGTTCATTTTTTTAACCACTTCGGCTTTGTTGCCCAACTGCGACCGGTGAACCTGGCTGCGTACCTGCAGGTATCCTTCAGTATTTATTTTGTTTTTCAGTTTTAGAAGAACGAGATGCTTTTGCTGCTCGTTTAAAATGCCGGAGGCAGGTACATGAAAATTGCCTTCGACCATCGTTTCGACCTTGTTGACGTTTTGTCCGCCTTTGCCGCCGCTTCGTGCGGTTTTAAAGGTAATTTCGGGTGATATGTCGATGGCGGAGTTCATCGCAGTAAATTTACAGCTAATTAAATGATACCACATGACAATAGCCGATGCGCAGCAGAAAGTGGATGAATGGATAAAGACGACGGGTGTGCGTTATTTCAGCGAGCTGACGAATACGGCGATCCTTGCTGAAGAGGTGGGCGAGCTGGCGAGCATTATGGCCAGGAAATATGGTGAACAGTCGTTCAAGGAATCGGACCGCAATAAGGATATGGCAGATGAGATGGCTGATGTGCTGTGGGTGTTGATTTGCCTTGCCAACCAGACGGGTGTTGATCTTACGGCTGCGCTGGAGAAGAATTTTGAGAAGAAGAGCAGGAGGGATGCGGACAGGTATGCGGGGAACGAGAAGTTGCGGGAGACGTGAGGCGGGCAATGGGCAATGGGCAATGGGCAATGGGCAAT
>CAMPGT010000101.1 GCA_946885665.1 uncultured Chitinophagaceae bacterium | reverse complement strand
GTTTAAAGCGGCGGCGGCGGTCATTCTTGTTGCGGGCGCAGCGTTTTTCCTGTTCACCGGTAAACCGGAGGGGCAGCCTTTAGCCACTATGCCATCCGCGGCCCCGGCGCAACAAGATATTCCACCGGCCGGGAACACGACACTATTGACGCTTGCCGATGGATCCACCATCAATCTGGAAGATGCGGGAAACGGAAAAATTGCCCAGCAGGGTAACGTGCAGGTGATCAAGCTCTCCAATGGCGAAGTGGCCTACCGCGTACTGGGTAACCAGGGCAGCGCCGCACTGAATGTCACAAATACGATGTCCACACAGCGTGGTGGGCAATACAATCTTATCCTTCCTGATGGCTCCCGCGTGTGGCTCAATGCGGAGTCGTCCATTACCTATCCTGTAATTTTTGCCGGGCACGAAAGAAAAGTGACCATTACCGGCGAGGCCTACTTTGAAGTGGCGAAAGACAAAACAAAACCTTTCCTTGTTGATGCCGGCGACGTGCATATCGAGGTGCTTGGAACGCATTTCAATGTGAATGCGTACAGGGATAACGGCATGATTAAAACGACGCTGCTCGAAGGCTCCGTTAAAATTAACAACTCCGTAATGAAGCCCGGAGACGCCTACATCGACGGAAAAATAATTCCGACCGATGTTGAGCAGGACGTGGCATGGAAAAACGGCGTATTCAATTTTAATGATCAGAATCTTTCGCAGATCATGAGGCAGTTGGCACGCTGGTATGATGTGGAGGTGGAGTTCCCCGCAGGTGTTCCGGACAAACAATACGGTGGCGAAATCGGCAGGGACCTAACACTTTTGCAAGTGCTTAAGGGGCTGGAAAATTCAGGAATTCACTTTGAGCTGCAGGGCAGGCGACTGATCGTAAGGCCCTGAAAAAAGTCATTGTTTCATTACAAAACCAGGACTACTTATGGGAAATCATTTCTTCATGGTGGTGTTCATGTTTGCATTCTGCATTCATGTAACTGCAAAAACCGCTTCGCAGACTATCACTTTGTCTGCCACCAACATGCCTATCCAGGATGTGTTCGAGGAGGTGAAAAGACAAACTCACTATTCTGTTTTTTATGAGAAAGACATGCTTGCCGACGCCAGGCCGGTAACGATCAATGTGAAGAATTCGCCGGTAGAAGAGTTTCTCGATATGGCCTTTAAAGATGAGCCGTTCGGTTATTACATTGAAAAACGCACGATATTCATCAAAAGAAAACCTTCGCTCATCAGGCAAACTGCTTTGCAGACGCCGGCTGTACCTGTCGTTCAATTGTTTCCCGTACAGGGCAGGATTTTGGGCGCCGACGGAAACCCGGTTGCCTACGTGAACATCACGGTAAAGGGAAGCACGAGAGGTACCACTTCGGATGCGGACGGAAAATTCACGATCGATGTGAACCCGGGCGATGTTCTTGTGATCAGCTCGATAGGTTTTGTAACACAGGAATATATTGTTAACGGGCAATCGGACCTTGAAATTACACTCACTGCAGAGGCAACTTCACTCAACGAAGTGGTTGTAACGGCACTCGGCATTACCAGGGAAGAAAGGTCCCTAACCTACGCCGTGCAAACGGTAAAAGGCGATCAAATCAACAAGGCGAAAGAAACGAACGTGGTGAATTCATTGCAGGGGAAAGTTGCCGGCGTAACCATCACGCGCGACGCAACCGGTCCCGGTGGCGAGGCAAAAGTGCTGATACGCGGCAACCGTTCCATTAATAACAGTAACGAGCCGTTGTATGTAATCGATGGCGTTCCGCTCAACGGTAACATCGGCATGCTTAGTCCCGATGATATCGAAAGCATGACCGTGCTGAAGGGAGCCTCGGCGGCAGCGCTGTACGGCAGCCAGGGGCAGAACGGCGCGATCATCATCACCACTAAAAGGGGAAAAGCCGGCGAAACATCCATCAATTATGTAGGTGGCTGGACGGTTGACCAGGCGGCCGTTCTGCCCGAATTGCAATTTGAATACGGACAGGGCGACGCAGGCATTTACAATGCTGGTTCCGAACATAGCTGGGGACCGAAAATTACAGGGCAGGACGTGGAACTGTGGAACGGAACCACTGTACAGATGCAGGGACAGCCGGACAGGTTAAAAGATTTTTTCAGAACGGCCAATACCTTCAACAACACCGTAAGTGTTATGGGAGGAAGCGAGAAAATGCAGACCTACTTCTCTTATGGAAACATGATGGCGCAGGGCATTATGCGCAACAATGATCTGATGAGGCATAATCTCGATCTGAAGATCACGAACAATATCTCCTCGAAATTTACCGTCTTCAGCAAGCTTACGTACATCTATGATGCGGTTGATAATCGCGTAGTGCCTGGCGACGGCGGCACTTATGCTCTTCCTTCCATCTTCCGCTCGCCGGTGACCATCCCGCTCAGCGAAATGCAAAAATATTCTTACCTCGATGAAACAGGTACGGAAAAGCAGAGCTACTGGAACCCGGGGTCATCTGTGCAGCTTAATCCATACTGGGCATTGAACAGGGTGCTGTATTTCCAAAAACGCGAAAGGATACTGGCGCTTCTCACTATGAAATATGACATCACCGACTGGCTGAACATCCAGTTGCGCGGCAGTTTCGACAAAACTTTGCAAAACAACGACAGGAAAGTATTCGCCGACAGTTACTTCAGCCAGGTGGGATCGGATTATGAAATGTGGGCGACCAAAAGATTTGGAAGTAACATGGATGCGTTGTTGTCGTTCGATCATTCCATCGGCAAAAAATTCAATGTTTCCGGAAATGTGGGCGCTTCCATACAGGAAAGCAGGTATGAAAGAAATGAACAGAATGCCAACGGCCTCAACAAAGCGAATTTCTTTTTTATGGTTAACGCGAAGAGTCCCGTTGCAACCAATTCATACGGCCGCTCGCCAAGGGTTCAGTCGTTATACGCCACAACAACATTTTCTTACAATAATTACCTCTATCTCGATCTTACGGCACGCAACGACTGGTCATCGGCGCTGCCAAAAGAAAATCAATCTTATTTCTATCCGTCGATCGGCCTGTCTGCAATCGTTTCCGACATAGTAGAGATGCCTTCGTGGGTAACCTATGGAAGGGCCAGGATCACCTCGGCGAATTCAGGATTCGGCGGTACCGAATATCTCGACCGCAATTATTACTCGGTTGGTTCGGGAGGCGCTATCATCACTCCTAATACTCAATCGCTTGGTGATTACAAACCCGAGCTGACACATTCTTACGAGGCGGGACTCGACTGGCGGTTCTTTGCCAGCAGGCTCGGATTCAATCTTACCTACTACATCACCAGAACAAAAGACCAGTTGCTGCTGATCGGCCTGCCGCCGGCATCGCTCTTTGACCAGAAGTATATTAACGCCGGCCTCATTGAGAACAGGGGAGTGGAGCTGACGGCCGACTATTCACCAGTACGCACGAAAAGTTTTTCGTGGACGATCGGCCTGAACTACTCGAAAAACAAGAATAAAGTAAAAGAGCTCACGCAAACAATGAAGTCGGTGGTCATTGGTGAAGGCGACAACGTTTACCTGATCAAGGTGGATGAAGGAAGCAGCTACGGCGATGTGTACGTGAGAGGATGGCAAAGAAACGCAAAAGGCGAAAGGCTTGTGGATGCGGATGGAACGCCAATACTTACTGACGGACTGGACGCGTTTGTTGGCAATTACAATCCTGATTACATGATGGGACTGTCGAATACATTTACGTATAAAGATTTTTCGCTCAGCTTTCTGATCGATCACCGGCAGGGTGGGGTGGTTATTTCCGGAACGCAGGCGCTGATAGATGCAGATGGTCATTCGCAGGCTTCGCTTCGCGGACGCGAAGGCGGCATAGTGCTGGACGCTGTCACTGCAGACGGGAGCAAGAACGCTACGCCCATCGAATCGCAAAAATATTTTGGACTGATCGGCGGCAGGTACCCCATTGCTGAATTTTACAGCTACCCGGGTACGAATACCAGGTTAAGGGAACTGGTGGTAAGCTACCGGCTCCCGGATCGTTTGCTGTCAAAAATAAAGATCATCAAACGCGCGGAAGTGTCGCTTGTGGGAAGAAACCTGTTCTTTTTCCATAAGACCGCACCCATCGACCCCGAAATTACACGCGGTGTTGATGGCGGAGGACTTGAATATGCTGCGCTTCCTTCGACCCGCAACTATGGTTTAAGCCTGAATATTTCATTCGCAAAATGATTTTTCAATTTATAATAATTGTAAAATGAAATTCCAATCTTTTTTATACCTGGTGTTGATCACGCTGGCCACAAGCTGTGCGAAGAACTACTCGGATATTAATACTGACCCCACAAGGTTTACCAGCCTCACAACCGAAGACGTTAAGGGTCTTTTTACAAATGCATTGTATATGGGTATGTATTCCGGCGACGGATCGGCTGAGTACCAGTACGCGCAGGGATTCTTTGCCGACCTGTATGCGCAATATTCCGCGATCACTGCCACCTTCGATCCTACGGACCGGTATAATATCGCGCAGGAATGGGTGCAGGAACAGTGGATCGGCACTTATACAAAGGCGCTGCCTCCTTTGTTCAACATCATTAAAGAAACCGGCGATCCCGGAAAAGAAGCATTCAATGCCATTGCACGGATATGGAAAGTTTGGGTGATACACCGCGCCACCGATTATTATGGACCGATCCCTTATTTCAGTATTGGCGCCGACAGTACCGTTATCCCGTATGATCCGCAGAAGGAGATCTATTACGATCTTTTTAAGGAGCTGACCGAAGCAACGGCGCAATTGAGCCAGCACCTTAGCGATGCTTCTTACGGTGAAAGCGACGTAATATTTGATGGCGACAATGCAAAGTGGCTGAAGTTTGGCAATACCCTTCGCCTTCGGCTGGCCATGCGCATTTCGAAGGTGGAACCCGATAAGGCGAAAGAAGAGGCAGAGGCAGCGGTTGCAGGCGGTGTGATGTCGGAACTGAGCGATGATGCATACCTGGAATCTTCAGGGGTGAATTACAATGGCTACAACAGGCAGTCTGGATGGAACGAATTCCGGATGAGCGCCGCAATGGAAAGCGTTTTAAAGGGATATGAAGATCCGCGTTTAAGTAAATTCTGGGCGCCGGCCGTCAATACCGGAGAGTACAAAGGCGTGAGAAACGGAATGAACGTCGCCGAAATTGTGGCGCCTGAAAACGAGCCCGATAATACGTCGGGCCCAAGCCTGCCGCTGCTTCCCGAAAATATGTCGGTTACTCCATCGACGGTGATGTACACAGCGGAGGCTTATTTTCTGCGCGCGGAGGGCGCCTTGAATGATTGGAACATGGGCGGCACCGCGGAAGAATTTTATAACAAGGGTATCGAAATGTCGTTGCGCACGTGGGGAATAACCGACGCCACCGAAATCAACGCCTATATTAACAGCATGAAACAACCTCTTGCTCCCGGTGGCATGTTCGACACCAAAGCACTTTCAGACATTCCTGTAAAGTTTGCTGCGGATCCCGAAAAACAACGGGAACAGATACTCACGCAAAAGTGGCTGGCGCTATTTCCCGAGGGGCACGAGGCGTGGGCCGAATTCAGGAGAACGGGTTATCCCAAATTATATCCTTTAATTCATTCTGATAATCCCGATCTGCCGCAGGGCACTTTTATCAGGCGCATCCCATTCTTGAATTACGACCGTGACAGGAACGGAGCAGCAGTGGAAGCCGCTGTTGACCTCCTTGGCGGTCCGGACAATGCAGCCACGCCTCTTTGGTGGGATGTGGATTAACCTTACGTAAAACAGATAAAATACACTTAGATAATGAGATTCTATTTACTGGTTTTTGTTCTTGGATGTATTGCCTGCGGTCAGGAAAACAAATTGCCTCCGGCAGATAAAGATAACGGCGGATTGTTTCTTCCCGGCGGATTTGAAGCGCTGGTAGTTGTTGACAGCATCGGTCATGCGCGCCACCTTGCGGTAAATGACAACGGCGATATTTATGTTAAGCTCACGTTCAACGATAAGATGGACGGATCCGGCGGCACTGTTGGCCTTCGCGACCTCGATGATGACGGCAAAGCAGATTCGGTTGTATATTTTGGCGATTATAAAGATGAAGGCGGCTCCGCTGTGGGCATGACCATTCATAACGGGTACCTGTACACGAGCACCGTGCGTCAGGTGCTCCGGACGAAGCTGACACCCGGTAAGCTCATCCCGGAAAATAAAACCGAGGTGATGATCACCGACCTCGATTCGAATGTTACCCATAACTGGCACACCACCAAGCCCGTTGCGTTCGATAACAAAGGATACATGTACGTGCCTTTCGGGTCGCCCTCCGATGCGGGCCAGGATATAACGCAGTTTGGACCGGTGGGCATCCCCGGCGGCAAGGGTCTTGATCCGGCGCCCGAGTTGGAAAAACACGCGGGCATTTGGCGGTTTCGCGCAGATAAAACAAATCAAACCCAGGACGACGGTGAGAAAGTCGCCTCGGGCATTAGGAGCGTGGTGGGCATGCAGTGGAACCCGCGCGATGAAAATGTTTACGCCGTTGTGAACGGTATCGATAACTTTCATACCATCTATCCAAAACTGTATTCTTCATGGCAGGCAGCCGTACTTCCGGCAGAAACGCTGATCCGCGTAAAAGAGGGAGTCAATTATGGTTGGCCATACGCATATTACGACCAGATGCAAAAGAAAAACCTGTTGCAGCCGGGCTATGGCGGCGATGGCAAAACAGTGGGCAGGGCCAGCGAGTTTGATACACCCGTTATCGGCTTTCCCGGTCACTGGGCACCTATGGATGTGTTGTTTTATAATGGCGACCAATTTCCTGAGCGATACAAGGAGGGAGCGTTTGTGGCGTTCCATGGATCGACAGACCGGTCGCCTTACCCGCAGGCAGGCTTCATCGTGTGTTTCATTCCGTTCAAAAATGGCGAAGCAACAGGAGAGATAGAAGTTTTTGCAGATGGGTTCACACAAACAGATACAGTGGTTAACACTAACGATGCGCGTTTTCGCCCAATGGGCCTTGCTACCGGTCCCGATGGCTCGCTGTATATTTCCGAGTCGAACATTGGCAGGATATGGCGGGTGATGTACAAAGGCGACAGGAATAACTTTGGCGCAGAACAGTTGGCCGGCATGAAACAGAGAGAATCACGGACATACATAAAAACGCCGGATGAAGTTGCAGACAACCTGAACACCGGCGACAGGCTTGAAGGAAGCATTTTGTACAAAACATATTGCGCAAATTGTCACCAGGGAAACGGAAAGGGAGACAATAATCGCTTTCCTCCGCTGGACAGTTCCGAATATGTTATGGGCGATAAAAACCTGTTGATCAGCATTATTTTGAATGGCATGCAGGGAGAGATCAGGGTGAAAGGAAAAACTTACAATGGGCTGATGCCCGCTCACGACAACATCCTGGACGACCATGCAATAGCATCCATAACCACTTACATCCGCAGCCGTTTTGGAAAGCAAAAAGACATTGTCACCACTCACGATGTTAAAGCGATAAGAGACAAAAAATAGTCTCGGTATTTATGATTTTGTGCTGCCGCCACGTACGGTAACCCGCAGCAGCAATGGGCGAATACTTTGCTCTTTTTAAGATATATTTGCCCATATGTCAAACCGTACAATCATATTGTCAATCATTGTATTGCTGGCATCATTCGCATCTTTTGATTCGGTGTTTGCCGGCAACGCCGGCCCGCGGCAGGCCAAAGTTTCGGCACCCCGTCAAATTGCGCTCTGCACTTCTCCGGATCAACATTTTTCTATGCCGCTGTGGCTCATCGTCAAAAATGAAAGGCCGGCGGTGGATTTCAGGTTGTCAAATGGCAATGCGGATCTTTATACAAAACAAGCCACGCAGGTTCGCGCAGGCTCGGATGCTTATGTGAATTATTCGATAATTAAAGACAGCCGCCTGCGCCAAAAGCATCTTTTGCACAATTAACCTTCACACAAATTCTGGTAGGACCGCATATCCGTACATGTGTTGAACATTAACGCTCGCTCGGGAAACGTCCCGTTTGATTTGTCGTATTGACAGAATTACCCCCAGGCCTTATTTGTAAGCTTGTCCGAACAATTGAACAAATTTCTTTTGCATGATCCATTTGCCCAACCTGATAGCAGATCTTGCACTTATTCTTGGCGCCGCGGCCATCATCACCCTTTTATTCAAGTGGCTGAAGCAACCGCTGGTGCTTGGTTACATTGTTGCCGGTATCCTGGTGAGTCCGAATTTCACTTTCTTCCCCACCGTTATAGAGGTTCAAAACGTGAACGTGTGGGCGGAGATCGGCGTTATTTTTCTTTTGTTCAGCCTTGGCCTTGAGTTCAGTTTTAAAAAGCTGGCCGAAGTGGGAGGATCGGCCTCCATATCGGCATTCGTGGAGGCAGTAGGTATGATAGCGCTTGGCTATGGCACGGGCAGGTTGCTGGGATGGCCCGACATGGACAGTATTTTTCTTGGCGCTGCTCTTGCCGTTTCCTCAACTACCATCATCATCAAGGCAATAGAAGAACTTGGCCTCAAAAAGAAAAAATTTGCCACGCTGGTCTTCGGTATCCTTATCGTTGAAGACCTCATCACCATCGCCTTGCTCGTACTGCTTACAACGCTGTCGGTAAGCAGGCAGTTTGATGGCGCCGACATGATGTTTTCTGTATTGAAACTGGTGTTTTTTCTCATCCTGTGGTTCGTTACCGGAATTTTCTTCATTCCCACAATGCTGAAAAGGGCCCGCGCACTGCTGAACGACGAAACACTGCTGGTGGTGTCCATTTCCATGTGCCTGCTGATGGTGTACCTCGCGGCCAAAGCCGGTTTCTCGCCTGCCCTCGGCGCTTTTGTAATGGGTTCCCTTCTCGCAGAAACCTCGCAGTCGGAAAAAATAGAGCATTTGGTGAAACCTGTAAAGGACCTCTTCGGCGCAATATTCTTTGTTTCCGTGGGAATGCTCATCGATCTCAAAATGATCGGCGAATATGCATTACCGATACTGTTGATCACTTTCGTGTGTATCGTAGGTAAAATTATTACGACCGGCACCGGCGCGATGTTATCGGGCAATTCTCTTAAGGTGTCTCTGCAAACGGGGATGAGCCTTGCGCAGATTGGTGAGTTTTCTTTTATCATTGCCGCACTGGGGCTGTCGGAAAAAGCAACGAGCGCCTTTTTCTATCCTATTATTATCGCGGTATCCGGTATCACTACGTTTACCACACCGTATCTTACCAGGTCGAGCGATGCGTTGTACAAATGGATCGACAAACGGCTGCCCGAAAAATTGAAGCAGTCGCTAGTGCGTTACAGCGCCGAAGCCACGACCATCAGCGCTGCAAGCGACTGGCAGCAGGTACTCAAGTCTTTCTTGCTGAATATCGTCGTCTTTTCAGTACTGCTGGGCGCGATTATTTACATTTCGGTAATGTATGCGCTTCCCTGGGTGCAATCGTTTATTGAAGGAAGCTTCAGCGCCGTGCTGAGTACATTCTTCGCACTTATCGTTATGGCCCCACTCTTCTGGGGGCTCGCCGTACGCAATGAACAGACAGAAGCTTTTGCGAGGATATTCGCGCAGCAAAAATATCGTGGGCCCATCTGGCTGATGAGGGGAATTAAAATAGCGCTCTGTATCTTTTTTATCATCTTTCTTGTCGACCGCATTTTCTCCATCTCCGTAGCACTGTATGCAGCGATACTCATGATCAGTTTCTTTATTCTTTTCAGGAAGAAACTGAAGATTTTGTACGACAGGATGGAAACCCGCTTTATACGCAACCTTAATGACAGGGAATTGCAACAGGAGATTCAATTGCTCGAGCAGCAAAAGGGAAACAGAAACGAGGCTCTCGCTCCCTGGGATGCGCATATGACCACCTTCGACGTTGAACCGGAGGCGACGTTCATAGGCAAAACGCTTGCCGACCTTCGTTGGCGCGAACAGATCGGCGTGAACATCGCCATGATCAAAAGAGGCCGGATCACCATTATCGGGCCGTCGGGCCTTGATTGCGTTTTTCCGCGCGACAAGCTGTTCGTGATCTGTACAGATACCCAGGAGAAAAAGATGAATGTTATTTTTCGTACCAGGAACACCATCGGGCCCGACGACGGCGAAGAAGTGGCGCTGGAGAAATTTACCATTGAAAAAAAATCGCCATTTATCGACAAGACCATAAGAGAATCCGGTATTCGCAGCATGACAAACGGGTTGATCGTAGGCATCGAGAGGGAAGGGCAGCGTATTCTCAATCCTGAATCATCCATGGCGTTTCAGGAAGGCGATGTGGTATGGATCGTGGGCGACAAGAATCGCTTGCCGTCCTTGCAAAAGATGTCGAGAACAGATGTTGAATCAATCCCCGGTGCATGACCGGATTTGTATAGCTTTGTCGCTTATACCTTCCAGTAATGAAATATTTGTTTGCCGTGGCCGGCTTATTTGCTGCCACATTACTTTTTGGCCAGCCATCAACGCATTCCTACGCAGTGGATCCTGCCAGTAAGGAACATGCCGGCGTTCCCAAAGGCGAGCTGATTAAATTCACGTTCGACAGGTCGAAAATCTTTCCGGGCACAACGCGCGAATGTTGGGTGTATGTTCCCGCGCAGTATGATCCGCAGCAACCGGCCTGCGTGTACATCAACCAGGACCGTATTCAGTGGAACGCGCCTACCGTGTTCGACAATCTCATCAACAACAGGGAGATGCCGGTGACAATTGGTGTTTTCGTGACGCCCGGGAAGGTTTTGCATGCCAATGCAAACGCCCAGGACCGCTTCAACCGCAGCTTTGAATATGACGGCCTTGGCGATGCGTATGCCCGCTTTTTGCTCACCGAATTACTTCCTGAGGTGGAAACAAAAAAAACGAAGAACGGCAGGGCCATACATCTTTCAAAAAAGGGTAACGACCGTGCCATCGGCGGATCCAGCAGTGGGGCCGTTTGCGCCTTTACGGCAGCATGGGAGCACCCCGAAGAATTTTCAAGGGTATTCAGCGCCATCGGCACATATACCGGGTTGCGGGGCGCCGACAGGTACCCAATTCTTGTTCGCAAGTATGAGCCCAAACCCATCCGCATTTTTTTGCAGGACGGTAAAAATGATCTGAACATATACGCGGGCGATTGGTGGAAGGCCAACGAAATGATGGAACGCGCATTAACGTTTTCCGGCTACGAAGTAAACCATGTTTGGGGCGAAGATGGCCATAATGGCAAACATGGAACGTCCATCTTTCCGGATGCCATGCGCTGGTTGTGGAAGGGCTGGCCCGAACCGGTAAAAAAAGGAAGTTCGAAAAACAGGTACCTGGCCGATCTGCTTATTGAAGGAGAAGACTGGGAACTGGTTGGGGAGGGATATCAGTTTACTGAAGGTACCGGTGGTAACGCGGAAGGCGACCTGTATTTCCAGGATGTTCCGCGATCGAGAACATACAAGGTGGGGGCGGGTGGCCGGCCGGAACTGGTGAATGAAGATGCCAGGAAAGCCAGCGGCACCAGCTTTGGTCCCGACGGAAATTATTACACCGCAGCAGGAGGCACCCAACAGGTATTGCGTTACGATAAGCAGGGCAGGGTTGCCGTTGTGGCCGACAGTGTTGCCGGAAACGATATCACGGTGGCGAGTAATGGTAACATATATGTCACGGCACCCAATGGTACAAATGCCGGCAAACTCATCCTCGTTCGTCCCAATGGAGAAAAGCTCGTGGCGGATGAAGGACTGAAATTTCCGAACGGTGTTGCGCTGTCACCCGATCAAACGCAGTTATATGCCACCGAATCGGCCACGCATTGGGTGTGGGTGTATTCGATAGATGCCGATGGCACGCTCAAAAATAAACAGCGCTTTGGCTGGCTGCATGTTCCTGATACGCAGGAGAATGCCTGGCCAGATGGTTTAAAATGTGACACTGCCGGCAGGATATACGTTGCCACGCGAATAGGCATCCAGGTTATGGATCCCCTGGGACGGGTGAACGCTATTTTGCCCGTGCCGCCATCCAATTCTCAAAGTTCAAATGTGTATTTTGCGGGGCCCGCGCTGAACATTTTATACGTGACGGCAGGAGATAAAGTTTTCAGGAGAAAACTGAAAACGAAAGGATGTCATTCTTTCGGGCGGCCAATGCGCCCGGCAACACCAGGGTTATAGTGTGGAAATATATTGTGTAAGCTGAAGCAGATCCTTTTCGTTGTTAAAATTCGTCTTATTTGATTTGATGTAATTTTTAATGCGCGCCGCGTTTTTTCCGTGGCGGCGCAATATACTGGATTTGCTCGCTGGCAACAGCTCGTTGTCATTTCCGTCTATGTAGAAATTAGTTTCCTTGCTTAGCAGCAATTTCTCGTTGGCCTGCAACTGGTAAGAATTCATCCAGGTATAAACCTGGTTCAGCGATTCAACACCGCCGGAAGTGTTGGCAACACCCAATGCGCCCACCTGCCTGACATCTGCTATCCTGACTGTTGCCTGCCTGTACAGTTTGACTTTGCTCTCGGGATTGATGGATTGAACGCACTGCGGACGGTAAAAAAAGAGGTCATCGCCTATCCTGATTAAATTTACCGTTGATTCGTTAGCAATGACGAGTGTGTCATTTTTTTCATTGATGAACTGAACTGTGGCCAGTACCTTGTTGTAGTTCAAAGGCGCCCGGATGAGCCGCCCGTCTTTCAGGTCCACAAGGCCTTCTTTAAAGGAAGGGTACAGGTACATTTCTTTTGTGAAATTTTCCCAAAGACTGCTGCCTCCGTTAATATAAACCCTGTCGCGATGCGTTTGCCCGAATGAAAAGGGGCTGATCGTCAGGAGGAAGAAGAGTAATATCAACAAGGCAGTTTTCTGCTGCATAATCTAAAGTACTTAAAGTCGCGGAGCTTTCAAACTGAACCCTGTGTATCGTTTCCGAACATCG
>CAMPGT010000100.1 GCA_946885665.1 uncultured Chitinophagaceae bacterium | reverse complement strand
ACCTGTCAGAGATCGCCGAAAGCAACAGGAAATATGATGCCTGGGTAAACAGCCAATGCGCCGTTGCATCGCGGTTATACCAATTGCAGGGCGCTCTTGAACTGGTATCCGGCGCGGCAAAAGAAGAAATAGAATCGCTGGTCGCTGCAACCGAAAAGGAGCTCGATAATGCCTGCCGCCACCTCATCACCGAATGGCCGTCGCGGTTAGCAACATACCGTTCCGATTTTTTCGAATACAAAGTAAGGAACCGCGTAGTCCGCAAACCCCTGACCGCAAAAACCCTTTCGGGCACCGTCATCCATAAGGTGATCTTGCCGAAGTATAAAGACTGGGGCGATATTTTGCGGTGGCAGCTCCGGGAAAATGTTCCCGGCGAATTCCCTTATACCGCCGGCGTGTTCGAGCTGAAACGCCTCGATGAAGATCCCACACGCATGTTCGCCGGCGAAGGCGGACCCGAGCGCACCAATAAGCGTTTTCATTACCTCAGCGAAGGGCAACCGGCCATCCGGCTATCAACAGCGTTCGACAGCGTTACCCTTTACGGCGAGGACCCTGCCGAGCGCCCCGATATCTTTGGAAAAGTGGGCAACGCCGGCGTCAGCATCGCCACGCTCGACGACATGAAAAAACTGTACAGCGGCTTCGATCTTTGTGCCCCCAACACTTCGGTGAGCATGACGATCAACGGTCCGGCGCCGGTGATCCTCGCTTTTTTTCTCAATGCAGCCATAGACCAGCAGTGCGAAAAATACATGCAGGAACATAGACTTGCCGACCGCAATGCCATCGAACCAAATATTTACAAAAAAATTGAAGCTTCGGCGCTGGCCCATGTGCGCGGCACTGTACAGGCCGATATCCTGAAAGAAGACCAGGCACAGAATACATGCATCTTCAGCACCGAATTTGCTTTGAAGCTGATGGGCGACGTGCAGGAATATTTCATTCAACACTCGATAAAAAATTTTTACAGCGTCAGCATCAGTGGTTATCACATTGCCGAAGCCGGCGCCAATCCTGTCACACAACTTGCCTTTACACTTGCCAACGGATTTACCTATCTCGAATATTATCTAAGCAGGGGCATGCACATCGACGACTTCGCGCCGAACCTTAGTTTTTTCTTCAGCAACGGCATGGATGCTGAATACAGTGTTATCGGCCGGGTGGCGAGAAGGATTTGGGCAAAGGCAATCAAACACCTGTACAAAGGCAATGAAAGGAGCCAGAAATTAAAATACCACATTCAAACGAGCGGCAGAAGCCTTCATGCGCAGGAAATAGACTTCAACGACATCCGCACAACGCTGCAGGCGCTGTACGCGATCTATGACAATTGCAACAGCCTTCACACAAATGCATACGACGAAGCGATCACAACGCCCACAGAAGAATCGGTGCGACGCGCCATGGCCATTCAACTGATCATCAACCGCGAACTGGGCACCGCAAAAAACGAAAATCCCAACCAGGGCTCCTTTCTTATTGAAGAGCTTACGGACCTAGTGGAAGAAGCCGTGCTGGCAGAGTTTGAACGGATATCGGATCGCGGGGGCGTTCTCGGTGCGATGGAACGCATGTACCAGCGAAACAGGATACAGGAAGAGAGCCTGTATTATGAGCACCTGAAACACAACGGCGAGCTGCCTGTTGTGGGCGTCAACACCTTTCTGAATAAAACGGGAAGCGCCACCATCGTGCCTGCCGAAGTCATTCGCAGCACCGGCGAGGAAAAGCAGCAGCAAATTGAGAACCTGGAAGCATTCTGGAAAAGAAATGAACCGTTCAGCGCAAATGCCCTTCACGAACTGCAACGCGCCGTTATCAGCAACAAAAATATTTTTGCCGAAATGATGAACGCAGTGAAATATTGTTCACTGGGCCAGATTACCCACGCGCTGTATGAAGTGGGCGGGCAGTATAGGAGGAATATGTAGGGAGTGTGGAGTGGGTTATTTGGCTCTTAAATATTGATTGGGCCATTCCACATCCTCGTTCAACTCCTTCGCTGCATGCAACGGAAAATAAGGATCGCGTAAAAGCTGCCGCGCCAGGAAAACCATATCTGCTCTTCCTTCCGAAATAATTTCCTCGCATTGCTGCGCAGTGGTAATCAATCCAACGGCCGCCGTCAGGATACCCGATCCCTTCTTCACTTTTTCAGCAAAGGGAACCTGGTACATCGGACCAATCTCAACTTTTGCCCTGCTCGCATTTCCGCCACTGGAACAATCGACCAGGTCAACCCCTTTCTCCTTCAATTTAACAGCCAGCTTCACGGAATCATCTATGCTCCAGCCGTTATCCACCCATTCGATAGCAGAAATGCGTACAAACAAAGGGTTGCGTTCGGGCCATTCTTTCTTCACCGCGTCAATTACTTCCAGTGTGAGGCGCATGCGATTTTCAAAGCTGCCGCCATACTCATCCTGTCTTTTGTTACTTATTGGCGACAGAAATTGATTCAACAGGTAGCCGTGCGCCGCATGTACTTCAACTACTTTAAAACCCGCGTCCTTCGCTCTCACTGCGGCCTGTGCAAAATCGCGCGCCACTTTTTTTATTTCTTCTTTACTCAATTCATGCGGCAACGGTGTATCGTCGCGGAAAGGAACGGGAGATGGCGCCATCGGTTGCCACCCGCGTTCGTCTTCACCGAGGTACTTATTGCCCAGCCATGGCGAGCTTACACTTGCCTTGCGGCCCGCATGCGCAAGCTGAACGCCTGCAACCGAACCATGATCGTGAATAAATGAAGTGATCCTTTTTAAAAAATCAATGTGTTCGTCTTTCCAGATGCCCAGGTCATCCGGTGAGATCCGTCCCTCCGGCGACACAGCCGTTGCCTCAGTGAACACAAGGGCGGCGCCGCCGATGGCGCGCGAGCCAAGATGCACAAGGTGCCAGTCGTTGGCAAATCCATCCTGTGATGAATATTCGCACATCGGTGATACGGCGATGCGGTTTTTTAACTCAATATCTTTTATCCGTAGTGGTTCGAAAAGTTTTGACATAATGCAATATTACGGCAAACGCTTTATCGTACTTTCGCACCAAAGCACCAATGACCGCCGAACATCAACGTCTCGCCACAAACGCAGGGAAAGCCGTACCCATCGTTCAATGGGGACCTTACCTCAGTGAACGCCAGTGGGGAACGGTACGTGAAGATTACAGCCAGGATGGCAACGCATGGCACTACTTCCCTTTCGATCATGCCGCTTATCGAACGTACATGTGGGGAGAGGACGGTCTCGCAGGCATCTCCGACCTTTTTCAGAATTTGTGTTTCGCCATCGCGTTATGGAATGGCAAGGACCCGATACTGAAGGAACGCCTTTTTGGTTTGCGCAACGGCGAAGGCAACCATGGCGAAGATGTAAAGGAATTGTATTATTACCTCGACAACCTTCCCACTCATCATTACATGGAATACCTGTATAAATATCCGCAACAGGAGTTTCCATATGCACAACTACGCGACGAAAACAGGAAGCGCACCAGGTTAGAACCGGAATATGAAATACTTGACACCGGCATTTTCAATAACAATGAGTACTTCGATGTTAAGGTCACCTATGCAAAGAAAAACCCAACAGACATCTACATACGCATTGACATCACCAACAAATATTCAAAATCAGCAGAAGTAACCGTACTGCCTACCTTGTGGTTCTACAACCGGTGGCGCAATGAGCCGGAAATAAAAGAACCTGCCATTACCTTTGTCAACAAAACCTGCGTGAAGGCCGAACATTCGCGCCTGCCGAATTATTATTTCTATTTTCAGAAACCGAACGACCTCCTTTTTACCAATAATGAAACGAATACGCTGAAGGTTACCAATGCACCGAACGAATCAGTGTTCACAAAAGATGCGTTTCATGAGGCGATCATCAACCATTTGAACGTACCGGAATTGAGGAGCAGGAAGAAAGGAACGAAATGTGCACCTGTGTATAAGTTGAAAATTGCCGGCGGCGCCACAAAAACCCTTTATTGCCGGCTCAGCAACGCCTTTGCCGAGGATCCTTTCGAAAAGGGTTTTCAGGACATCTTCAGCGTCCGCAAAGCCGAAGCAGACGAATATTACAGCGCCATTCTGCCAAAAGGAATGAGCGAGGATATGGCGAACATTCAACGGCAGGCTATTGCAGGGCTGCTGTGGAGCAAGCAGTATTACCACTACGATGTGGAAGACTGGCTCAACAAAAGCGATGGCATCACGCCTGTCAGCAACAGTAAAATGACCGGGCGAAATAACGACTGGAAGCATCTCAAAAACCAGGACATCATCTCCATGCCCGACAAATGGGAGTACCCATGGTACGCCGCGTGGGACCTTGGCTTTCAAAGCATTTGCATGGCCGTTGCCGATCCTACTTTCGCCAAACACCAGTTATTGCTGATCATGCGCGAGTGGTACATGAAGCCGGATGGACAGCTTCCCGCATACGAATGGAACTTCAGTGATGTCAATCCACCGGTACACGCTTGGGCGGCCATGCAGGTGTACAAAATTGAAAAGAAACAGACAGGCACTGGCGATGTGCCATTTTTGAAAAAAGTGTTTCAAAAGCTGCTCATCAATTTCACGTGGTGGATCAACAGAAAGGATCTGAATGGCAACAACATCTTTGAAGGAGGATTCCTCGGCCTGGACAATATTGGCGTCTTTAACCGTAATATCCATTTCGCGGGCGAAATGCAGCTCGAGCAGGCCGATGGCACCAGTTGGATGGGCACCTACGCGCTCGACATGATGGACATGGCGATAGAAATTGCCACTCATGACCCTGCGTACGAAGACATGGCCACAAAGTTTTTTGAACACTTTGTGTTAATTGCAGAAGCGCTGAACGAACACAGGCTGTGGAACGACGAAGACAAATTCTTCTATGATGTGCTGGTGGTGCGCGGCAATGATCCAAAGCCGCTGAGAATTCAATCGATTGTGGGACTTACTTCCCTGTTTGCCGTTTCCACAATCGAGAGCGCTGTTTTTGAAAAGATGAAAGACTTTAAGAAGCGCACAGCGTGGTTCGAACGGTACAGGAAACAAAACAACAGGTTTTGGCCAAATGAGGAACGAAGTGACGGCAAGGAATTGCTGTTGTCGCTTGTAAGAAAGGACCGCCTCGTTTACCTGCTGAAGAGATTGTTGAACGAGAATGAATTTCTTTCACCCGGCGGTATACGCGCACTTTCGAAGAAACACGAGCTGGAACCCTATTCGGTTACCGTTGATAACGTCCAGTACACGATCCGCTACGATCCGGGCGATTCAACTTCAGATATTTACGGAGGTAATTCCAACTGGCGCGGGCCCGTGTGGATGCCGATTAATTATATTATCATACAATCTATCCGCAGCTACGGCAATTTTTACGGCGATACATTCAAGGTTGAATGTCCAACGGGTTCCGGTACCATGATGAACCTGCTGGAGGTGGCAGACGAACTGACAAAAAGGGTGATCAGTTTATTCGAAAAGGACGAGCACGGCAACCGCCGCATCTACAATGATGAATACAGTTGGTTTTACAAGCAGCCGGGCAATGAGAACCTGGTGCTGTTCTTTGAATATTTTCACGGCGATACGGGAAAGGGCCTTGGAGCGAGCCATCAAACCGGTTGGACCGCCCTGGTGGCGCAGCTCATCAGTGAATATGGAAATAAAAACGGGCTCTAAACAACGTCTGCCGAAGCATTTTCGCGCGCCTGCCTTGCAGGCTGCTTCGCGATATGGATGGTTCTCCATTGTTGCTGTATCGGCGACACTTCTTCAAGTTCGGGTGTGATCTGGAGATGTTCTTCCGTAAACTTGTTAGCATCTGTATAAACGTAATTGAGACCGACAAAAAAGCAGATGGCGCCCAAAATCATATAGCTGCACACTTCAATTAATTGACCTCTTCCGCCGGTACCCACTGCAAATAAATAACCTGCTAATCCCATTCCCCCTAATCCTAATACCAGTAATACATACCCTAAAATCCTCTTTTGCATGGAAAAACTTATTTACCGTTCCCTCATGCAAACTATGTGCCTATCCTCGCGATTAAGTAAATCATTGAGCACCAGCGCTGATAACTTAAAAAAAAATTAACGAAGAAGTCTTCACAACAAGGCTAATGCGATATTCTTAAATTCATTTATGAAATTAATTCTACAATTGTTGCAACTTCAATAACTATGGACCAACATTCATTCCTGTTTCAGGCGCTGGTTTATCTTGCCGCTGCCGTGATCATGGTTCCTGTGTCAAAAAGGCTGGGACTGGGGTCAGTGTTAGGATATCTTTTGGCCGGCATCATCATCGGCCCTGCACTGCTCAACTTCATTGGATCGGAGGGTGAAGACATCATGCACTTTGCTGAATTTGGCGTGGTGATGATGCTCTTCCTCATCGGCCTCGAACTTGAGCCTGAAAAACTCTGGCGCTCGAGAGGAACCATCATCGGCCTGGGAACGCTCCAGGTTGTCGTAACGAGTATCGTTGCGGGTATGTTGGCGTATTTCGCCGGTCTCGACTGGCGCGCATCCGTCGCCATCGGAATGATCGTATCACTGTCGTCAACGGCCATCGTGATGCAAACCCTGGCAGAAAAAGGGTTGACCAAATCAACGGCCGGTGCAACTGCTTTTTCTGTTCTCATTTTCCAGGATATCGCCGTCATACCCATGCTTGCGCTGTTACCCCTGTTGTCGTTAAGCACGGGTGACACAAATCCCAACCACTATTCCGGTTCGACGCTCGTTTCCGGACTTCCCGCGTGGGAACAGGGCGTTGTGGTGCTGGGATCTGTTTCATCAATATTTGTTGCGGGAAAGTTCCTCGTACGGCCGCTTTTCCGCATCGTAGCCGGCACGCAGTTAAGGGAGCTTTTCACCGCAACGGCGCTTTTGCTGGTGGTTGCCATTGCGGTTTTGATGACGCAGGTGGGCCTCAGTCCGGCCCTGGGCACTTTCCTTGCGGGCGTAGTGTTGGCCAACAGCGAGTACAAACATGAGCTCGAGAGCGACATCGAGCCTTTCAAAGGAATTTTGCTCGGGCTTTTCTTCATAGCCGTTGGCGCCTCCATCAATTTCGAATTACTGATAAGCGATCCATTACGGATACTCGGTATCGTCGTACTGCTCATGGTGATAAAGGGAGCCGTGCTGTACGTCATCGCCCGTTCAACGAAAATGAATACCAGCCAAAGCCTGCTGTTTGCATTTTCGCTATGCCAGGTTGGTGAATTTGCTTTTGTGCTGCTTTCATTTACCATGCATGAAGGAATCATCAGCAAGGAGGTGTCGGATTCGATGATGGCAGTGGTCGCCATCAGCATGGCAATCACACCTATTGTAATGATGATCAATGAAAGAGTGCTTCAACCCCGGTTAAATGCGTGCAACAAGCCAGACGGACGGCAACGTGAACCCGACGCCATCAATGAACAAAATCCTGTGATCATAGCGGGTTTTGGGCATTTCGGAAATACCGTTGGCCGGTTCCTGCGCGCTCACGATATCAATACCACCATTCTGGATACCAACTCGGAGCGCGTGGAAATTTTAAGGAGGATGGGCTTCAAGGTATATTATGGCGACGCATCGCGGCACGACCTGCTGGAAGCTGCCGGCGCCGCGAAAGCGCGGCTGATCGTCATCGCGCTGGAACCCTCCGAAAAGAGACTCGAGATCATCGAAACGATAAAGAAACATTATCCCAACCTAAGGATGTTCGTAAGAGCAGCCAACCGCTACGATGCATACGACCTGATGAACGCAGGCATGCTGCACGTGTACCGCGAAACGATCGACACCTCTCTTCGAATGGGTGTAGACGTTATGAAGTCGCTGGGTTACCCGCAACACGCAGTATTTAAGGCGGCGCGTAAATTTTTCGTTCACGATGAGAAAACCCTCAAAAAACTCGCTTCCATCAGGAACACTGACGAGTATATTGTGACGGCGCGTTCCTACATCGAAGAACTGGAACACACGTTGAGGGCGGATATGGAACGAAATCCCGGCAGAAGAACAAGCCGGGAACCGCAGGAAGAAGAGCTGGTCAATCCTTTGTAATCCGTTATTTTTGCCGACTAACTATGGATGAAGTACTAGAGGAAATAAAACAACTGTTCCGCGCAACATACGGCTCGCCGGTTGTTACTATTGAAAAGATACCACAGAGCGGAAGCGATCGCATTTATTTCAGAGCTTATGGAGAAGGAATTACTTCGATAGCAACCTATGGCAGAAATATCCGCGAGAACGAAACATTTATTTATTTTTCGAAACACTTCAGGGCCTGCGGCTGTCCCGTGCCGCAAATTATGGCGGTCAACAAAGAAACGACCATTTATCTGCAGGAAGATTTTGGAAACGTTTCATTACTGAACCAATTGGATGAATTGGGACAGCATGAGAAGGTGTATGCGTTGTTCCAGGCCTCACTTAAACAACTGGCACATTTACAGATCAAAGGCGATAATTCCCTGGATTACAGCAGGTGCATAACCAGCCGGGAATTTGGCAAACAGGCCATCATGAGCGACCTGCTTTATTTTAAATACTATTTTCTCGATACGCTTCAGGCGCCCTACGATAAAGAACAATTGCTGGAAGATTTTGAGCAACTCAGCACTTTCCTTTCCAGTGCGGAGCACAAATATTTCATGTTCCGCGATTTTCAGAGCAGAAACGTGATGACAGATGACGGCCAGGTTCATTTTATCGATTACCAGGGCGGGATGAAAGGCGCGTTGCAATACGACGTGGCCTCCATGTTGTGGCAGGCCAGGGCCCAGCTTTCTGACGAATGGAAAGACAGGCTGCTGGAATATTATATTGAGTGCGTTGAAGAAAACCTGTCGGAAAAAGTTGAACGGATACCTTTTGTGAACCGGTACAACGGCTATGTGCTGATCCGGTTGCTGCAGGTGCTGGGCGCTTATGGGTTCAGGGGATTGTTTGAACGCAAGGCGCACTTTCTCACAAGCATTCCGCTCGCCTTGACCAATTTGAAATCATTTCTCGCGAATAAAAATTCGGGTATTCAACTGCCGGAATTCGACCGGCTGCTGAACCTCGTCGTCAGTGATGAAATTATTGACCGCTTTCAACCGGTGCAGGCCGATGAAGGCACGCCGCTGGTGGTGCACATCAACAGTTTTTCTTACCGCAAAGGCATACCGCCGGAAGTGGGCGGAACCGGTGGAGGCTTTGTGTTCGACTGCCGCGGATTACTCAACCCCGGCAGATTCGAGGAATATAAGCAACTGACAGGGAGGGATAAATCCGTCCAGGATTTTCTCGAACAAAAATCGAAGATCGCCGAGTTCCTCAATAGCATTTATACGATCGTGGACATATCCGTCGAAGATTATATCAAGAGAGGATTTGAGCACCTGCAGGTGAGTTTCGGATGTACCGGCGGGCAGCACAGGAGCGTGTTCGCTGCCGATAGTCTTGCACGTCATCTGCGGAATAAATTCAAAGTGAAGATTGAGCTCAACCACGTGGAGCAGGACGCCAAAAACTGGATCAACACCTAGCCATGTACTACCTAGCCTACGGATTTTTGTACGCCCTGTCCCTGCTGCCGATCCGGGTGTTGTACCTGTTTTCGGATTTCGTGTATTTTGTCATTTATCATGTATTCGGGTATCGCAAGCAGGTAGTGAGGAACAATCTCAACATCGCCTTTCCGGAACGGACTGCATAAGAAAAAAAGAAAATAGAAAAACAATTCTACAAGAATTTCATCGACAACTTTATTGAAACCCTTAAGATATTGTCGGGCGGCGCTGCGTACGCGTCCAAACATTTTACGATTGACAATACGCAGTTAGAAGAAGAGTACCGAAAGGGAAAAAAGTTGCAGTTTTTGCTGGGGCACAATTTCAATTGGGAACTGGCCAACGTGGGCGCTACGCGGTACCTGTCGTTTCCCATGATCGTGGTGTATATGCCTGTTCAAAACAAAACGTTCGACCGGATAATGCTGAAACTGAGAAAGGCCAGCAACAATATTCTGCTGCCGGCCACGGAAATGAGAAAAGAGATGATTCCTTACAGGAACACGCAATACCTGCTTGTGCTGGTTGCCGACCAGGTACCGGGAGATGTTTCAAGGGCCTACTGGCTTAATTTTTTCGGAAGACCAACGCCTTTTGTTTGGGGACCCGAAAGGGGCGCCGTTGCGGGCAACCTTTCTGTAGCATTTGGGCAGATCTACAAAGTGAAACGGGGGGGGGTATTACCGGATGGAGTATGAAATATGCACAAGCGAAGCGGCTACGCTGCCGGCGGGCGAGCTGACGAGGCAGTATGCGCGCTTTTTGGAAAAAGTGATCAGGCAGCATCCCGAAATGTGGTTGTGGAGCCATCGGCGCTGGAAAAAAGAATGGAAGCCAGAGTACAGTGAGTTGTGGATCGATGAAGAACCGCCTAAAGGAAGTTAACCCTCCTTCCGTCTCCCGTCTAGTTCAGCACACTGTTCTCTTTCTTAAGCGCAATATTTTCCTGTTCCCTGATCCGTTCAAATCCACCCAATATGTTCCTGATGTTGTGAATTCCCTGCCGCTTGATCAGCGATGCGGCAATCACGCTCCTGTAGCCCGTTCCGCAATGAAGATAAAAATTCAGATCCTCATCCAGTTTCGAAATGTTCACGGGATCGTTCAGCTCATCCAGGGGCAGATTAACGGCATTTACGATGTGAGAATCGCCAAACTCAGTTTCCCTTCTCACATCTACCACTGCCAGCCGGGGATCGTGCGGAATGTCCATCGCCAGTTCATCAGGCTCAACGTCGATGATCATGTCGATCGGCTCGCCGGCCTCTTTCCATGATTCAAAGCCGCCCGCTAAATACCCATTGATCAATGAGAAGCCCACCCTGGCGAGGCGGATCACCGCTTCGCGCTCGGTTCCCGGGGCGGCCACTATCAGAATGGGCTTTTCGAACGACAGTAAAACACCTGCCCACTCCGCAAATCTTCCCTCCAGTCCGATGCTTATGGCGTTAGGGATGAACCCCTGTGTAAAGCTGGTGGCCCGGCGCGTGTCGAGAACGATGGTTTCGTCATGCTGCATCTTTTCTCTGAACTCCTCTACCGACAGTGGCGTAAGGGCCTTATCGAGAATTTTTTCAAGGCTGTCGTACCCTTCCCTGTTAATGCGTGCGTTGACTGGAAAGTATTGCGGTGGTTCATCGAGGTCGTGGGTAACAGCTTTTATAAACTCTTCGCGGGTTTGTTCCCGCAAGGCGTAATTCGTTTCCTTTTGCTGACCGATGGTGCTGGTCGTTTCGGGGCCAAGGTTCTTGCCGCAACTGCTGCCCGGCCCGTGCGCAGGGTACACCAGCACATCGTCGGGGAGCGCCATTATTTTGTTTCTTAGAGAATCGTACATGATGGACGCCAGCTCTTCTTTGGTGAGGTTGCCGCTGCTGAGGTCGGGACGGCCCACGTCGCCCACGAAGAGTGTATCGCCTGTAAACACTGCATGCGGCTTTCCGTCTTCATCGCGAAGCAGATAGCACGTCGATTCGATCGTGTGGCCGGGTGTGTGCAGCACTTCAATGCTCACCTTGCCTAATTTGAACTTTTCGCCGTCTTTGGCGAGATGGATGGGGAAGTTGGTTTCGGTATTCGGCCCATAGACGATTGGAGCGCCGGTGGCAGCCTGGAGGTCGAGATGGCCACTGACGAAGTCAGCATGAAAATGCGTCTCGAAAATATACCTGATCGTGGCCTTTTCCTGGGTAGCGAGCTGCAGGTACGATTCGATATCCCGGAGAGGATCGATAACAGCGGCTTCGCCATCGCTCTGAATATAGTATGCGGCTTCACTGAGACAACCAGTGTAGAGTTGTTGGATAAGCATGCCGCAAAGGTAATGATCTTATTCAGTTAGGCTATGCACACAATTCATGATACCCTCGATCCTTGAACTGTTAACGGAATAATAAATAAACTTACCGTCCCTGGTAGTTTTCACGACACCCGCACGGCGCAAGATGGCCAGGTGCTGGGACGCGACGGATTGTTCGAGCCTTAGTTTTATGTAGATTTCGGTAACCGTAAGTTTCTCGTTCTCATCTATCAACTTCACGATTTGCTGCCTGAGCTTGTGATTCAGGGCACGAAGGATCATTGCAGCTTTCTTAAGGTTAACAAAATCAACTTTCACTGGCTCACTGTTCTCGTTTTCCGCATTCAGGATCATTGAATAATTACTCGATACATTCATGTTCACATCTCCTTTTTTAAACAAACGCGAATTTACGAGTTAATTTAATTAGCAACAGAGGCTAATCAATTAATTTCTTTTAGAATATCTATTTCCCCGTATAAAAATTTTTAAAGTAATCAGGCTCGGTGTAGGCCAGTTCAGAAAACCGGGAACTTTTTAACTTATCGAGGGCTATTTCCGCCAGGTCGCTGATATCGTGCAAGTTGTTGGAGAAAAAGGCATGGGGATGACTGCAACTGCTTTTCCACTTCGGCATTCCGTTGCCGCAAAACACCACGTTGTTTGCTTCAAGCTGATCCTCGAATGATTTATCGTTGAGTATCAGCGATTGAGGCGCCAAAACCGGTTGCAGTGACCAATTGTACAGCATGGTGAAGACTTCCATGCGCCTCGCGTCTATCATCGGGCATATCAGTACCGGCAACGAACACGCGCTTGCATCAAAAGTTTTTTTGAGCCTGGCGGCGGTGAGCATGAGCGTTGTTTCGGTGATGAGCGGTTTGTTGAGGGCATAGCACAATCCTTTTGCAGTGGCCATCCCCACGCGAAGTCCTGTGTAGGACCCAGGCCCCGATGTCACGGCAATAGCCGCGAGCTGTTGGAGTTCACAGTTTGTTTCTATAAAGAGGTCCTGGATGGCTTCGTGTATCCATGCGGCATGGTCGAGCTGGGCTTCGTTCGACTTCACGGCAAGCATCCGATCATTTTTGCTGATCGCTACCGATGCGGTTTCGAGTGCAGTATCTATTGAGAGGATGAGTGCCAAGGGGGGCAAAGGTAGGAGTTAATGGGG
>CAMPGT010000099.1 GCA_946885665.1 uncultured Chitinophagaceae bacterium | reverse complement strand
GGTTAGTGGTATATGTAAACGGTGTGGAGGCCGGGCGCAACAACCTGACAACGGGAACGGTCAGCTACACCTCAACGGCCACATCGGCCATCGAAGACGCGGTGATCACCATAACCGCCGCATCTTCAATGTTTGTTGCAGGCTCCAATACCATTGCTGTTGAAATGCACCAGGCATCTGGAGGAAGCACCGACATTTCTTTCGACCTTCAGCTTGTGGCAAACGATGCGTTTGCCGCTTCGCTCACCCGCGGGCCGTACCTGCAGATGGGCACCGAAACCTCCGTATTGATCCACTGGAAGACGAGCAGCGCCTCGAATTCAAGGGTTGAAATCGGCACCGCCTTCGGCACCTATCCCACAGTTTTTTCGAGCGGCACCAGCACCACGGACCATGCAATTACGGTAACCGGACTTTCGCCCGACACAAAATATTACTATCGCATTGGCAATTCCACCAACATGGGCATTGCAGACGACCAGAAATTTTTCACAACGCTGCCGCCGGCAAACACCACCAGGAAACTGCGGTTCGCCGCCTTCGGCGATTGCGGCAGGAACGATAATAATTTCCAGGCATATACCCTTGCAGAGTACCAGGCGTACCTCTCCGCAAACGGTATCGATGCTCCCGACGCGTGGTTGCTATTGGGCGACAATGCTTACAATGCAGGAACAGATGCTGAGTACACCAGTAATTTTTTCGGCGTATTCGGCAGCACCATTTTGAAAAACCATAAAGTGTACGCTACACCCGGCAATCATGATTATGCAAATAACAGCACGCGGCAGAATGATCATGCGGTCCCGTACTACGACGTCTTCGATAACCCTACCGCCGGCGAAATAGGCGGCGTGCCGTCGGGTAACGAAGCCTACTACTCTTTCGATATCGGCGATATTCATTTCCTTGCACTCGACGCATACGGTAAAGAAAACTCATCGACCCGAATTTATGATACCACCGGCGCGCAGGTGCTTTGGGTAAAAAGCGACCTCGCTGCCAATACGAAAAAGTGGACCATCGCCTTCTGGCACCATCCTCCTTACACAAAAGGCAGTCACAATTCCGATACGGAGTCTGACCTCACCGGGATCAGGGAAAATTTCATACGCATTCTCGAAAGAAATGGCGTGGACCTGATCATCAATGGCCACAGTCATGATTATGAAAGATCTTATTTGTTAAATGGATATTATAAAGCCACCCCTGCAGGTGCAGCCTTAAGCGAAGTGAATTTCAACGCGGCGGCGCATACGGCCAGCCAGTCGAGCGCTTATTACGATGGTACCGCCAACTCCTGCCCCTATGTGTACGAAAGCGGAAAGGTGCAGCACGGAACAGTGTACGTAGTAGCGGGGAGTTCCGGCGCCAATGGTGGCGTACAATCGGGCTATCCGCATAATGCACTGCCGTTCTCACAGGACGACGGCGGCATGCTGTATTTTGAAGTAGACAATAACCGTCTCGATGCAAAATTCATAAGAAAAGATGGTGTGATCGCCGACAAGTTCACCATCATGAAAGATGTAAATGTGACCGGTTCGTACAATACAACCGTTGGAACACCGGTAACATTAACCGCATCGTGGCCGGGAAACCATAGCTGGAGCACCGCTGAAACCACGTCGTCCATCACTGTTACCCCCGCTGCTGTTGGCAGCACGAATTACACTGTAACCGACCAATACGGATGCGTTACCGATCATTTTACCGTAGTGAGCTCGGCGGCGCTGCCGTTGTCGTTCCTGAGCTTTACGGCGAAAGAAACTGAAAAAGGCGTTTTACTGCGTTGGGAAACTGCCGACGAGGTAAACGTCAAGCGGTTCCGCGTCGAAAGATCTTCCGATGGCGTTTCCTTTCAAACTATCGGCTACGTACAAGCGAAAAATGATGGTGCGGCAAAAAATTCCTATTCCTTTACCGATCCTCAGCCGCAATCATTGGTAAATTATTACCGGCTCGTTGAGGAGGATGTAGATGCGCTGTTCAAGGTTCTTGAAACGAAAAAAATAGCGTTAACCGGCACCAGCCTATTTACCCTTAATGTCGTTTCTGTTCGGGATGGCAGCGCCGTGCTGAGAATCACCTCGGGACATGAATCGAATATCAGTTTACGAGTGATGTCTATAGATGGGAAAATAGTTCAAAAAAAGGTATATAACAGGCTAAAAGGGGCCGCAAATGAGACGTTCAGCCTGAAGACCGGCGTTTACTTGTGCGAAATCAAGAATGATAGGGGAAGAAAGATTGTGAAGCAGATAGCGATATACTAATTTGGCATTATAAACTAAAATCCAATCCAATGAAGCCACTCCGACTATGGCTGGTTGTGGTAATCCTCTACGCTAATCCTCTGACCGCCCAGATCATCAGACCCTTCTCGATCCGGTACTCGAATTCGTCCGTAAGAGGCGATATCAAGTATGTAGCCAACAACATCATTATGTCTGCGGGCAACGTCAATGAGGCGCCGCCGTCGGGATCCGCGAAAAACGGTGGCCCCGGCGTTGATATTGATGTAGACGGCACCATCTTCGACTGGGGCTCCACCTGGAAATACTGGGATCAAAACACCCGTCCCACAAACTGGCAAACATCAGGCTTCAACGATGCGGCATGGGCCTCGGGACCCGGGCAGCTCGGCTTCGGTGATGGTGACGAAGGTACTATCATCAGTTTCGGTCCGGATCCCAATAATAAATACAGAACAACCTATTTCCGAAAAACGATAAACATCCCTAACCCCGGACTTTATTCAACCTTTACCTTCAACGTCAATTACGATGATGGATTTATACTTTACCTGAACGGCACAGAGATCAACAGAACGAACATGCCAGCCGGTGCCGTTGCTCACTCTACGTTCGCTTCGAGCGCTAAAGAAACTGTTGTTTCGTTCACCATACCGGCATCCTCGTTTGCAACGGGAACAAATGTTCTCGCGATCGAAATGCATCAGAATAACAACACCAGCTCCGATCTTACTCTCGACATGAACCTTACCGCCTACGACGGCGACACGTTCAACTCTTCATCGGCCGATCTGAGTTTGCCGGCATGCTCACAAGTATTGTGGGCCGGGCTTTACTGGGGCGCGGGACAGGGCGCCAGCGGTTCGAACACGTCGTGGATCGTTAACGAAACAACCTGCAAGCTGAAAGTACCCGGTGCATCTTCCTACGCAAATATAACCGCCGCACAAACCGACTATCACAACAATACGCTGATAGCAGGTTTCGTGCACACCGGTTTCAAATGCTATGCAGATATCACTTCATTGATCAACACCGCTAACCCGGGTGGCACCTACACCATTGGCAACGTGGCTTCACCCGCGGGATTGGGTGACGCCTACGGCGGATGGACGATTGTGGTGGCTTATACGAATTCCGCTTTGCAGATTCGAAACCTGGCCGTGTTTGATGGCAATGTTGCCATCAAAACAGGAAGCGCGGCGGTAGATGTACCGATTTCAGGATTCCTGACACCGCCTACGGGACCTGTCAGTTGCGAACTGGGCGCGGTTGTGTACGACGGCGACAGAAATTCAACCGACTCGTTCAGCTTCAAACAGGGAGGCGCCGCTTCTTTCTATAATCTAACCCCGAATGCCACGTCCGACCTTAACGACATGTGGAACAGCACGATCACCTACCAGGGCGCCGTGGTCACTACCAGAAACCCTTCTTATCAAAATACGCTCGGTTACGATGCAGACATTATCGAGCTGCCGAACACCGGGAATGCGCAGCTCGGCAACAACCAAACCAGTGCAACAGTCCGCTTCGCCTCCCCCAGCGAAAACTATATGGTGCAGGTGCTCAGCACGTCCATCACACAGTTCAATCCCTCGATTAAGTTTGTAAAGTCTTCAACCGACGTTAATGGCGGCTCACTCGTGGGTGGCGATGTGTTGCGATACCGTCTCGAATACAAAAATGTGGGGGCAGACATGGGTACCAACGCAGTGATCACCGACAATCTGCCCTTCGGCACCACCTATAAAGCCGGTACGCTCACGATCAACGGCGTCGCGAAAACCGACGGCAATGGAGACGACCAATCTGAATACGATTTTAGCAATAACCGGATTATATTCAGAGTAGGCACGGGCGCCAACAGCTCTGCGGGCGGCTCGATCACCGCAACAAACAGTGCCACCGACAGCGGCTATGTGGAATTCGACGTTTATGTCACGTCTTCGTGCTCACTTACCGGCTGCATTCCCGGTGTAAGCAACAGTGCAAGGATCGACTATACCGGCAACACGTCGCTATCCCCTTTATATGATTCAAGCGGTGTGTTAACATCAGGCTGCTTCACACTCGGGCCACTCGTGAATGCGATTTCAGGAACATGTTTCACACCAAAGGATACCATCCTGATGAATCAATGTCCGGCAACAACCGTCACATTGCCGGTTGCGGTTTATTATGGATACAATTTCTACTCCGCACAGCCTTTCACCACGGCAACACTTTTCGATCCGGCGACTGCCATCAGCACCACGAGAACAATTTATGCGTACGCGGTGAACGGCACCTGCAGCGATACGGTTACCATTCGTGTGAACATCGGTGCGTGCCCTGATATCGACAACGACAAGGACGGTATTCCCGACTATGTCGAATCGAATCTCTCCGCAGCATTGGGCGACCACGACAGCGACGGCACGCCCAATTACCGCGACGCCAACTACCCGGCGTATGTAGATAACAATGCAGATGGTATCAACGACAACTTTGACCCGGGTGCCGACAGTGACAACGACGGCATACCTAATTTCCAGGATACTGGTTTTAGCGGGTTTGCCGATGGCAACAATGACGGAGTGAATGATAATTTCGATACGGACAGCGACGGCATTCCTAATTTTCTCGACATCGACAGCGACAACGACGGCATACCGGATAACATAGAAGCACAACCCACCAGCGGGTATAATTTCCCAACCGGGTCAGATACAGACGGCGACGGTCTCGACAACAGGTGGGATATCTTCTCTGGCGTTGGCGGCAACGGCATCACCCCACTCGATACCGACGGTGATCTTATACCCGATTACCTCGACGCCGATGCTGACGGCGATGGCTACAACGATATTTTCGAGGGCAACGACCTGAACATGAATAATCAGAATGATGACAACGTTGCACTGACAGGCACCGACACTGATGGCGACGGCCTCGATGATTTCTTCGACAGCGATAATAGCAGCAACCAGGGAACTTCAAAGTATATGGGCACCGCCGGCAGCGCCACCGGTGATCCGACACCCGGCTCCATTACCACGGTACAGCGGACAATCGGCGGATGTGCCGCCGAGCGCGACTGGCGCTGCACGCAGTTCATCCTGGAATGCGCGGGCCTGACACTGAAAGGAAATATCAATTCAGGTATCACAAACCTTGAATGGACCGATAAATGCAACCTCGACGTTCACCATTTCGTGGTAGAAAGAAGTCTCAACGGAATTAATTTCGCAGCGGTGCAGCAGGTCAATACAAGTAACGACAGTGCACGCGAGAACATGCATTATCAAGCGTCGGATAATATTCCGAAGATACACGCAACCGTTATTTATTACCGCGTGGTGTCGTATTCAAAAGCAGGAAAAACGTTTTACAGCCCGGCCGTTGCACTCAAAATACCCGGCGAACTCGCCGGCAACATCAAACTGGTGTCAAACCCGGTATTTAATGTGATCGAACTAATCATCTCTTCGCCCGACAATGCAGATACGGAAGTGCGTCTGTTCAACACGGAAGGTAAAAGGATGATGACAGAGAAAGGCAGGATCGGCACGGGCGAAACGAGGCTGAAATACAATATGCCGGGCAACTTACGTCCGGGCTACTATTACCTGCACGTAAAAGTGAACAACTACCTGAAAGTAATAAAAGTGAGCCATCAGCAATAATATCAGTCAACCACCTGGTAGCCGATTGGCTTGAAGGAATAGTTATTCGACATTTCGGCCGAGCAGGCCGTCATACCAACCACAAGGTCCATGCGCGCATGCAGGATCACATGATCGCCGGCTTTGCTTTTTGGTGGCAACACCGAAAGCTTTCCTGTCGCACCGTCCACGGCAACATGCATGAAGATATTGAAGCATACCGGGATATCATCGGGGCCAATGCCGTAGGTGCCTAATGCCTCCGCCAGATTCCCATGACATCCGCGGTGCGGATGTTGATGACCGTAAATGATCCTGAAAGTGTCGGCGCTGCAAGGGGTCAGTAAAAAGTCGTGTCTTCCTACGGTGTCCTTTTCAATGTCGAGCATGATGTTGCTCCTGTTGGAATAAAGAGGATGCCCGGCGGTCAGAAAGATCGTTTCGGCATAGTCAAGTGTTCTGCCCGAAGAAAGGTATTCTTTATGATCGTGCAGGTTGAAACAAATAAAATCGGATACCTGCTCACCCTGGAGGTCAGTTACTTTCAGCCGCTGTCCCTTCTTCAAAATAAATGCGACGCCGCTACGGGGTGGTATTATCTTCTGATCTTCCATGATTGATGTGTAATGGGCATTTCCATTTTTCATTATAAACGCGGCCACTGTATTGCAACACCTCGGAGGCTGTTCCGAAATCCTCCAGCATGGGATTCACCGAACCTGAAAACTCTTTGTCGCGCTTGCGTACAACTTCTTTCATCGTTTCAAAGTGATTTGTTTTACGCAGCGTCTCGAATTGCTGATGAGGGTTGAATACGAGCACAGGATGCACAAACCGCCGTGCGGGCCTGCTGCTCTGCGGATGCATCGCCACGATGAACAATGCCTCCTCTTTTAAACTGAAACTGAAATGCGGGGACTGCGGATCGCAGCTTACGCGTTGATCGTATCCATAATTAGCTGCATCCAGATTTGATATCGACTGGAGTCTCTTCCACAGCAACGCATCAAATTCTTCTTCGTTCAAATGCGTCGGTCCTTCAAAAATCAATGCCGCACTGTGATATATCGCGCCAATGGAACGGAATTCATCTACAAAACGATAAAGAAAATCTACAATACGCCGGTCGCAGTTGTCATCTTCCATATTTTCCAGCACCATGCACGAAATATTATTTTGAGCCTGTGCCGCCTTCGCAGCCACGCAGGGATATCCTTTGACTTTGATAAAGTCATAAAATCTTTCAACGAGGGCGGGATGATATGATGGGTCGGTAGATGTCAAGTTATTTGTTTATAATTGGGTTTCGAGGTCAAGTTGCTTTAGCGTTCGAAAGTGCCTTTTTGCGTTTCGCAGGAATTTCCATCCGCGGGTGAAGTTCCAGTAACCAATTCCATTTTCATGATTGTAACGGGAAATCGCAAACAGCACCTTCCAATGCTGCAAAACTATCCTATAGGCCTGAAATAGTGAATTTCCGTTGCCATAAATATGATGAGGTTCGGCGCCGCAGCCGTTATATTCCAAAATACGAAAGTTTCTTTTGTTCTTCAGGTCTTCAATGGAGGTGCATTTCAGGTCGTACCGGCCGTAATAAAAATTACCGTTGTAATGGCTGATGTCGTCAAATACCTGCAACAACCTGTCATCTTTCTCACTGGCTATGCTCACCAGCCTGCCGCCCCTGCTCAGGTTCAATGCGTGCGACAAAAAATATCTTTCTCCCTTTTTAAGAACGTCGTTAAGCCTATCCTTGTGTTTAGATTTCATTTCCTCGATCCGGTACCGCACGCGCGAATAATTTTGTATCAACTCCAGCAAAGTGGAGCGTCCATCACCCGCCACCTGTAAAAATTCTTTCCTGATAAAGCCGGTAATGTGCCCGCGTTGCTCATTGGGAAAACGGTAATAAAAGACGCTCAGTTCCAACGGATACGTCACATACTCCTGCACCAGGTAGTCGGTGGGCATTTTTTCGTGATATTGCCTTAACGCCTTTTCATCGGCAATTGTCCTGAACATAAAACCCATCATGCCCACATCCGGCTTTACGGCAATCGGGAACGTGAAATTGTTCTGCTTCACTATTTCTTCCGCGTGGTCAAAAGAAATTTTATGGGGCACGTACACTGTTTTCGGATACGTTCCAGGCGGTAGTTGCCGGTACATTTCCATTTTACTTTCGCCTTCAAAACCTCCAAAGGTGATGGTGGGATTGGATGAGGTGAAGAACCAGAAAGATCTTGCCCTTATGCAGTACCAAAGCCATACCGGCATGATCGGAATATATTTCACCAGATAATGCCAGGTTTCCCAATCCGGCAGTTTGGTAAAAAAATTTTTCAGCTTCGACACAAACTCATTTTTTCTGAAAAACTTTTACATAATCAACGAGCATCTGCTGGGGAAACGCAGTGCTTTGGTCGGGTGGGCCCGGCCAATCGCCCCCCACCGCTACGTTGAACAAAAAATAATGCGGCTTATCGAATGGATATTCATTGGCAGCGAACTCCTGCCTGCTTATCGAAAAGAAAGGCCTGTCATCAACAAGTATCTGCATCGAATCTTTTTCCCACAGCAGGCTGTACACGTGAAAGTCGTCGCTGAAACTGCCCGTTTCCAAAACATAATGATTACCCTTCGACCGGTGCACTGACGGCGACGGGCCCCAATGCAACGTTCCATACAGCGTATCGGTTGCATGCCCGAGCATCTCCATAATGTCTATCTCCCCGCAAGCCGGCCACCCTACTTCGTCAATATTTTCTCCAAGCATCCACAGTGCGGGCCATATGCCCTGCCCAATGGGCAATTTTGCACGAATGTCCATACGGCCATAGAGAAAACTTTTTTTATCTTTCGTGATCATCCTGGCCGATGTGTACTCCTTGCCATTGTATTGTTCTTTCTTCGCGGTAATTACAAGATTGCCATTCGCAACTGATGCATTTTCGGGCCTCCCCGTGTAATATTCAAGCTCGTTGTTTCCCCAACCGTTGCCGCCTGTTGCAAAGCTCCATGAAGTGGTATCTATTGCCGTGCCATCGAATTCGTCCTGCCACACAAGCGTGTATTCATTTGTTTCATGGGTGGCACTACAGGCACATAAAAAAATAACGATAACAGCAGTGATGACGGTCAATGTTTTATTCATATGGAATGTCGCAAGGTGGCGCAAAAGTTACGCATTTTAGCGCATCAATGAGCGGCATCTGACAGTGCGACCTTATTTTTCGAGCGTTTAATGAACAGCAGAACCAACGGAACACATACCAGGAACATCACACCGATGGAAAGAAACACATCCATGTACGAAAGGATAGTGGCCTGAACGCTGACGCTGCTGTCGATGATTTTATACGCTGTGCCGAGAGCGGTGTTCGAAGGCATTCCCTTCGCCATCATGCCGTGCTGCAGCGCCGCCACGCGGCTCTGCACATCGGGATCATCGATCCTCAAATGGCTCACGAGGTCGCTCCGGTGCTGCATGTTCTGCCTGGAAATATAAGTTGAAATAATGGCCACCCCGAACGAGCCGCCCAGCTGGCGCATCATACCTGAGAACGCTGCCCCGTCGCCAATCTGTCGCCCCCTTAAAGTTGACAGCGCCATTGTTGATACCGGTACGGACAAAAAGCCAAGTCCCACGCCCCTCAGCATCAGCACCCAGAAAAAATTATCAGCGCTGGTGGACGGAGTAATGAGCCTGTTCGAAATGTAGCAGAAAAGGAAGAAAATAGCCATGCCGCCGGCGATGAGGTATTTTTGTGACACACCGCGTTGCAGCATCTGGCCCACTATGGGCATCATTACCGCAATCATGATGGAGCTGGGAACGAGCAGCATGCCCGCCTGCTGCGCGGTCCAACCGAGCAGCGACTGCGTATAGAGCGGGATGATGAAAGTGGACCCGTACAATCCGAAACCCATAATGAAGGAGAGGATCACGCCCATGCGCAGGTTGCCGTCTTTCAGCACTCTTAGCTGCACGATGGGGTGTTTAAATATCCATTCGCGCCAGAGGAAGAAGAAAAAGCCGAGCACTGCCGTTACCGTCAGAAAGATGATCAGGTTACTGCTGTACCAATCATCTTCCTGTCCTTTTTCAAGAATGTATTGAAGCGAGCCTACGCTTATGGCCAACAGCGCAATGCCGAGCCAGTCAACATCGCGCGGTTTTGTTTTGTCTGCATAACGCGGGCTCTTTACGAACTGAAGTGTTAGCAGCGTCGCCACAATGCCCACGGGTATGTTTACATAGAATATGTCGGGCCAGGAAAAATTGTCGATAATATAGCCACCGAGCGGTGGACCGAGTGTTGGGCCAACGATAACGCCAAGAACATAGATGGCCTGTGCCATCGGACGTTTTTCAAGAGGATATGATTCCGTGATGATGGTTTGCGATGTTACTAGCAGCGCGCCGCCGCCGAGTCCCTGCAAAAAACGGAAAATGATGAGCTCGTTAATGGACGTTGCATTGCCGCAGAGAAACGATGATACTGTGAATAAAACGATGGAGGCCGCAAAATAATTTCGCCTGCCAAACTGTTGCGACAGCCAACTGGTCATCGGTACAATGATCACATTGGCGATGGAATAGGCAGTGATCACCCAGCTTACTTCATTAAGTGTTGCGCCGAGGCTGCCTTTCATGTCGTTGAGCGCCACGTTAACGATTGTTGTGTCAACAATTTCCAACAGCGCGCAGATCACCGCGGTAATGGTGATGATCACGCGCCGCATGCCATATTCGACCAATGATTCGGGTTGCGTCATAATTAATTGATCAGTACGTCAACGTTTACATTCAATCCCGCTCTGAGCCTGTCGATCAGTGTGTCGGCAGGATCAGTGAATTCAATTTTTACGGGCAGGCGCTGCACCACCTTCACGAAATTGCCGCTGGCATTGTCGGGCGGAAGCAACGCAAAGCGTGCACCTGTTGCCGGTGAAAAAGAAGACACGCGTGCGTGGAACTCATGACCGGGAAACGCATCGGCCGTCACCAAAACCTTCTCTCCCGCGCGAATATTTTCGAGTTGCGTTTCCTTAAAATTCGCGACCACCCATTTCACATTGTCGCGTACAATGCTGAATAATGAACTTCCGGCCTGCACAAACTGGCCATCATGCACGTTCACTTTTGATACTGTTCCGTCTTCGCCGGCAATGATCGCCGTGTACGACAGGTTCAGCTTTGCCTCGGCAAGCGCAGTTTCTTTTTCTTTGATGGTCGCTTCCGCTATGGCTATCTGCGACCCCGCGGCCGTGCTTTGCGAGGCTACCGCCTGCGACTTGCTGCTCGCCTCGTTCCTTTGTTCCAGCAATACCTGCAATTGTCTTTCGGCGGTTTGTTTGGCTGCCAGCGCCTGCTCGTATTGCTGCTTTGTGATCGAGTGGTCCTTTACGAGGTTAGCGTAACGCTTGTAATCTTCGCTTGCGCGCCAAACGTTGACCTTTGCCGCCTCTATCTGTGCGTCGGCGGTGGCAACTGAGGCTTTGGATGTGGCGATGTTGGCCGCCGATGCGGCTGCCGTCGCCTTCGCCGATAGCAGTGCACTTTGGGCAGTGGCCAGTGCCGCCTCGGCCTGCTGCATGTTTACTTTCATTTCACGGTCGTCAAGCACCAGCAAAGTATCGCCTTTGTCGACATGCTCGTTGTCGTTTACGCCCACGCTGGCAACGTAGCCGGAAATGCGCGGTATCACCGCCGTGATATGCGATTCCACCTGCGCATCTTCAGTTTCTTCATGATGAAGCGAATGAACGTAGGAAGTTGCCCCGATAGAGATACCCACTATCAGCACCAGCACCAGGATAAGCAGAAATTTCTTGTTCGTTTTGTTTTTTGGTTGTTTACCAGACATAAATTGTTCTTTAATTATTTTACAGTTTGCATACTGATGAGCCCTGCGCTTTCAAGCAGTTTGTGATAAGCAGAAAATATATCTGCTCTTGCAGTGGACAGGTTGATCTCCGCTTCCAGCAGTGCGTTACCGGCATCGAGCAGCTCGGTGGTGTTTACCAGGTTGTTGTCATATTTATTTTTTGTGATGCGGTTGTTTTCCTTTGCATTTTCCAGCGCCTTCTTTTGCACATCGAGTTTTTTGAGCGCCGAAAGATAATTTTCATAAGCTTCGGCCACCTCCATCCGGATATTCTGTTCGAGCAGCTCCTGGTTGGCGCCGATCTCTCTTTCAACGGCTTTTGCCTCCTGCACCCTGCTCTTGTTTTTCCATAATGAGCCGAGGTTATACTGCACGCCCACGCCTATGTTCACTGCATTGGTAACGGTCAGCAGCCCGGGTATGTCGGCAGCCACGTAGCCGCCGGTGATGCCGATCGATGGGAAATAATCGCTTCGCGCCTGTTTCACTTTGCTGTGTGCGGCATCGTGCCGTAAGCTTGTGGCCCTGACATCTTTTCTGTTGGTAAGCGCCAACTGCTCATAAGCTTCTATAGTTTGTATTACAGGCTTTGCGTCGAGAACGGATGTATCGACTTGAATTATTGTGTTTTCGGGTAGTCCGAGCATCAGGTTCAAACCTATGTTGCACAGCTTCGCATTCTTCTGCGCGTTCACAAGCGCAAGCTCGATGTTGGAGGTTTGGAGCTGCGCTTTAAGCAGGTCGTTACGTGCGAGCAGTCCATTTTTTTCGAGGTTCATAAAATCCTTATCGCGCTGCTGTGATTGGTAGAGGTTATCACTAACAACATTCACCTCGGCGCGCGCCTTGTAAAGATTTGTGTAAGCGTTGACCGTGTTGGTGATGACACTGCTTTTGTCTTTTTCCGCATCCAGCTTTGCGGCCTCTTCGAGAAAATGTGCCGCTTCAATTCCATATTTTATCTTCGATGCAGAATAAACGGGTAATGTGGCCGTCGCCATTCCATACACTGCCGACGAGGGCTTCGGAGTTTCTTCTGAAGGAGTGCTGCCTTTGGTTTTGAGATTTATATTCGGGTGGTTCAACTGCAGGTAAGAGCCGCTCACCTTCACATCGGGCAGCCGCGCATCTTTCGCCTGTCTTAGTTGTGCCGCAGCCTGGTCTATTTTGGCCCTGTCGGCCCTCAACTGCTTGTTGTTCTTCACGCTCATCTCAATAGCCTTTGACAGCGGCAATGGCAGCGTGTCCTGCGCAAACAGCGGGGAGGTCAGGAACGCGAACGCCACCACCCATACGTACTTTTTAATCATCATCTGCATTTAATGTCCATATAAATGAATATATATTCATTTATAT
>CAMPGT010000098.1 GCA_946885665.1 uncultured Chitinophagaceae bacterium | reverse complement strand
TGGTACAAAAATCAGGTAAGCGTAAATCGCCGTCGGTGGCCGCAACAGTGTCGCCGAACCTGACGTTTGTGAACAGTTCCCTCAGCGACGTGATGACCAAACTTTCCGATTTCTTCGATACGGAAATAAATTTTGACCATGAGGAACTGGACGCTATGAACTTCACCGGCACGGTATCGAAAGACGATTCATTGGCCATAGTACTGAAAGTGATCGCACAAATGAATGGACTGGAACTACTGCAGGAGCAGAGCAAATTCAAATTGAGAAAATCGCAACAATAACTTGTCATTACCAAAACTGAGCGATATGAAAAATCGTACTGCTGTTTTACAACCAAAGTTCAGGCTGCTGCTTTGGTTCATATTTGTTTTCGTTCTTCACCCGCCTGCTTATTCGCAGAACAGCGAAGGGACAGTTACAGGCACCGTTATTTCTCAGAACGGCGAGATGCTCTCAGGCGTTTCGGTAACGGCTACGAATGTGGGTGACAAAGACGACATCTCGAATGCCATGACGAATGAAAAGGGCGTGTTCGTTTTTGATAAACTTAAGATTGGCACCTCCTACAATTTTATAGTGTCGTATGTGGGATATGAAACAAATACCATCAAAGGATTCTCCGTCAAAGAAAAAAGTAATTCTATCCTCATCAAATTAGTGCAAACCGACCAATCGCTCGAACAGGTAGTGGTAATTGGATATGGAACGCAGAGCCGGGAAACAGTAACCGGTTCCATTGCAACGATCAAGGCAGAAGATTTCAATACCGGTCAAATCAATGATCCCATGACGCTGATCGCCGGCAAAGTGGCCGGTCTTGCCACCAGCAATACCAACAGATCGGATCCTAATGCAACGGTTGATTTCTCACTGCGCGGCCCTGCCACTGTCGAAGGCAATTCCCAACCCCTGATAGTCATTGACGGTATCCCCGGCGGCGACCTGCAAACCATTGCGCCGGGCGACATCGCCTCCATCGATGTGCTGAAGGATGGTTCCGCTGCCGCTATCTACGGCTCGCGCGCCACCGCCGGCGTAATCATCGTGACCACTAAAAAAGGAAAGGCGGGCGACACGAAAGTGAGCTACAGCGGTTATATCACCACCGACAGGATCGCGAAGAAATACGACGTGTTCGACGCCGCGCAGTATATAAAATTTGGCGAAGACAACGGAATGGATGTTGATGACGCCGGTGCCAACACCGACTGGTTCGACGAAGTGACAAGAACGCCGGTAAGCCATTCGCACAATTTATCGCTGAGCGGCGGAAATGCAAAAACGACTTATTATGCTTCTCTTAATTTTCGCAACAACCAGGGTATCGATCTAAAATCAAGAAGAAGATTTGTGAACGGCACGTTCCGGCTCAATACCAAGGCCCTGAACGACAAGCTCAACTTTTCGATCATGCTCGTAAACGCCTTTGAGAACAGGGACTTTGCCAACTACGGCGCCATCGCACAGTCGCTTAACATGAACCCAACTTATCCGGTAAAAAATCCCGACGGCACCTTTTACGAACGCTTCGACATTCCTTTTGGCTTGCAGTGGAACCCCGTGGCCAGCACCGAACATAATTACACCAACAATAAAGAAAAGAAATTTCTCAGCACCGTTAACCTTACCTATCATATACTTCCGGAATTAACTGCGTCTCTGGCTTATTCGCTGATAAAAAATGATTTTCTCAACGGCATGTATTCCAGCAACCAGGATTTCTTTCAGCAATTGAATGGAATAAACGGCCAGGCATCGAGAAGAGAGAACCAGGTGACCAACAATGTGGTGGAAGCCACGGTCGGATACAACAGAACGTTCGGGGAGCATAGTGTGAACATCATTGGCGGTTACTCTTACCAGAACATATTCAACGAAGAGTTAAGCGCCGGCAACAATGATTTTATCACCGATGCATTTCGTTTCTACAATCTTGGCGCGGGGTACGCTTTGAACAATGTTTCCAACAATGCCAACAGAACAGGTGTTTTTGTGGGAAGCGGCGCCGATGAGAGAACATTGCTGGCGTATTTTGGCAGGGTTATCTATGACTTTCAGCAGAAATACTTGCTGAACGTCAGTGTAAGAAGAGAGGGTACTTCGGTTTTGGGAGAAAACGACAAATGGGGAACGTTCACCGGCGTATCCGGCGGATGGATATTGAGCCGCGAAGACTTTCTTGTAGGTTCATCCGCGATCAGAAGTTTAAAATTACGCGCAGGCTACGGTGTAACGGGCAACCAGGAAAGCCTCGGTCCCTATCAGTCTCTTTCCACCATCGGTCCTTTTTTCAACGGTTCGCAGAACAGTTATTTCGGTGAACCCGGCAACGGCACGTGGATACTTCCTTATGGCCCCACGATAAACGCCAACCCGTTGTTGAAATGGGAAACCAAAACAGAGGTCAATATCGGCATTGATTTCTCCTTGCTGAAGAACGGATGGCTGACCGGTTCCATCGACTATTACAACAGGAAGATCAAAAACCTCGTTGGTAATTATACTGCGCAACTGCCGGCACAAATCCTTCCTACTATTTTCGCCAACGCCGGCGAAATGGAAAACAAAGGCGTGGAACTCATGTTGGATGCGCGTTTGATCAATACCGGCAAATTTAGCTGGAGGGCTACTTTCACGGGAGCATACAACAGGAACCAGATAAATTCGGTAACCAGCGACCAGTTCTTTGGCAGTGCCCACAACATCACAAGGGTAACGGAGGGCGTATCCATTCAAAGGCTGGCGCCCGGACAGCCAGTGGCAGTATTTTATGGAAGGGTATTCGACAGCTTTACCGAAGATGGCCTGTGGATGTTTAAGGACAGTGAAGGCAAACCTGTGGAAGCAAGTGAAATTGGCGAAGATGACTTTGCCTACCTCGGTAACAGCATTCCGAAATACAGCCTCGGATTCACCAGTATGTTCACTTTCGGAAATTTTGATGCATCCATATTGCTGCGTAGCGCACTTGGATTCAAATCGGTAAACGGTAAGCGAATGTTTCATGAAAACTGGACCTTCTTCACCAGGAACAATCTTTTTGAATCGGCACTGAACCAGAAAATACTGGACGCGCCAACCTTCTCGAGCTACTACATTGAAGACGGCGGTTACATGAAGATCGACAACCTTACAGTGGGTTACACGCTGCCGCTGAAAAAAAGCAACTACCTGCAGGACATACGCGTGTATTTCACGGCAACGAACCTGGCAACCATCACCAACTTTTCGGGCACCGATCCGGAGTTGCAGCTTAACTATTATCCGTCGGATCCCAATGAAGAGGTCACTGACGGGCCGGGATTGGAGTCGAACTACGGTTATTTTCCGAGCACGCGCGGTTTCACGCTTGGCGTGAATGTGAATTTCTAAACATTACAACTCATGTATATGAAGAACAGATTTTATAAATCGCTGCTTGCCTGCATAATGACGGTTGCCGTCGTTGCAAGCAGTTGCACCAAGCTGGACGAAAAGCTTTACAGTGATGCCGACGCCGACAATTTCTTTGGCAGCGCCGACGAAGTGATGGCGGCGTACGTGCTGCCTTACAGCTTCATGCAAACGCATGTTTACCAGGTACACTTTGCCTTGCAGGAATTTCCCACCGACGAGGCGGTTGTGCCTGTCCGTTATGGATACATCGACCAGGAAGGGGCGTGGATCAGGCTTCACCAGCACACCTGGACCTCAAGCGATTCGTGGATATTGGGTGAGTGGCAGAACATGTTCCAGGCAATAGGGTACTGCAACTATTTTATTGATGCGGTACAGGATAAGGACCTGAGCAAAATGGACCTGCCGGTAAGCAAGGAACAAATGATTGCGGAGATAAAGATGGTGAGGGCGCTGCACTATTACTGGGCGCTTAGCGATTTCAGGAACATTCCCATTGTTGAGCATGTTGGAGAAAACAGTCCGCCAACCAAATCGGGTACCGAAGTATTTGCCTTCATTGAAAAGGAAATAAAAGACAATATTGACAAGTTGGGTGAGAAGGGCGATGCCGGATGGTATGGCCATTTTACCCGTTCGGCGGCCTATGCACTGCTGGCCAAATTGTATTTGAATGCTGAAGTGTTTACCGGAGAAGCACGTTGGGAGGATTGCATCGCGGCGTGCGACCAGGTAATCGGTTCGGACTACAGCCTCGACGAAAAGTGGAACGACCCGTTCCTTGTGCATAATGAAAGCAGCAATGAAAATATTTATGTGGTTCCGTTCGATGCCACCAATGCGCAGCAATTTAATTTCATCGAGCAGAATTTTCATGAAAACATACTCTTCGCAAAATATGGCGTTGAATATTATGGATGGCACAAGATCAGCACGCAGGAATCTTTTTACAACCTGTATCAGCCCAATGACCATCGCATCGAACAGTGGGCAGTGGGTCCGCAAACATTTACCAATGAAGATGGTGACGAGGAGGATATACTCGACTGGAACGGCGAACCGATGACCGTAACACCATACATAGATATGCTCATCAACTACGACGGCGGTGAAGCACAGGGAGCCATGAACATGAAATATGAAATAGAATATGCCGGCCTTGGAAGCATGAGCAATGACATGGTGATTTTTCGCCTTGCAGATATTTTGTACATGAAAGCGGAGTGCCTGATGAGGATGAACGGCGGAGCCGCCACCGCCGACGCCGTTAGCCTGGTGAACCAGGTAAGGGAAAGAAGTTTTGATGCCGGCGATGCCGATTACACAACGGCAACACTGACGCTCGACGAACTGCTCAACGAACGCGGACGTGAATTGGCTTATGAAATGCACCGCAGGGAAGACATGGTCCGCTTTGGCACGTTCAACAACGAATGGTGGGAGAAGCCTGCTTCGGATGAGAAATATCGAATATTTCCCATACCTTTTGACGTAGTGACCGCAAACCCGGCGTTGGTACAAAACCCCGGCTACTAACCAACGAAAATTTGTATTTATTGAATGAAAAATTATCTGTTACCTGCAGGCTGTTTTCTATTATTTGCCTTCTACTCATGCACACCCGGTTCTGAAAAACCGGCTTACGGAACAAATGAATGGCGCGAATATCTCGGCGGACCCGAACGCAACCATTACTCACCGTTGAAACAAATCGACAAGAACAATGTTGAGGAGTTGCAGGTTGCATGGGAATATCACACCCTCGATTCCGGACAGATTCAATGCAACCCGATTGTCGTGGATGGTGTGTTGTATGGCATGACGGCCACCACCAGGCCATTTGCGCTCGATGCTGCCACAGGAAAGGAAATATGGAAAGGGAAGACTGAAGGATCGGACGGCTATAGCACCAGCAGGGGCGTGGCCTATTGGGAAGATAATGACGATAAAAGAATTCTTTATACCAGCGGCCCGTGGCTTTATGCGCTCGATGCGCGCACGGGTAAGCCGGTTGCAGGTTTTGGTGAGAACGGCCGCACGAGCCTGCGTGCCGGCCTCGGTGAAACCGCTTCCGACAAGATGGTAATGTCGAATACTCCTGGAACCGTGTTTGAGGATCTTATTGTGATGCCTCTTCGTCTTTCCGAAGGAACGGATGCGGCGCTGGGTTATGTGCAGGCCTTTAACATCAGGACCGGGAAAATTGCCTGGGTTTTTCATACCATCCCTCATCCCGGAGAACCCGGATATGAAACCTGGCCAAAGGAGGCTTATAAGAATACATCCGGTGCGGGCGCGGCAAATAACTGGGCGGGCATGTCGGTTGATCGCGCACGCGGAATCATTTTTGTTCCCACAGGCTCCGCCGCCTACGATTTTTACGGCGCCAACCGCGAGGGTGCAAATCTATTTGCCAACACGCTGCTGGCGCTGGATGCAAGGACGGGCGAACGGAAATGGCACTTCCAGTTTGTTCAACACGACATTCTTGACCGCGACCCGCCGGCGCCCCCAAATCTGATTACAATTACACGCGACGGTAAACGCATCGACGCGGTTTCGCAAACCACGAAGCAGGGATTTGTATATGTTTTTAACCGCGAAACCGGCGAACCGCTGTTCCCGATCAAAGAAACACCTGTTCCCGCTTCAGATATTCCCGGCGAACACAGTTGGCCCACTCAGCCGCTGCCCGTCAAACCCGAACCTTATGCCCGGCAGACGTTCACTGAAAATGATATCAGCCCCTATGCCGAAAACAAACAGGAACTGTTGGATCTGTTGAAGAAGAGCCGCTCGGAAGGGCCCTTCACCCCGTTAAGCGAAAAGGGAACCATCATCTATCCGGGCCTGGATGGTGGCGCCGAATGGGGTGGCGCAGCCGTGGATCCCGATGGGATTTTATACCTCAACAGTAATGAAATGGCGTGGCGCATCTCTTTGGGACTGTCGCCCGAAAAAGATCAAAACATCAGCATGACCTCGGGACAGAGCCTGTACATTACCAACTGTGCCTCGTGCCATGGCACCGAAAGAAGGGGGAACCCTGCCAGCGGTTTTCCGTCATTGCTGAATATTGGCGGCCGGCGCACGCGCGACGAGGTGTCGAACGTCGTCAAAAATGGTAAAGGAATGATGCCGGCTTTCACAAAGTTCAACGAAAAAGAAACAGATGCCGTAACAGCATTTTTATTCGGCGATGAAAAAGAAGAGCCCGGACTGTCTAAGGAACCAGGGCTCGATAAGCCGGAAAAGACAAAAATGGCATCGTATTCCATCTCCGGATACAGCAAGTTCCTCGATAGCAACGGTTACCCGGCAGTGCGGCCGCCATGGGGCACCTTAAACGCCATCGATTTAAATACCGGTGATTACGTTTGGAAAGTACCCTACGGCGAAACACCCGAACTGGAGGCGAAAGGCATACCGCAAACGGGTTCCGAAAGTTATGGCGGACCCGTGATTACCGCCAGCGGACTGCTTTTCATTGCGGGCACAAAGGATGGATTTTTCAGGGCCTACGATAAAAAGAACGGCAAGCTGCTGTGGAAAACAAAGCTGCCTGCGGCCGGATTCGCCACTCCCAGCACCTACGAGGTGAACGGAAAGCAATACGTGGTGATAGCCTGCGGCGGAACAAAACTGGGCGCACACGGCGGAGACAGTTATATTGCATTTGCATTACCAGACAAATGAGAAGAAGAAATTTTATAAGAAGCGCATCAACGATGATGATCGCGTTGCACGCCGGCGGCCACAAAGGCATGTCGCAACTGTTTGCAAAAAATATTGAAGTGGACGCGCACCTGTGGGTGTATGCAAGCCGGTTCCCGCCAAACTGGGATTGCACACCTATACTCGACGAGGCATTCAGCGAGATCAGCTACGCGGGGTTCAGCGGAATAGAAATTATGGATCCTATCTTAAGGCATGATGATGCGGTTGAGCGATTGCAGGAACTCAGCGCCAAATATTCGCTGCCGGTTTCAGGCAGTTCGTACAGTGCAGATATGTGGAACAGCGGCGAAAAACAGCGCATCATCGACGACATGAACCTTGTAGCAGAAAGATTGCACCGGGCAGGCGGAAAAACGATGGGCCTTACCGTAGGCGATGCGGGGCGAAAGAAAACAGAAGATGAACTCGACGCGCAGGCATCGGTGCTGAAGGAAATTATTACCATCTGCGAAAAGAATGACCTGCAACCAAACATGCACAACCATACTTTCGAAATGGAGCATGACATGCACGATTTTAAGGGAACGATTGAAAGGGTGCCCGAATTAAAACTCGGCCCCGATCTTAACTGGCTGATGCGCGCAAAGATCGACCCGGTTTGGTTCATTAAAACGTATGGCCATAAGATGGTGTACATGCACCTGCGCGACCAGTATGCAAATGGAAAGTGGACAGAAAAGCTCGGCGATGGCGTCACGGACTTCAAAGGCATTGCAAAAGCATTGAAAGCAATTGACTACAATAAAAAGGCTGCCGTTGAGCTGGCCTTCGAATCAAAACCTGTTTACCCGGTGAAAGAAAGCTGGAAGAAAAGCAGGCAATACGTACATAAAGTTTTTGGCTGGTGAACACATACGATGCGATAGTGATCGGTTCGGGAATATCCGGCGGATGGGCCGCGAAGGAACTTTGCGAAAAAGGATTAAAGACACTCGTCCTTGAAAGGGGCCGAAATGTTGAGCACGTCAAAGATTACCCAACGGCAACGAAACGCCCCTGGGAACTGGAACACCGCGACGCACTTACTCTTTCGTTGAAGAAAGAAAATCCTATTGCCGCCAGGTGCTATGCCTTCACCGAGGCCACCCAGCATTTTTTTGTAAAGGACAATGAACATCCCTACATTCAGCAGAAGCCGTTCGACTGGATACGCGGTTACCAGGTGGGCGGCAAGTCGCTGTTGTGGGCAAGGTGGACGCAGCGCTGGAGCGACCTGGATTTTGAGGCCAATGCAAAAGAAGGTATTGGGGTCGACTGGCCCATTAGGTATCGCGATATTGCGCCGTGGTATTCTTATGTTGAAAGATTTGTAGGCGTGAGCGGCAACCGCGATGGCATCGAACACCTGCCTGATGGTGAGTTTCTTCCGCCGATGGAAATGAACTGTCTTGAAAAACATCTCAAAGAAAGTATCGAATCGAATTTTGAGGGAAGAAGGCTCATCATTTCGCGTACCGCCAACCTATCGAAAGGATTGAAGGACCGCGGACCGTGCCAGTATCGGAATTTATGTTCGAGAGGGTGCCCGTATGCGGGCTATTTCAGCAGTAATTCGGCCACCCTGCCCGCCGCCCGCGCCACCGGCAACCTCACACTCCTGCCATTTGCTGTTGCTCATTCCATCATTTACGATGAAGACAAACAGCGCGCAAAGGGCGTACGTGTTATCAATGCTGAAACCGGTGAGGCAACGGAATATTTTGCCAGGATCATTTTCGTAAATGCCGGAACCATCAACAGCACCCTGCTGCTGATGAATTCAAAAAGCGCGAGATTTCCCAACGGAATGGGCAACGACAGCGGGGCACTGGGACATTACCTGATGGACCACAACTACCGCGGACGTGTAAGCGGCGAATACGATGGATATGCCGATCAATATTATTTTGGCAGAAGGCCCACGGGCGTGTACATACCGAGATTCAGGAACGTGGGAAAGGATGTACAGGGCGCATTTAAAAGAGGATATGCCTATGCATGCGGTGGCTCGAGGGGCAGGGGCGACGGCACTGACAATTCAATTGGCGCCGCGTTTAAGGAGGCGCTGTCGGAAGCGGGCAACTGGGGCATGTGGATGACCGGAATGGGCGAATGTCTTCCCTATTATGAAAATAAAATATCGCTCTCAACAACGAAGACCGATAAATGGGGCATGCCCCTGATCGAGATAGATTGCGAATACAAAGAGAATGAAGTGAACATGCTGAAAGATCTTCTCAACAGTGGCGCCGAAATGCTCGACAAGGCCGGGTTCAAAAATATCGAGTCGATCGATACCGAACAGGCGCCGGGTCTGGGCATTCATGAAATGGGCACGGCCAGGATGGGCAGGGATCCGAAAACATCGGTGCTCAACGGCCACAACCAGGTATGGGGAGCAAACAATGTATTTGTTACCGATGGCGCGTGCATGGCGTCCAGCGCTTGTCAAAACCCTTCCATCACTTACATGGCGCTTACCGCCCGGGCAACCGATTTTGCTGTGGACGAATTAAAGAAGAGAAATTTGTAGCATGATTTTTTCTTTTAAAAGAGAAATTAAATAATCCCCGATGCGCCTCAAACTGTTATGGCTGGTCCTGTTTTTATCTCCACTGTTCCTGCACGCACAGAAGCGTGAACCCGTCAACGTTATTTTCGATTCCGACATGGGCCCCGATTATGATGACGTGGGCGCCATCACCTTATTGCACGCTTTTGCCGACAGCGGCAGGGCAAACATCCTGGCCACCATTGCCAGCACAAAATACGAAGGTGTTGCCGCCGTGTTCAGCGTTCTGAACACTTACTTTAACCGGCCGGATGTTCCCATCGCTGTGCCAAAAGGCGATGCAATAGAAGAAAAAGACTTTCAACACTGGACCGATACTTTACGGGCGAATTATGAACATTCCGTCAATTCGAATGATGAAGTTGCGGATGCGGTTGATCTCTACCGCAAACTGCTGGCGAGCCAGCCCGATACCAGCGTAACGATCATCACCGTTGGCTTTCTCACCAATATTGCGAATTTGCTGAAATCGGAGGCCGATGATTATTCTCCGCTGAATGGGGAACAGCTTGTCAAAAAGAAAGTGAAAAAGATGGTATCGATGGCGGGCAAATTTCCTTCCGGATCAGAGTTCAACGTGGCAGAAGACGCTGAAGGTTCCCGGTACGCCTTCAGCCATTGGAACCGGCCGCTCATCTTCAGTGGTTTCGAAATAGGCGAAAAGATATTGGCGGGATTGCCGCTGATCAATAACGAAGAGATTCAGGGCAGCCCCGTTAAAGATGTGTTTCGGATTAGCATCAACATGCGCGACGAAGACAAAAACGGAAGAAAGAGCTGGGACCAAACGGCGGTATTGGTGGCGATAGCGGGCCATGAGCCTTATTATACATTGAAGGCAGGGCATATCGCGGTAGATGCCAAAGGGCATAACACGTGGTCAACGAAAAATAAGGGTCAGTACTATCTCGTGTCAAAAACTTCTCCGAGTGTTGTTGAAAAAGTGATCAACGAGATGATGATGCACCAGCCGGTGAATAATACGAGGCAGCAATGAGTGAACAAATCATTGGTATCGTCGCCGGCATTTTCACCGCGGTTTCGCTGTTGCCGCAGTTGATCAAAATTATCAGGGAAAAAAAGGCGAAAGACATTTCTTACGGAATGCTCATCGTGTTGTTGATCGGCCTCGGTTGCTGGGTTTGGTATGGTATTCTTCGCACGGATTTTCCTATCATCGTCACCAACAGTTTTTCTTTTGTCATCAATTCACTGATGATTGTATTTACCATTAAATACAAGGAGAAACCTGTTAAAGATAGCTGAGCCACCAGCTCCGGTTGTTCCTGAATTTATAGTTCGCGTACCATCTGCACACCGGGTAAAGCGCAATAACGATACAGATCCAAACCAGGTACACAATACCCAGATCATACCCTTCGCCTGCCGCCACGAACCTGAAGGGAGAGCCCTGCAGGCCACTCATACCTTCTTCGAAGCTGTGCCCACGCAATAAAAAGAAAACGGCGCTGACGGTATGGATAAGGTAGAAGTGAATGATGTAATAGAATAATGGAACCCTTCCATATACAGAGATCATTTCGGTTAACTTATTTTTTGTTTGCCCGAACAAACCGAGAAGGATAAGTGAGGGCCCGATCGTCATGCACAGATACAACAGCGAAGGCGGATATTTTTGCGTGTTAATGAAAGAAAAGATCGTGTACAGTGGGCTTTTCTGTGGCGACCAGTGAAGCGGATCGCCGTAAACATCCCACCATCTCAGTACAACGAATAACACCGTGAGTGCGGCGCCGAGATAGAAGGTTCGCCTGTTGCGGTTTTCCACGTGCGACGAATAAAATCTTCCAAAGCAATAACCCAGGATCATTACGCCCGTCCACGGCAGGAAGGGATAGAAGACAAGCAGGAGGTGGTCTGAAGTTAAGCGAAGTGTATCCTGGCGGTGCAGTATCGTGTACCATGCAGGGAAATCCGTTCGCGATGATTCGTAAAAATCGAGGAGGTTGTGGCCAGCCACGATAATGATTCCTGTGGCAAGGATAACGCTGAAGGGCAGCCGGATCAACTGCGAAAGGATAACCATGCTGATGCCGATGGCCCAGATCACCTGCAATACAAAAAAGTTGAAGGTGATGTCGAACGAGATGCCGAGCGTCACGACGGTCAACTCGAGCAGGATGAGCCAAATGCCGCGCGAAAGTAAAAAAGAGCTCAGTTCTTTGCGCGGTTTTCTAAGGCTTTGCAAATAGGCCGAAGTTCCCGAAAGGAAAACAAACACAGGGGCGCAGAAATGCGTGATCCATCGTGTCAAAAATAATTGGGGGCTTGCCGTTTGCAGGTCGAGGGCATTTCCGGTAAAAGCTTCAATGTGAAAAAAATCTCTCGTGTGATCAAGCGCCATGACAATCATTACGATGCCACGCAACAGGTCGATGGAGGTGATCCGGTGTTTAAGAGACATTAAATAAATTTGTTATTCAAAGATAATGCCCCCGGCCGGATAACCAGGCATGAAAGCCAAACAGGTGCTATATTTACCTTCTTAATCTGCTATCATTCATTCATAAAATTAAAGCAACCGATGAACAAAAGGTATTTTATGGCGGCAGCGGCCATTTGCGTTGCCGTTGCCAGCCAGGCGCAGCTCGACGTATCCAAGCAAACCCCCGAATCTTCTGAATTGTGGAACCCGGTACCGCGTGTGGTAACGCCGGGCAATTCTTCTGTTAATGCCGCTCCGTCCACGGCTCCGTCCGATGCCATCGTATTATTTGATGGAAAGGATCTTTCCCGGTGGAAATCGTCTAACACCAATGGCGGCGCCGCCCAATGGACCGTTGAAAATGGTTTTTTCTCTGTTAAACCCGGTACCGGTGATATAGAAACGAAGGATCATTTCGAAAATTACCAGCTTCATATAGAATTCCGCACGCCGGCGAAAGTTGAAGGCAAAGGACAGGGCAGAGGCAATAGCGGCATTTTTATGCAGGGAGTATACGAACTGCAGGTGCTCGACAGCTACGACAACCCCACTTATTCAAACGGGCAGGCAGGTTCGATCTATAAAAGATCAATGCCCCTCGTCAATGTTTCGAAAAAGCCGGGTGAATGGCAAACGTACGACGTTATCTACACCGCACCGAAGTTCAACAAAGACGGAATGGTGCTGGTACCCGCGTATATAACGGTGTTGCACAACGGGGTGCTCATACAGAACCATACTGCCATTGTGGGTACCACACCGTACATTGGTGCGCCCCAGTATCAGGTTCACGGAAAGGGCCCGATAAAGCTGCAGGATCATCACAATACCACCAGTTTCCGGAACATATGGATCAGGGACCTGTGAAAAGAAAGTTGGTGTTCAGCCGTGGCAGTACACAAAAAAACCCCGCAGTGCGGGGTTTTTTATTAACCAAAATCAGGCTGATATTAAAGCGCCATTTCTTTCAGTTTTTTCAGCGGGCGCACCTTTACGGATGTGCTGGCTGGTTTGGCTTTGAACATCACTTCTTCGCCAGTGAAAGGG
>CAMPGT010000097.1 GCA_946885665.1 uncultured Chitinophagaceae bacterium | reverse complement strand
GTTCGCACAGCAGGGGAATTATTTGGGCGGTGCCGAGTTCGGTGGCTTTTTCCACGAACCATTCGAAGCGGCTGGCGTTTTTGATCAAGGAAATGGCGATGGTGAGCCGCGGTGTTCTTTGTTCGGTAAAATTTCTTTTCGTGATGTGCAGGCCGCAGTGTTTTTTGTGCGCCGCGGTTATTTCTGCTTCAGCCGTATTTCCGTTTCCGTCGGTGAGCATAAGGTGCTCGCCTTGCTGCATGCGCAACACCTGGATGATGTGTCTCGATGTTTCTTCATCCAGGTCGGGGTTTGATTCGTTTATATTTTGGGAAAAAAAATAAGGAAGAGGCATTTTTTGGTTTTAGGTTGAAAAGTTAAAAGTTAAAACTGAAAACCTCTAACGTCTCACGTTTCACCTTTGCCCCGGTCCACCCCCGGCGCTTCGCGCCACCCCCGCCAGCGGGGGACACCGTTGTCCTTCGGACAAAACTTAAAAGTTAAAAGTTAAAAGTTAAAACTGAAAACCTCTCACGTTTCACGTTTCACTTTTGGCCTTTGCCCCGGTCCACCCCCGGCGCTTCGCGCCACCCCCGCCAGCGGGGGACACCGTTGTCCTTCGGACAAAACTTAAAAGTTAAAAGTTAAAACTGAAAACCTCTGACCCTGGCCCTTTCACCTTTGCTCCTAAAACGGCGCATCCTCCTCATCCATGGGCAGGTCGTTCATGCGGCTGCCAGTTTGTATGTACAGCTTCGCGCCCGGGTCGCCGGTATCGTTGCCGGGAACGGGCTTCCACGAGCCCTTGGGCAACCCCATGCCGCCGAAATCGGCACCGTCATCATCCACAAATTTTTGGATATGCAGCATGGCGCGCAGCTTGATATTCTCCAGCGAACCGTTCCTGTGCTTGGCAATGCGCACATGCGTTTCGCCCTTGTTGCTTTCGCCGTGCTCGTTGGCGGTAATGTCGTAGTATTCGGGTCTGTACAGGAACATCACCATGTCGGCATCCTGTTCTATCGCGCCCGATTCGCGAAGATCACTCAGTTGCGGGATCTTGTTGCCTTCCTTTCTCTTTTCCACCTCCCTCGACAACTGCGACAGGGCGATAATGGGCACCTGCAGCTCCTTCGCAAGGCTCTTGAGGTCGCGCGAGATGCGGCTGATCTCCTGCTCGCGGTTGCTGTTCCTGTCGCCGGTGCCGCTCATCAGTTGCAGGTAATCTATCAATATCAATCCTACGTTGTGCTTGTTCTTGAGGCGGCGGCACTTGGCGCGCAGCTCAAAAATATTGAGGGCCGCGGTGTCGTCGATGAAAATGGGCGCCTGGGCCAGCCGCTGAATACCGCGGGCATACAACTGCTTCATTTCATGTTCTTCGAGTTTGCCTCGGGCGATCTTTTCAAGCCATATCTCACTTTCGGCGCTGAGGATACGCTGTACCAACTGCGATGCGCTCATTTCCAGGCTGAAGAAGGCGACGGGCGTAGGTTTGGAAGGATGCAGCGCCGCATTGCGGGCGAGGTTGAGGGCAAACGCCGTTTTACCCACCGAGGGTCTTGCCGCAAGGATGATGAGGTCGGTTTGCTGCCAGCCGTAGGTAACATGGTCGAGCGAGGCAAACCCGCTGGGCACGCCGGTAATGTCTTCATTACGGTGGCGCATATCCTCTATCCGGTTCACGGTCTTAACCAGCACCGTGTCGATGCTGTCGAAATTCTTGCGCAGGTGATTGTTAGTAATCTCGAACAGTTTGCTTTCTGCATCGTCGAGCAGGTCGAAAACGTCGGTGCTGTCTTCGTAGGCGTCGCCGATGATCTCTCCGCTGATGCGGATGAGCTCGCGCTGGATAAACTTTTGCAGGATGATCCTCGAGTGCGCCTCTATGTTGGCCGATGAAATAACGGCGTTGGTGAGGCGGGTCACATAATACGGACCGCCGATCAGGTCAAGTTCCTCGCGCATTTTAAGTTCCTCAACAACGGTGAGGATGTCTATGGGCTGGTTCTTTTGCTGAAGCCCCTGCATCGCGCGATAAATGCGCTGATGCGAATCGGCATAGAAACACTCGGGTTTAAGAATTTCGACCACAGTATCGAACGCGCTTTTCTCGAGCATGATGGCGCCAAGCACCGCCTCCTCCAGGTCTTTGGCCTGGGGGGGAACCTTGCCGTACACCATAGTACTGAGATCAAGCGAAGATTTTCTTCTTGCCTTGCGGTCTTTATTAATATTGGTCAGGTCCATTGTGGAGATGGGTTAGTAATTCGAAAAAAATCGCGCGGCGGGCGGTTAAGCGGCGCCGGTAAGGACCATTGGATTTTAACCTGAATCTGCGGTAATTTTAATGAGGTGGTATGTTACGCGAATGTTACCAGAACATTACCTGAATGTTATCGACAGGTGTCAGGGAGGCGAATATAGACCTTCAAAGATGATTACCGTCGAATTCATCTGTAAAAAACTTATTCGACCACAATTCAGAAAGTTTTTCACATCACCTCAGCAGTAAAATTCACCGCAATTGGCAGGTTACTCACAATTTAATAAAGTTTTGACCCATTTATTCAAAGTAATGCACATGCCAATGTGCGGAAAGATTTTTGTCCAAAAGGCTATATTTGCGCACAGAAAAAAGTAAAAGATCTTTATAGAATGACCATCTCATATAAATGGATCAGTGAATATATCCCTCTCTCCATTGATCCCGAAAAAATCAGTCAAATATTAACGTCTATCGGGCTCGAAGTAGAGGCGATGGAACCATACGAAAGCATCAGGGGAGGCTTGACGGGATTGGTAGTGGGAGAAGTGAAAGAGGCCTGGCAGCACCCGGGAGCCGACAAACTGAAGCTCACGAAAGTGGATATCGGAGCGGGTGATCCGCTGCAGATCGTATGCGGCGCTCCCAATGTGGCAGCCGGGCAGAAGGTGATCGTGGCCACCCCGGGCACCACTATCTATCCCGTTAAAGGCGATCCCATCACCCTGAAAAAAGCGAAGATCCGCGGTGAAGAAAGTTTTGGGATGATCTGCGCCGAAGATGAAATCGGCATGGGTGAAAGTCACGCGGGCATAGTGGTTCTGCCGTCCGACATTCAGCCCGGCACACCCGTCGCAGATTATTACCGGCCCTTCACCGATTGGATCTATGAGATAGGCCTCACCCCCAACCGCATGGATGCCATGAGCCACCTGGGCGTGGCCCGCGACGTATGCGCCTACCTTCGGCATCACGATAAAAAAGACATTCAAATCATACAGCCGTTCGACGGCCGCTTCACACCCGGTAATACACAACCGCCGTTTGAGGTGACGGTCGAAAATACCCATGCCTGCCGGCGCTACACCGGTGTTTCGATCAGCAATATTGAAGTGAAGGAATCACCGCAATGGCTGAAGGATAAATTGAAATCCATCGGCCAGCGTCCTATTAATAATATTGTCGACATCACGAATTACATATTGCACGATACCGGTCAGCCCCTGCATGCGTTCGACGCCGATAAAGTGAAGGGAAGAAAAATCATTGTAAAAAATCTTCCGGAAGGAACATTGTTTACAACGCTCGATGATAAGGAAAGAAAACTCAGCAGCGAGGACCTGATGATTTGCGACGGCGACGGAAAAGGCATGTGCATTGCCGGCGTTTTTGGCGGCGCGGAAAGCGGCGTTAAGCCGGCAACGAAAAACATTTTTCTTGAAAGTGCGTGGTTCAACCCGGTGGATATTCGTAAAACATCCTTCCGCCACGGGCTGCGCACCGATGCAGCCGCGCGCTTCGAGAAAAATGTTGACATCAGCAACACCCTCAATGTGCTGAAGCGTGCCGCCATGATGATCGTCGAGATCGCCGGCGGCGAAATTTCGACAGAGGCGGTGGATGCCTTTCCTTCGCCACAAGAGAAGACGCAGGTTACCCTGAAATTCGATTTCTTAAACCGGCTGAGCGGCAAAGGCTACAACAGCGAAACGGTAAAAAATGTTTTAGAGAGCCTCGCATTTGAAGTGAGGAACATGAGTACGGAAGAAATAACGGTTGCGGTTCCCTACAGCAAGCCCGACATTGCCCTGCCGGCAGATGTGGTGGAAGAAGTGATGCGCATAGATGGCTATGATAACATTGCCATCCCGTCATCCATCACCATTACCCCTTCCGTTGGGGCCCGGAACCCGCTGCACACGGCGCAGGAAAAAGCCGCTAATTACCTTGTGGGCGCCGGTTTCAGCGAGATCTTCACCAATTCCATCACCAACGCCGCTTATTTTGAAGAAGCCGATCTCGGCCATGCCGTGAAGTTATTGAACAACCTGAGCGCCGTACATAATATTATGAGGCCGTCCATGCTCGAAACCGGGTTGGAGTCGGTAGCCTACAACCTGAACAGGAAAAACGGCGACCTTAAATTTTTTGAGCTCGGCAAAACCTACACAAAAAAATCGGCAGCCGACTATCGCGAGGCCGAACATCTTTGCCTTTACGTTACCGGCAATAAAACTGAAGGTTCGTGGAAGCAGAAAGGCGAGGCGGCAGATATTTTTTATTTGAAGGGAATTGTTGCCAACCTGCTGCGGTTACTGGGATGGGATAATCCCATTTTTGAAACCGGCGGCAACGCAAAACTCAAAAATTACCTGGAAGTGAAGATGGGAAAAGAGGTCGTTGCCGCGCTCGGGTCGGTGTCGAAGCAGGAACTGAACAGGTTCGACATCAAACAGGAGGTGTTGTTTGCCGACATCTATTGGAAGAGTGTGTTTGAGAAAAGCGTTGGCCGCCCGGCTAATGTGGAGGCGCTGCCAAACCAATTGCCGGTGTACCGCGATTTGGCGATGGTAGTGCCGGGGGCGCTGGCATACCAAGATGTTGAGAGCGCTATCGGCAAAATACGGTTGGAAAAACTGAAGTCGGTGCGACTGTTCGATGTGTTTGAAAGCGAAAAGCTGGGCGCGGGAAAGAAGTCGCTGGCAGTGAGCTTTCAGTTCCAGGACGATGAAAAAACGCTGACCGACCGTGAAATAGATGGCATGATGAGCAAGATCATGCGTACATTGGAACAGGATTTGAGTGCTGAGATCCGTAAAGGCAACCCATAAACGAAATTCATGAGCGCAGACCGGTTAAAGGCCATTACTGACAAGGTTCAGGAACTCATCAGGAGGTATGAGCAGCTCAGGAAGGAAAACGAGCGGCTGAAAGCCGAACTCATTCCGGCCAAGGAGCGCGAAATGAGTTTTATGGATCAGATTTCCAACCTCGAGCAGAAGGTAATGGTGCTGAAGGCAGGCACAGGCCAGTTAGATGACACTGAAAAGAAAGAGTTAGACAAAAAGCTGCACACCTATCTGAAAGAAATTGACAGGTGCATCACAATGTTGAGTGAGTGATCACACTCTTTTCACCAGTTTCAGCCTTATTTCTTCTTCTCCCTGCGAAAGCTCGAGCGTATATACACCATAAGGAAGATCATTTAATCCTTTCCAGGTGATCACGGGCTCTTCTTTTACAAAGATGGTTTCAAATTCACTGCAGATACTTCCTTTGTCGTCGCGAAGAACAGCTTTAAGCGGGTTTTGGGATGAGGCTACCAGTTCAAATCGAAGCGTGTCGATAAACGTAGCGGTCTTGACTTTAGCAATCATGTGCGTTAGTTGATTTAGTTTTCACAGGGTTCGAGAAGGATATTTATTATATTGGATTAGATACGGGGTGTTAATATTCTGTGAATAAATATAATGTAACATTTTCAATTCTGCAAGCATGGAAGATACTTTAATCGCAATCAATGTGGTGGTAGGTGACAGGACATACCGGATAAGGATAGAACCGCACCATGAAGAGGTGGTGCGCCGGACGGTAAAAGTCATTAATGACAAGCTGCTGGAGTTTAAGACCAGCTTTGCCGGCAAGGATATGCAGGATTATATCGCCATGGTGGTGCTGTGGTATGCCACTACCGCTGCTGAGAGTGGTGGAGAGGGGGCCGGCGGCGGCGACGGACTGAAAGCACTGGAAGGGCTGCTTGACAGGACGTTGGCGTGAGGGGGCGGCAATGGGCAATGGCCAATGGACAATTGTAAGCCTTCTTCCCCTCGGTTTAAAACTGAAAACTGAAATCTTCTCACGTCTCGCCTTTCACCTTTGCCCTTGCCCAAACATTTCCCTCCCCGCCTCCGTTTTTTTGTATTTTCGCGGACTAACAATATGAAAGAACAATTTAAAATAGCCCATTCTAATGGAATCGAACGTATTCACCTATATAATCGGAGGTATTGCTTTTGTCATAGGAATCATCGCAGGTAAACTCATTTTTGCAAAAAACACGAAACGCCATATTGAGGAAGCCGAATTACAAGCCAACAAAATCTTATCAGACGCAAAAAACCAGGCAGAAACATTAAAGAAGGAAAAGTTACTCGAAGCGAAAGAAAAATTTGTACAACTGAAGGCCGAGCACGACCGTGAAGTGCTCGACAGAAACAGAAAGATCGGCGAAAGTGAAAACCGCTTAAAACAAAAGGAACAGGGTCTTACCATGAAGATCGACCAGCTCGAAAAGCAGGTCAAGGACAATGACAACATCAAAGAGCACCTCAACAGGCAGATCGAAGTGGTGAACCTCAAACGCACCGAACTCGAAAAGCACCAGGAAGAACACATCCGCCGGCTCGAAAAGATCGCCGGCCTCACCGCCGACGAGGCCAGGACGCAACTGGTGGAATCGATGAAGCAGGAGGCGCACACCCAGGCGCTGTCGCTCCAGCAGGAAATCATCGACGACGCGAAGACCCGCGCCAACAAAGAAGCCAGGAAGATCATCATCCAAAGCATACAGCGCACCGCCGCCGAACAGGCCATTGAAAACTCCATCACCGTGTTCAACCTCGAAAGCGACGAAATCAAGGGCCAGATCATTGGCCGCGAGGGAAGGAACATCCGGGCCATTGAAGCCGCCACGGGTGTTGACCTGATCGTGGACGATACGCCCGAAGCCATCATCCTGTCTTCTTTCGACCCACTCAGAAGGGAGATCGCCAGGCTGAGCCTGCAGCGCCTGGTATCAGACGGACGCATTCACCCCGCCCGTATTGAAGAAGTTGTAGAAAAAACACGCAGGCAGATCGAAGAGCAGGTAGTGGAGATAGGAGAAAGGACGGTGATTGAACTCGGCATTCACGGGCTGCACAAGGAACTGGTAAGAATTGTGGGGAAGATGAGATTTCGCTCCAGCTACGGACAGAATCTCCTGATGCACAGCCGCGAAGTGGCTAATATTTGCGGCATCATGGCCTCCGAACTCGGGATGAATCCAAAACTCGCCAAGCGGGCCGGCCTGCTGCACGACATCGGTAAGGTACCCGATGAAGAAACCGAACTGAGCCATGCGCTACTCGGTGCGAAGCTCGCCGAAAAATATGGGGAGAACCCGGCCGTGGTCAATGCCATCGGCGCGCACCACGATGAAATGGAAATGCAATATGTGATCTCGCCGATAGTGCAGGCTTGCGACGCCATTAGCGGAGCGAGGCCCGGCGCGAGGAGGGAGATCATGCAACAATACCTGAAAAGGATAAAGGATCTTGAAAACCTGGCGCTTTCCTACCCCGGTGTGGAGAAGGCTTACGCCATCCAGGCGGGCAGGGAGCTGAGGGTGATCGTTGAAGCTGATAAGGTGAGTGATGGTGATTCAGACAAGCTTTCTTTTGAGATAGCCCAGAAGATACAAACAGAGATGACGTTCCCCGGGCAGATAAAGGTTACGGTGATCAGGGAGAAGAGGGCGGTGAATGTGGCGCGGTAGGGCGCTTGCCGTCCACCCCCGGCGCTGCGCGCCACCCCCGCCAGCGGGGGATACGCTTTGCGCCTTCACGTGAAATCTTTCGCCAGCGGGGAAACCGTTTTCACTTTCCCCCTTTGGAGGGGGTGGTCCCGACGAAGGAGGGACCGGGGGAGGACCTGCGCCAGCGGGGGATATGCTTCGCGTGAAATCTTTCGCCAGCGGGGAAACCGTTTTCACTTTCCCCCTTTGGAGGGGGTGGTCCCGACGAAGGAGGGACCGGGGGAGGACCTGCGCCAGCGGGGAAACACGATCTTTTAACTTTTAAGTTTTAACTTTTAACTTATTCTCCCTACCTTTGCCTCCCTTAAAAATAAGTAGTCATGAACCCAGCAGTTCAGTTCGTCCACGACCAGTTAACAGGCCAGAAAGAGTTTCCGAAATTCAAAGCAGGCGACAATGTAACTGTTAATTATAAGATAGTTGAAGGTGGTAAGGAACGTATCCAGAGTTTCCGAGGAGATGTGATCAAGCGCCAGGGATCCGGCGCCACAGCCAGCTTCACCGTGAGAAAGATATCAGATGGTATAGGTGTTGAAAGAACATTCCCCTTGTTCTCCCCCAACATCGACTCCATCGAGTTGAACAAGAGTGGTCGCGTACGCAGGGCAAAACTGTATTTCCTGCGCAGCCGCAGCGGTAAAAGCGCAAGGATCAAGGAAAAAAGAATGGCGACCGTTCCGGCCCGTTAAACATCCCCGGATCACGAATAATATTGTTAAAAAAGCGGACGATTGTTTCCGCTTTTTTTATTTCATCGCTTTGATATATCGCAAGCTAAAAAACACTTAATTTCGTAAGACTAATAAAAATGTACATTATGTTACTATCCGTTTACAATAACTTGCTCATGATCTCGATGCCCGGAGGTACCGAATGGGTGCTCATTATCCTGGCGGTGTTGATTCTGTTTGGAGGCCGCAAGATCCCTGAGTTCATGAGGGGATTGGGAAAAGGTATCCGCGAGTTTAATGATGCTAAAACCAATGTGAAGAAGGAAATCGAAGAAGGCATGACGGAAAAGGATAACGAAACGCCGAAAAAAGAAAAAACTTCCTCAACAGTTCAACAGTAATCATCAATTTCTCTGCTCCGGTGCCTAATGCAGGCGGGTTATTATTGTGTTCAGTTATCAGTCAATAGAAAAATACCATTCGGATTTATTGAGTGGAGCAACTTCTTGTCTCCAGGCGGTAGATCATTATCTCCAGCGCATAAACGAAGAGCGGCATCTTAATGCATTTGTACGCGTGTACGAAGATGAAGCGCGACAGCGGGCTGCAAGGCTCGATGCTGAACGCGCCGGAGGCAAGCCAACAGGCAAGCTGCATGGCGTTGTTATCTCCATCAAGGACGTGATCTGCTACAAAGACCATCCCGTTACCGCCGCCTCGAAGATCCTGGAAGGTTTCACTTCAATATATCATTCCACTGCCGTCGAAAGGCTGCTCGCCGAAGAGGCCATCATCATCGGTCACACCAATTGCGATGAGTTTGCCATGGGATCCACGAACGAGAATTCGGCCTATGGCCCCGCGCTGAATGCCCTGGATGAAACCAAAGTTTCGGGGGGGTCATCAGGGGGGTCAGCAGTATCGGTGCAGGCGGGTATGTGCATGGTAAGCCTGGGCAGCGACACCGGCGGTTCCGTTAGGCAACCGGCCGATTTTTGCGGTATTGTCGGATTTAAACCGTCGTATGGGGCAATTTCCCGCTATGGCCTCATCGCCTATGCCTCATCATTTGATCAAATCGGCATTTTTGGGACGAATATTCCCGACGTAGGAGCCGTTTTGGACGCTATTGGCGGGCCTGACAACTTCGATTCGACAGCTTATCCACATTCGCTTCCGCCAGCAGATTTTGCCGGAAAGCGCCTCAAAATAGCCTATTTCCCACAGGCGCTGGAAAGCCCTGCGCTGGACGATGAGATCAGGGCGACCTTGATGCAGCTCATGGCCAAACTAAAGCTGGACGGGCATTCCGTTGAGCCGGTGGATTTTGAGTACCTCGATTATATCGTTCCTACGTATTACATCCTCACCACTGCTGAGGCGTCTTCCAACCTGTCACGTTTTGATGGCATCCGGTACGGTTTCCGAACCCGGGAAAAGAGCCCTGAATTGGCAGATGTTTACAATAAAACCCGCTCAGAAGGCTTCGGCAAAGAAGTGAAGCGCCGGATCATGCTCGGCACCTTCGTACTCAGCGCGGGATATTACGATGCGTACTTTACGAAGGCACAGCAGGTAAGACAACTGCTTGCCGAAAAAACCAACCTGATCTTCAGTCAATTTGATCTTCTTCTCTTTCCTACCTCCCCCTCCACCGCCTTTGCATTGGGCGAAAAACTCGCAGATCCGGTGGAAATGTACGCGGCTGACATTTTTACAGTTTTTTCGAATTTAACAGGCCTGCCCTCGATTTCATTACCGCTTTTCTGGCACAATAATGGATTACCGTATGGCGTCCAGATTATGAGCAACAGGTTCAGCGACCTCAATTTGCTGGACCAATCTGAAAAATGGATGCGTCAGTTTAAGGGCACCGGTAATGAAAAACCTAAACCTTCGACCCCGGTATCACACTAAACGCAGCCAGTCTATCCTGTGCTGAATCATCATCTCTTTAATCCTTTACCTAAGTCGGCATTGTTTAATAAAGCAAATGATGATGAAACTTGTTTTGTTTTTTACCTCTATGTCGCTCATGTTGTTTGGAATGGCCAGTGCCGCTTCCGACACCACAAACGCCCCGACACCTGCTGAAGTAATTACCGCACCGGTAACCCCGGATGCGGATTTGGTAGCCGTACTCGAAAACGATGCTATCACTTCAAAAACGATTCGGCTGAATCCGCGCGCCAAAAGCTTTGTTGAGGATTACATGAAAGATCACCGAAAAAGCATGATGGCCATGAAAGTTTGGGGTTTGCCCTACTTCAATATTATGGATCGGATTCTTCGCCAGTACGATCTGCCGGTAGAACTTAAGTATCTCGCCGTTATCGAATCCAAATTAAAATCAGGAGCCATTTCAAGAGTGGGCGCCGTTGGTCCCTGGCAATTTATGCCGGCCACCGCAAGGGCTTACGGACTTAAGGTTACCAGCACTAAAGATGAGCGCCGCGACTATGTAAAAAGCACACATGCCGCAGCCAAATATCTAAAATACCTGCACAAAACTTTTGGTGACTGGCTGTTGGCAATAGCCGCTTACAATGGAGGTCCCGGGTATGTGTACAGTGCCATTAAAAAGAGTGGCAGCCGCAACTTCTGGAAACTTCAAAACTACCTTCCCGCTGAATCGAGGAACCACGTAAAAAAATTCATCAGCGCACATTATTTATTTGAAGGACAGGGAGGTATTTGCACGCTTACGAAATCGGAGGCCACCGAGCAGATCGGCGCGCTTGCCGGTTACCTGCAAAAGAGGAGTCTTACCGCTCAGGAGTTGAACGAATCGCCCACTACCACTATTTCAGGAAAATACAGGGCGGAAGTGATTGCAAAATATGTGAACATGGACTCGGATGAGTTCAACCGGTATAACCCCTTGTTCGACGAAGTGATGGACGCGGAAGAAAATACCTACGAGATGAAATTGCCCTTGGACAACATGGAAAAATTTGTTGCAAATAAATATCCGATTCTGAATGAATCGGTTCAATTATTGCTCACAGAAGCAAAAGAAGATATCGAAGGATCAGAACTAAATAATAAACAACAAACTACAGCCATCAAGTAAATTTTGCTCTGTTTGTGTTCTCTAATGAAAGGTATTGGTTTCGGCCAATGCCTTTTTTATTGCTTCGCCCTTCAATAAACACTCTTCATATTCTTTCGACGGATCGCTGTTGAAAGTGATGGCGGAACCAGCCTGGAAAGAAAGATATTTATCCTGCGCATTGTAAAGGGCGCTTCTGATGACGACATTGAAATCAAAATCATTACCGGGCGTAATATAACCGATCGAACCTGAGAACAGCCCGCGTTTGGTGACCTCATATTTTTCAATAAGCTCCATAACCTTCTTCTTGGGCGCGCCGGTCATCGAACCCATGGGGAAGGTGGAGCGGATAGCGTCTGTCCATTCTGCATCCGGCCTTAATACGCCTGTTACACTCGAGATCATTTGAAACACCTGCGGGAAACTGTACACCGCGCACAACTCATCTACCTTTACCGTTCCCTCCCTGCATACACGTGAGAGATCATTTCTTACAAGGTCCACGATCATGATGTTTTCCGCACGTTCCTTGTTACTCTGCAGTAATTGCTGCAATTGTTCATTGTCGCGTTCAGGATTGTCCGGGTAGCGTTTTGCAGTACCCTTGATGGGTTGCGAAAGCAGCCGGTTGCCTTCTTTCCTCAGGTATCTTTCCGGGCTCATGCAGGAAAGATACCGGTCGTTCACTTTATAAAAAGCCGAAAACGGGTTTGGCGAAGAAGCGCTGAGGCGCAGGTGCAGCCACAACGGATCTATTTCCGCATCTTCCGCAAAAAATTCCTGGCAAAAGTTTATCTCGTAGCAATCGCCGCGCAGAATGTGGCGCCGCAGTTTTTCAACCGTTGCTTCATACTCTTCTTTCGTATAACGGTTATGGATAGCTATTTTTTGGGGCGGCCTGCCTGCGGTTATTGCTGTGCTGCTGATCTGCCTCCATGTTTCTTCATGGTCATCGTTCAGCGAACCTATCGACACGGCGTCTTCTTTTAATTCGATAATGAATTGCGGCACAAAGAAAAAAAGATCCGGGAATCCGATCCTGTCGGCGTTGTTGGACGTGAGCGCCTCCGTTTCGTTTTTTAAGTCGTATGCAAGATGGCCGAAGAGCCAGTCTTTATTTTTTCGTTGAAATTCGTTTAACGACTGAAAGGCGTTTCCGGCGTGTGCAGTTACTGAAGAAACAGCGCCCGCGGCCACCACGCATTCAATGCTGTGGTGGGCAATATGGTAATGATGATTGTCCAGAAAACAACAAATGTTGAACCGGCTACACCAATTCAACATTTGCACTTTTGTTTGCTGGAAATCAGCAATAGGAAATGAGATAAATTTTCTTGTCAGGGTTTAATTTTTAGTAATCATCTTCTTCATCGTCGAGATTGGAATCATTGAAAAGGTCCATGTCCTTGAAGTCGTCGTCGAGACCGAGATCGTCATCATCACCTTTACCCTTCTTGCCTCCGCCCGACGATTTTTTGGCTTTCGACTTAGGCAGGTCGAACTCTTCGAAATCCGGATCCCAGGAATCGTCTTCTTCTTCGGGCTTGTCCCAATCATCCACTTCATCATCTGCTAAGTCATCATCGTCGTCGTCATCATCGTCCTTGCTTTTCTTAGAAGGGGCTTTGGCCGATTTTTTGGCGGGCGATTTTCCTG
>CAMPGT010000096.1 GCA_946885665.1 uncultured Chitinophagaceae bacterium | reverse complement strand
ATCGCAACTGTAACCGCTGATGCAGATGGAAAATGGAGCTACACATTTAGTCCGGTGCTGGCTGATGGCAACCATTCTATCACAACAACCGCCACCGATGCAGCAGGCAACGTAAGCGATAAAAGTGATGCGCTGATCATCAAAGTTGATACACAAAAGCCGGAGGCTCCTGCTGCCGCCACATTCGAGAGCGACAACAACGACGGCAACGTAAAAACCAACACACCGGCAATTAGCGGCATCGCAGAACCTAACGCAACCATCGATATCTATGACGGTGCAACAAAGATCGCAACTGTAACCGCTGATGCAGATGGAAAATGGAGCTACACATTTAGTCCGGCGCTGGCTGATGGCAACCATTCTATTTCAACAACCGCCACCGATGCCGCTGGTAACGTGAGCGCGGCAGGTGATGTGTTGACGATAAAGGTCGACACACAAAAACCTGCCCGTCCCGCATCAGCACTTGAGGGCGGAAATAAAGGAAATATCAACACCAGTGCTCCTACTATCGGCGGCACAGGCGAACCCGGTTCAACGATCACCGTTTATAACAACGGTGTTCCCGTGGGAACAACGATTGTTGGGGAAGACGGAAAATGGAGCTACACATTCAACCCTGAGCTTGAAGACGGCACTTACAGCATACACACCACATCTACCGACGTTGCCGGAAATGTGAGCGAAGGCGGTGATCCGGTTACCATAGCCGTCGACACGCACAAACCTGTGGCTCCTTCCACGCCCCGGATGGAAAGTGAGAACAATGACGGACATGTGAAAACCAACAAACCAACGCTATCAGGAAATACAGAACCAGGGTCAATTATCACTGTATATGACAACGGCGTGCCGGTGGCAACAGTTGCTGCCGATGAAAACGGAAGCTGGACCTACACGTTTGATCCTGCACTGTCGGATGGCGAGCACACTATTCACACCACCATCACAGACCTGGCAGGAAACATCAGTGTGCCCGGTGAAACCTATCTCGCCATGGTTGACACAGGAACGCCAACTGTTGAAATAAAAACAGAAACAGAAAAAGCGGCGATGCCGTTTACGATCACCATCAGGTTCAGCGAACCGGTTACAGGATTCGGTATAACGGGTCTCATAGCAGCCAACGCAAAACTTTCGAATTTCGCAATGGTGAGCGCAACTGAGTATACAGTACTGGTAAGTCCGGTGTACGATAACAACACCGTTAGCGTACAGGTAATGCAGAATGCCGGTTTTGACGCTTCGGGCAATGGCAACAAACTTTCGAACAAACTTGTTTTGGAAACAGAATCTGCAGGAGTTGTTGCCCAGGTATATCCTAACCCTGCAAGCACCACTTTAAATGTGCTGTTTAAAGGTGTAACGCCCACAAGCGGCAGAGTGATGCTTGTGAAAATGTCGGGCCAGCGTGTATATGACGAAGTGGTGAACTTCAGTAACCGTACACTCAGCATCGACGTGAGCAGGTATCCTTCCGGTCATTACATGTTACTCGTTAAAACCAACGACTATATCAGCCGCACAAACGTGCTCATCGTTCGATAATAAAATTAAATGGGTTCGCAGTTCACTGCGGGCCCATTTCTAAATCCAATTAAGAATAATATATGAGAACCATCAACAAAATATTTCTTGCCACCGCAGTTTCCCTTACTGCCAGTGCAGCAATAAAAGCACAAACCGCAAAGCCGATCAATGTGGTCACTTCGGCGGTTCCCTTTCTCAGGATATCTCCTGATGCGAGGGCGGGCGGAATGGGCGAAACCGGTTTGGCTACGGATCCCGATGCGAACACCTCGTTTTTCAATCTCGCGAAAACACCGTTCACAAAAAGTAATTCAGGAGTTGGTTTCACGTACTCTCCCTGGTTGCGGAAATTGGGGTTGAATGATATATATCTTGCGACGCTCACAGGATACACGAAGCTCGATGAGAACCAGGCTGTCACCGGTTCGTTGCGTTATTTCAACATGGGCAGTATCAATTTTACCGATAACCTCGGCAACGACTTCGGCTCCATGAAGTCGAAAGAGTTCTCGATAGATGCAGGTTATTCGCGCAAGCTGTCGGGTAACCTAAGCATTGCCGTTGCGCTTCGCTACATCAATTCCAACCTCGCCAGCGGCAAAACCGTTGGAGGGGCCACCTATAAAGCGGGCAGCGCCGTTGCCGGCGATCTCAGCGCGTTTTATAATGGTCAGAACGAAGCCGGGCAGGGATGGAACTTTGGCGCGGCGCTAACAAATCTGGGATCAAAAATCGGGTATACTACTGATGCCACGCAAAAGGATTTTATACCTGCCAATTTTGGGATCGGAGGAGCTTACACTAAGGTATTTGATGAAGACAGCAGGATGACTCTTGCCATGGATGTGAACAAAATGCTGGTGCCAACACCGCCATTAACAGGCGATTCTATCGGCATGGCCGAGTATCGCGGCAAAGGGGTGGTAGGGAGCTGGTTCAGCTCGTTTGGGGATGCTCCCGGTGGTTTCGCCGAAGAATTGCGCGAGTTTCAGCTTAGTGGAGGATTGGAATATTCCTACAAGAACCAGTTTGCGGTCAGGGCGGGATATTTTCATGAAGACAAATCAAAAGGCGCCAGGCAGTATTTTACGTTAGGCGCCGGCCTGAATTACAGTATGATGGGAGTTAATTTTTCATACATCATCCCTTCCGGAAACGGTATCAATGAAAACCCGTTATCCAACACATTGCGCTTTTCGGTATTGCTAAACTTTCAATAATGAAGAAGGGGGTGGAAAAAACAGTAGAGGGTAGTAAAGTTATGTGTTAATCTATCCTTCACCAGCCCCCTACTTTGCTAAAAACCGTTAGTAATATACCAAAAAAATCAGTTCTTTGTTTATGGCCGCGAAGATAGTTTCCATAAAATCAAAACATAAAAAACAGGAACCCTCTACCCCGGCCGAACCACTTGACGAGTATCAAAAGCAGGTGTCATCAGGAAGCGTCGAGTCGCTTCCATACGACCGGCTCATGATACATTTCCGCAAAAACAAAGATTACGGTGAAGAGCTTAAAGTGATTAAAAAGGGTGTAGCTACTCTCAAAAAATTTTATGCGAATGCACAACGTTCCTCGCTTAAAAAGATCAATCCAAAAATAAAAGCCCTTAGCCATAAAATAGGGAAAAGCATGGGGCTGATCGATAAGAAGGGAAACGAAGTATATCTCCCCGAGCCACTACCGCGGTGGATCAAGCGACAGCACGTAGTGGAAGAAAAAATCCGCAAGCAAAAGAAATTTCAATAATAATTTAAAAGAGAGGCAATGTGGCCCCTCTTTTAAATTATATATTGTAGTGACTACCTGCTTTGATTGTTGTCGGTAGCCGGCGTTTCTGTATTAGGTGAATTTGTAGATGCCCCTGACGATGCGGAGTCCATTGACATGGAAGCTGATGTATCCGCTTCTGTGTTCATTTCAGAAGGTACCGTATTATCTGATGGGCTTTCCATTGGAGCGCTTCCTGCCGAATCAATAGATCCTCCCGTATCATTAGTTGCGTTGTCTCCACAAGCTGCCAGTCCGATAGCCGTAGCAAGAATGAAAAAATATTTTTTCATAAAAATTCGCTTTAGGTTAAAAATAATTGCCTTTCGACCCTTACACCTAAAATACTATTCCAATTTTCGTTTTTCGGCGCATATTGGGCTTAATCCGTTGAAACGCAACAAGATATTTTTTCAAAAAAAGGGCGAAGGCCACTTGAACAACCTGTGGTCTGCGTTCTACAGGCCCCCTTTTTCCGCTCAATAAGAGTAATTATTTAGGCACACGTCACGCCGGGCTTGCAAATGATACCGATTTGCTCTATTTTGTCGTCACTTCTCAATGCCTGTGAGCTCCTGCCCGTTTCCCTTCTTTTTAATTTATTGATCGCTTGAAACAGGCCTAACAACCCAACTAAACCCTTTAACCGTACCAGTCATGAAGTACGCAATTTTTGTGTTCGTCACCCTCCTGGTGCTGTCCTCGTGCAGCAAGGAATTGAGCCAGGAAGGACCAGTCCCTGTTATTCCCGTCATTCCTCCAGACACCACGCCTGTTAAGCCGCCCGTAGAACCGGAACCGCAAATCAAATTTCAACTCAAGGCATTTTATGCTGATGTAGCCATTGATTTCGATGAAACGGACGGAGTGGTAAAAGAAGAAACCGATTTGTGGGCGTATGTGCAGGATTACATCAAAGACGATATCAATATTTTTTTGGAAGATGGCACGCTGGAGGTCCTGCAGAATGCGAAAAAAATGCCGGGGCTCAGTGATGAGATTTTGTACCGGAAATACCAGTACGGAAGTGACGGCGGCGGCGAGTACATGAAGTTTCTTTCTGCCAATTATGAACAGGTAAAATACCGTCTTTATGAAAGAACGGACGATCATTTTATTATTGGTGTAAAGTGGAAGGACGGTGCGCATGTGTATTCGCGGTTTGAGCGGGTACCGTGAGGGGAGACGAGAGACGGGAGACGAGAGACGTGACTTATCCCCCGCTGGCGGGGGTGGCGCGAAGCGCCCGGGGGTGGACAAGCGTGAAACGTGATATAAAAGAACAGGGTTCGTAGAAACGAACCCTGGCAACCAAAAAGCTTAGTTCCTGTAGAAACAGTGGTAAGCATTTCACGTAAAACTAAAGCATGAACATAATTGAGGTTGCATAACCAACTCGCGTTAAAAGTCAAATGCTTTATTGTCCTGTTGGCGTGCGGCAAATATATAATGCTCAGATATAATTAACCAAGTTGCCGTCACATATTTTTTTTAAATGTGTATTTCAAACACAATATTTTAATCATTTCGCATACTCTTTAACGTTATTTTCACGAAGCAGCACCTGCCATGCGTGATCTATTCGTCCTTCGTCGAGTAATTCTTTCGCATACATGTGAATGCGGTGTTGCTGGTTGTTTCCTTTGAAGTAGTAAAACAACGCGTCGAGCCGGCCATCGTTAAAGTTGGATTCTTTGCCGGGCAGTTGTTCAACGTTCGCGAGCTGTGCCAGGTGGTTGCCGGTGAGCACTTTGCTGTTTTTAAGTTGTTCGGGCAGTGCGTCGATGCCGATACCGAGCCGCGTGTTGGGCTTTGGCAGTGTAAACAAATTATCAGGGGTGATGCGCGCGTACCAGTCGCCACCCAAGCGCGCCACGTGCTCGATCTTTTCCTGGTCCATTTGTTTTTTGGCATTCAATAGTGTGTCGTCGATGTGGATGCAGAGTATCTCGGCGATCACGAGTTGTCCGGCGCCTCCGTTCTCGCCCAGCGATTTTACTTCGTTCACTTTACACTCCAGTTTGGCTTTCGCTTCTTTGACGAGGGCTGGTCTGATCAGTGATGCTTCCTCCTTTGTGAAGCCGGATTTGACGAACTCGTCGGTACTTTTTGGATATTCGCAACTGGCGAGCGATGCCTGCTGTACCATGTCGTATGTGACGATATTGATGGCCACTTCGGGCACTTCGAGGATGTTTTGCAGCGTGTGTTTGGTGGTATTGTCGCGCATCCTCCTGGCGGGCGAAAAGATGACGATGGGCGGGTTGGTGGAGAAGAGGTTGAAGAAGCTGAAGGGGCTGAGGTTCTGGCGGCCGTTGCTATCGATTGTTGATGCAAAGCAGATGGGCCGTGGGGCGATGAGGTGTTGCAGGTAGTGTTGTTTCTCGACTGTGGTGAGGTCGGCGGTGTAGCGTGTCATATGTGGTTTTATCGGTAAAGAAAAAGGTGTTGGCTGGTGTGAGGTATTTTAGCGAGAGGGATAGGTGGCGAGGGCCTTGATGAGCAGGGGGTAGTGGACGCGTTTATCGTCGAAGTATTTGTATGGGTAATCGGGTCTCATGGTAAGCGGGTGCAAGATACTTTAAAAGTGATTTCGAATTTAAAGTGGATTGTTCTATTTTTGCCACCCATTTGGCGGGGTAGCTCAGGCGGTTAGAGCGCAGGATTCATAACCCTGAGGTCATGGGTTCAACTCCCATCTCCGCTACCAATTACTGGGAGTGCCTGTAGGATGAAAGTCCTATGGGCTTTTTTATTGCCTATCCGAGTAATAGGTGTTCTGAATGCAGCCCGACCGTACAAGAGACCCTTTCTGATCTTACACTATCCATACATGATTCCGGTATGAATAACGTGTCTCTTTCTTCGCACGGATAGGCAATGCGATATGTACCGCAGGAGTTACACACAGCGGTTATCCGGCACAGTGGGACTACTTAGCCGTACTAAGTGAAAACTACTAACGCTTTTGTTTGCGCATAAATCGAATTACTTTTAGCGTTAGATCATCCCATGCGCCTTTTCCTTCTTTTACTCCTCTTGATTACTTCCTCCTTTTTTGTCAAGGCGGCAGATATTGTGGTAACTACCAATGCAGAATCAGGTCCAGGCTCGCTACGTGCTGCTATAGAAACAGCCAACAGCAATGGAACGGCCGTTCACGACATTATACGATTTAATATTCCCGCGACGGCCTTTCTTGATCGCGTAATTCTGTTAACAAGCGAACTTCCTGCTCTGACTTCGAACCTTACTATTGATGGGTCCACTCAGCCGGGCGAATCATTTCAGAACACTGACGCAAAAATCCTGATAAAACAAGACCAGTATGCCCCTTCATTTGCCTCGTTGCGGATAAGCAATGCTAAAAATGTAAATATCTACGGCTTGTATCTGTATATCGGGTATTGGGAAGGAATATTCTGGCCGCTCGGAAATCGCTCGCCGAATTTGTATGGGATAGATATTATTGATTCCAGGGATATCGAGATCGGTGCGCCTGGAAAGGGGAATGTTATCAACGGATCAGTCTATGCAATTCACTCGGTTTCTGCTTCGTGCAGAAACATCAGGATAAGAAGCAACTTCCTCGGCATAGGATCGTATTTTTTGAATGGCAACAATCCCAATTCCGGTACCGACGTAGATGATGTTGTACTTGGATGTGAGTACGCTGTTTATTTTATCAATGTAAAAGACATCACTTTCGGAGGCGAAAATGTAGCTGATGGAAACGTTGTTTCCTGTTATGGTGGCCTTTTTATAAATAGCCAGCATCGAACAGGCAACGGCTTCATACAAATCAGGAATAATCTTTTTGGCAAGTGGTACGACAAGGTGTCGGACATCGGTAATTTCGGAAGTTCTTTTACTACCAAAATTAAAATCGGAAATAATGATCAGATTGACTATAAATTAAGCTTTCTTGATAACTATCTGTACGGTGCCTTAGGTATACATCAGCTCACAGAGAAATTTTCGATACAGCGTAATCATTTCAATCTGCCGGATTTCGCAAGAAGCAATGATGGTAAGTTAGCTATAAGCTATTGTTCGGCTGGTGGTTTGATCGGTGGAGACAATTTAACTGACCGTAACATCTTTACCGGAAAATATGAGTTTGGCGTTTATGCGATAAATGAATTTCAGAACGGCCCGGTGGAAATATTTAAAAATAAGTTTGATTGCAACTATAGTTATGGATCGGTAACTTCCATTTATCCTCACCCAACATACGATGGTACTCCGATACCGATGACGCAGGTTGATAAAACGACTGCTACATCCGTCTCGGGCAGGGCTACTCCAAACAGCAGGGTGGATTTGTATTATGACGACAAGTGCAATGCTTGTGAAGGCGAAATTTTTATTGCAACAGTTACGGCAGATGCAAACGGCAAATGGCAGTATTCGGGAAACATAACCGACACCGTGATAGCAATGGCCACCAAAAATGGTTACTCAGGAAGTTTCTCGGAACCTCGTTTTGATGTTTCCAAAATGGTGGTTGTTCCGCCAACATGCGGAAAGGCCAATGCGTCGATTACCGGTATTACCGGAGACGGCGCCGGAAGTCATTTTTGGATAAATCTGCAAACGAAAGACACCGTTGGGCGAACGCTTGACCTAGTAAATGTTCCTGCCGGAGAATATGTTCTTTATGGCCGTCATGGTAACTGTATAAGCTCGATCGGGCAGTCTATCCGGTTTGAGGATGTAACACCGAAAATCAATAATAATAATACCAGTATTGGTCAACCTGCATGTGGAAAGTTCAATGGATACATCCTTAATGTGCACTACCTCAGTTCGCCCAAATTTGTTGCAAAATGGCTCAATGCCAACAATCAGATTGTGGGCTATGGCAACGGAATAAAAAACATGCCGCCCGGTAATTATACTTTTGTGTTGATAGATACAACCATCAACGGTGGTTGCAGCGACACGGCGAGGTATGAATTGATTAATCAGTCGGGGCCCGAATTAAATTTACAATCATTACACATAAAGCCGGCAACCTGTAGCAATGCAGATGGAAGTATCACCAATATCACTTCGGTCAACGCAACCGGTTTTGAAAATATTCAATGGTTGGATTCTCTCGACAATGTTGTAGGAACTAATTTCGACCTGCTGGATGTGCCTGGTGGTAGATATCGTTTGAAGTATAAAGACCAGTCTGCCTGCGACCCGATTATTACACCATATTACGAAATACCATCACCGGTGCTCAATTTCGTAAAACCGGTTATTGTTAAATCCGACGATGGTTATTGTGGTAACAGCACAGGTTTCATTAGCATCGTGAGCTTCGACAGAGATATATCCGGGTACACATTTAAGTGGAAGGACAAAAATTCGAGAGCTACAGTAGGAATTGGCTCTTCAATTTCAGGGCTCAATAACGGAGAATATGTGTTGGTAGCGGAAGATGTTAACGGATGCAGTAAAGATATTTTTGAAAAGAAGATACTTGTAAATCCAGCACCGGTATTTGACTACTCTCAATTGAAGGTGACCGACGAATCATGCTCGCTGTTAAACGGCGCGATTGAAAATGTTAAGTTATCCGGTACGTTCGGTAGCGTTCAATACACCTGGGTCGACGCCTCCGGAGACATTGTGAGTTCTTCGGTAAATCTTTCTGACGTGGAAGCCGGGCAATATCACGTGAAAATTATTGATGAAAAGTCGTGTGAGGTGACGTCAGGAGCTATACATGTGAAGAATATTAGTATTGCTCTTCCACTTCCGGAATATGACGGTGTTGTTATCGCTAAGAATACAAGTTCAACGTTTTCATGCAAAAATCCTTCCCCGGGATCTTACCTGCTTTATTCAGATGCTGCTGCGCAACAGTTGACGGGAGAGAGTAGTGAGGGTGTTTTTGAAACGCCGGCTCTTACTGCTGATGTTACCTACTACGTTAAAAATGTTCTTGGTGCCTGTAGTAGCGCCGTAAAGCAGGTAAACATAAAAGTGGTGGACAAATCGTTTTTTGTGATTCCTAATGCTTTTACGCCGAACCGAGACGGCCTTAATGATGATGTAGTTGTAAAAGTACACGGATATATAAATTTGAATTACTTCAAAATTTTTAACCGCTACGGGCAGGAGGTTTTTGTTTCTTCGAAGCTCAACGATAAGTGGGATGGACGCGTAAATAGCAAGCCCGCCTCTACGGGTACGTATGTTTGGACAGGAAGGGGAACAGACCTCCTCGGTCAGCCCGTGACCGGTAATGGAACGATCACGCTCATAAGATAGATTTCTCCTCCAGAGTTCATGGAAACAGGGGTAGTACATGAACGGTGGAAAAAATACCAGTAAAAGAATCGTAACCTGCACAGCCACTTTTCGGCATGTGTCTTCATATATTCGTTCCACCATCAATAGCAATCGCTGCTCCGGTAATGTACCTTGCTTCTCCCCTGCTCAAAAAGCAAACAAGAGCGGCGATATCGTGTGGGCTTCCAAAATGGTCAAGAGCCATCAATTCGATCTGTCCTGAGGCATGCGGACCGCTAGCAGGATTCATGTCGGTGTCGATTGGCCCCGGTTGAATGAGGTTAGCGGTGATCTTGTCGGGACCTAAATCTCTCGCCATGCCTTTCGTCAGTCCGATGAGTGCAGACTTACTCATCGCGTACAGGCTGCCACCAGGACCCGGCATACGCTCGGCCTGACAGCTGCCAATAGTGATAATCGTTCCGCCTCCTTTCAGATATTGAATCGCCGCCTGACTCGCCGCAAAAACCGCTTTCACATTCACCTGAACAATATTGTCAAAATCTTCGATTGCAAATTCGGTGATGTGTTTATACATCCCAATGCCTGCATTGTTGACGAGAATATCCAGCCTCCCGAAGCGGCGGGCAGTTTCATGCACGGTATTGATCACTGATAAAGCGTCTGAATTGTCTGCATGGATGGCGAGCGCCTCACCACCTTCAGCAGCCACCTCATTTACCACCTTGCGGGCAAGCTCGTCGCTTTTTTGATAGGTGAATGCCACGCTCGCTCCTTCAGCTGTTAATTTTTTAACAATCGCCGCACCGATTCCGCGGCTGCCGCCTGTTACTAATGCCACTTTCTTTGCTAATGTTTTCATAGTTTGCAAAGCTAAACAGGCAACTGTTCGGTGCTGCATGTGTGGCCGATTGTCAGTTCCTTACAATTCAGTCAGTATGAGAAAAGAAAGTTCCACGAATTTTCTGAATGAAACCCGTCAGATTCGAAATTGCGGAGTGATTTATGCGCTTTCATTAATCGGGGGGCGCTGGAAGCCAACGATCCTTTTCAGTTTGTTGGAAAGCAGGCGCAGATTCAGTGAACTGCATCAGTCTATTGAAGGGATATCTGAGCGCATGCTTGCGGCGCAATTGAGGGAACTCGAGCGTGATGGCCTGATCAATCGGTTGGTTTTTGCGGAAGTACCCGCGCGGGTTGAATATGAGTTAACGGAAAAAGGTTATTCTGCGCGCCCTGTCCTTGAGGAACTTTCTTCCTGGGGCAACGCACAACGTCCATGACGATACTTGCCACGGAGCTTTATCCCGACATAACTTAAGAAGCTTTTACTTTTACGGCATGAAAGACGTATTACTGCAGGAGTACGAACTCGTAAAAGAATCCCGGTCGGTATTATTTAATTATTGCGAAACGGTGAGCCCGGAACATTTTACCCGGGAGGTGCCTGGCTTCGGCAGAGGTGGTAGCATGAACAGCCTTCTTGCGCACATCGCAAACAGCTATCAATATTGGACCGCCGTACACTGTCTTAACGAAAATCCTGCCCGTATTACGGCCGATAAAGCGACCACTATAGCGGAATGCCGCGAACTTTACAAATACATAGACACCCTGGTACAAAGACTAACTGAATCGTTTGAGAAAAATTACTACGAAGACATTTCGAGTGCAGTCGGCAACCGAACATTTTTGGCGAGCCCGTTCAAGGTTTTTGTGCATGTCACCACGCATGAATATCATCATAAAGGTCAAATACTGACCATCAGCCGCCACCTCGGGTACACTCCTGTAGACACAGACGTGCTCAGGTAAATGGAGACAGAAAAAAAATTCCACCTTAACACCATTGGATAACCGCAAGCAATCATGGCGCTGATATGTCACATCAAAATCATAGTTGTTAAATTCGCGACATGATACATCATCAACTCCTGCTGGTAATGACGCTGTTCTTTGCCATGGCCCTGTTGTATTTACTAAGCCAGCGACTGCGCATCTCCTATCCCATATTTCTCGTGATCGGAGGACTGGGAATATCCTTTATCCCGGGAATGCCGAACATCAGCATCCACCCCGATCTCGTATTCCTTATCTTCCTGCCTCCCCTACTCTTTGAAGCCGCCTGGCACACCTCATGGAACAGCTTCCAAACATGGAAACGCTCCATTTTCCTGATGGGCTTCGGCTGTGTATTTTTTACGTCGCTCGCCATCGCCTATTTCTCCGTCAATATTATTCCAGGCTTTACGATTGCCCTCGGCTTTTTACTTGGCGGAATTATTTCACCACCCGACGCCGTTGCAGCATCCTCGGTTTTGAAAGGTATGGAAATGCCCAGGCGCGGCCTCACCATCCTCGAAGGCGAGAGCCTCGTCAACGATGCAGCTTCCCTTACAGTGTTCCGCTTTGCGTTAGCGGCAGTACTTACCAGCCAGTTCGTTTTGGAAAAAGCCGCTACCAATTTTCTGGTGCTGGCGGTTATGGGCGTCTTTATCGGATTAGTGATTGGCCACATCCTCTATCTCGTGCTGCGTTACTGGGCAAAATCATCGAGCATCACTACACCCATCACACTGATCGCACCCTACCTGATGTACATCGTTGCAGAACAATTTCATTGGTCGGGCGTGTTAGCTGTGGTTAGCGGAGGTTTATTTCTATCTTTTCGCGCGAAAGATTACCTGAACTACCACACGCGCATGCAAACGCGGGAAGTTTGGGAAACGGTTGGTTTCTTACTGAACGGATTTGTTTTTATCCTGATAGGCCTCGAACTTCCTGTAATTGTCGACGGTCTCGGCGATTACTCCCTGCAGGAAGCGATTTACTATGCTTTGATGATCACCGGCCTGGTAATCGTTATCCGCATTGTCCTGGTGTATTTAATGGATTTCATTCCTCGCTGGTTAAGTCCTAAAATACGCCATAAAGAAAACAGCCCCGGCGTTAAACTGCCCTTTATCATTGGCTGGGCCGGTATGCGCGGCGTTGTTTCTCTTGCTTCGGCTTTAGCGGTTCCGCTGGTATTGGATAATGGAGAAGCTTTCCCTCACAGAAATCTTATCTTGTTTATCACATTTGTTGTTATCCTCGTTACGCTGGTTTTCCAGGGATTGACACTACCCATTATTTTACGGCTGATGAAAGTAGGAGAAGTGGATGAAATACGTCCGCCGGAAGAACAAATAGAAGAGATCCGCCTTCGGCTGTCGAAACAAACGATTACCCACCTGAATAAAAAATACGCGAAGCAGTTATCGGATAATGATGGTATAAAACGGATAAAAGAACAGATAGAGCGAAACATATCATTGGCAGAACAGGTAACGGCTCAGCAGATAAGCAAGGAAAACCTGGGGTTGGCCCGCGGACAGAATAGAAAGATCATGCTCGAGCTAATTGATATCAGGAGAAAAGGATTGCATGCCATCGCCGACGAAAAGAAATATGATGATGAAGTGATTCGGGATATAGAATACAATCTTGACCTGGAAGAAGCAAGGTTGAACAGAAACTAGATTATTAGTCGTCTCGGAAGGTCAGCGCTGGAAAGCCAGCTTTGCGGTTCAGTACCCCATTGCCGATGCCTGCCAGGAATTGTTGGTCATGCCGGCAAGTTAAGATCCGCTTTAACTTTGCTGACGAATTCGATGGGCACACCGACCAATTGCGCAATTTCTTTAGTGGAATGTGCTGTATGTTGGAAAAGATACTTAACAAAAGCAGCATTTCTGTCAGCCGTCGCTTTTTCAATGCCCTTTTCAAGACCTTTCTCAATTCCCT
>CAMPGT010000095.1 GCA_946885665.1 uncultured Chitinophagaceae bacterium | reverse complement strand
AGGTGGTAACATCAAAGTCGAGTAGTACTAATTACCCGTACGCTTTAATTTTTTTAATTACAATTCAATTTTATATTGTTTGTTGCTGTTGCTCTCTTTTACAATTTTTACCAATATGTCAATCTTATTTTGAACTCTTTATGGTGGTTTTGCCGAGGGTGTTCACCTCTTCCCATTCCGAACAGAGAAGTTAAGTCCCTCATGGCCAATGGTACTGGATTTAGTTCCGGGAGAGTAGGTAGCTGCCATATTCATTGAAGCCTTCTCGCTAACCGCGGGAGGGCTTTTTTTTGTCCACCACGTCCACCCCCGGCGCTCCGCGCCACCCCCGCCAGCGGGGGACACAGATGCCCTTCGGGCAAAACCTAAAACTTAAAACTTAAAAGTTAAAACCCTCTCACGTTTCACCTTTCACCTTTGCCTTTTGCCCATTGCCCGGCCGTCCACCCCCGCCAGCGGGGGATACATCTCCCGTCTTCCGCCTCCCGTCTTCCGTTTGCCCATTGCCCATTGCCTATTGCCCACTCCCCTCAATACCCATACTTCTTCCCCCACAGCGCCCTCAAATACTTCCTCAACTCCTCCTCACGCACATTCTTCCCCGGCTCGTAAAACACGGTGCCCGACAACTCACCAGGCAAATACTCCTGCTCCGAAAAATTGCTATCAAAACTGTGCGAATACTTATACCCCTTCCCGTAATCCATATTCTTCATCATCCTCGTTGGCGCATTCCGCAAATGCAAAGGCACCGGTAAATCACCCCGCTGCTGCACCGCAGCCAAAGCACCTCCTATGGCCTCGTAAGAAGCATTGCTCTTCGGCGACGCCGCCAAATATGTGGTGCACTGCGCCAGTATGATCCTCGCCTCGGGATTGCCAATCTTATTGACAGCATCAAACGCGGCATTCGCCAGCACCAACGCGGTAGGATTGGCATTACCTACGTCTTCACTCGCCAGTATCACCAGCCGCCGCGCAATGAATTTAATGTCTTCCCCGCCCTCGATCATCCTCGCCAGCCAGTACACGGCACCGTTAGGATCGCTGCCCCGCACGGATTTAATAAATGCAGAAATAATATCGTAGTGCTGCTCGCCGCCCTTGTCGTACAACGCAATTCTCTGCTGCGCGATCTTCATCACCTCATCGTCCGTTGTGACAATAGTTTTTTCAGCAGCTTTCGCAGTCACCACTATCTCCAGCAGGTTCAGCAACTTCCGGGCATCTCCCCCCGAAATCGTGATCAATGCCTCTGTTTCTTTCAATTCAATGGAATAATCTTTCAGCACCTCATCTTCACGAATCACTTTCTTCAGCAACGAAATAAGGTCTTCATCAGTGAGTGGCTTCAGCACGTACACCTGGCACCGGCTCAGCAAGGCGCTGTTCACTTCAAACGACGGATTCTCCGTGGTGGCGCCGATCAATGTTACCGTTCCTTTCTCAACAGCGCCCAGCAATGCATCCTGCTGCCCCTTGTTGAAGCGGTGGATTTCATCGATAAATAAAATGGCATTAGCCTGCTTGCCCGCTAACGCGATCACTTCCCTGATTTCTTTGACACCCGAGCTGATGGCGCTTAACGTGTAGAAGGGAACCGACAGCGTGTGTGCAATAATGTTAGCGATAGTTGTTTTGCCGGTACCCGGCGGTCCCCACAAGATCATCGAGGGAACACGTCCCTGCAATATAGCGGTGCGAAGGATGCTGTCGTTGCCGGCAAGGTGATCCTGTCCGATAAGATCTTCAAGGCGCTGTGGGCGCATCCGTTCCGCGAGAGGAGCCTGGGTTTTTGCCTGCATGTGCTGCAAGGTACATTCTTAATTAATTTTGCAATCCCTTTACAAATGCCTCCACCTGGTTGAAGGAGTCGATCAGATCTTCGCCGATCCAGCCGTGTCCCTGTCCGGGATATACCACCAGCTTGTTCATCACGCCCAGATCAATCAACTTGTTTTGCAGCATTTGAGCCTGCTCGAGCGGAACGAGGTTGTCCTTGTCGCCGTGCAGCATGAGCGTAGGTGCAGAAGATGACGTCACATAATTGATGGGGCTCGCTTCCTTGAACAGATTTGGATTTTCCTGAAGCGTGGCATTCATAATGTTGTGCAACACCACCGGGATGCTTTGATCGGAGTTAACATAGAGTTGTTCCAGGTCAACAGGACCGAAGAACGAAACAATTCCTTTGGGTTGCAGTATATCACTGTGTTTATATCCCTGCAGCAACGCCAGGTGTGCGCCCGCGCTGATACCCAAAAAAACAAAATCTGTGGAAATATTGTAATCGGCCGTTTTACTTTTCAGATAAGTAATGGCACTCATGATATCTTCTTCCTGTGCGGGAAAATAATTTCCTGCTGTGGTTGCGAGCCGGTAATTAAGATTCGCGAAAGCATAACCCGGCAGGCGTTTTTTGAATTCGGTGATGTAGCTGTCAAAATCAGATTTGTCGCCGGCCGTCCATCCGCCACCGTGAATAATGACGAGCAGCCGCGTTTTTTCGTTACGCGCTTCGGGCAGGTAAACGTCAAGGCGCTGTTGTTCATCTGCTCCATAGCTCAGATTCAGGTAGGATACCTCGGGTAACGAATCCCTTCCGGTACTTTCTCCTTTTCCAATGTCTTTTTTAGAACAAAAGCTAACTAACAAGGCCAATCCCAGAGCCAATATTGTATATCGCATATGTTTTAATAGGATGAATATAAATATCCTTAATGTTGCAAAACACATGCCTTTTATGGCTAATGAGTGTTAAGCCGGATGTTAAGTTCTTTTAGCTGTTGATTGTCAATCGCTGAAGGCGCATCGAGCATCACATCGCGGCCGCTGTTGTTTTTGGGGAAGGCGATGAAATCGCGGATGCTTTCGCTGCCGCCGAGTATCGCGCACAGTCTGTCGAAACCGAAGGCGATTCCACCGTGGGGCGGAGCGCCATATTCGAATGCACCGAGTAAAAATCCGAATTTTTGTTGCGCTTCTTCACGTGTCATTCCCAGCGCGTCAAACATTTTTTCCTGCAGGTCGCGCTGAAATATTCTGATGGATCCGCCGCCTATTTCATTGCCGTTCAACACCATGTCGTATGCGTTGGCTTTGATGGTGGCGTAGGGATGTTTCAAATATTCAGCGGCGTTGTTAATGACGGGTGAATTGCTGATCATCACCGGGATGTGCTCCGGTTTCGGGGAAGTGAAGGGATGATGCCTGGCCACCCACCGGTTTTCTTCTTCCGCATATTCAAATAGTGGGAAATCGAGCACCCATAATAATTTGAAATCGTTCTTATTTCTCAATCCGAGACGTTCTCCCAATTCGAGACGCAGCTCGCTCATCGCTTTGCGCGTTCTTTCTTCCGCACCGGCAAGAATAAGGATGAGGTCGTTGGGTTGTGCTCCACACGCTTCGGCGATCGCCTTCAATCTTTCTTCACTGTAAAATTTATCGATGCTGCTTTTCAGCGTTCCGTCAGCATTGTATTTGATGAAAGCGAGTCCCTTCATGCCGATCTGCGGGCGTTTGACCCACTCCGTTAGTTCGTCGGTTTGCTTGCGCGTGTAGGCTGCGGCGCCGCGAACGGCGATGGCGAGAATGGTTTCCGCATCATTGAATACGTTGAATGACGTTCCGCCAACGAGGCTGCCATCGGCAACGGCGCCATCGTGCCGGATAAAGGTAGATTTGATATTGCACAGTTTCATGCCGAAGCGGATATCCGGTTTGTCAATGCCGTAGTGCCACATCGCATCGTCCCACGACATTCTCTCCACTTTTTCTTTGATGTCGATGCCCTTTACATCTTTGAAGATCGCTTTGATCATTCCTTCAAACATGTTGAGGATGTCTTCCTGTTCCACGAAGCTCATTTCGCAGTCGATCTGCGTGAATTCCGGTTGCCGGTCGGCACGCAGGTCTTCGTCCCTGAAGCATTTCACTACCTGGTAGTAGCGGTCGTAACCGCTCACCATCAGCAGTTGCTTGAAGGTTTGCGGTGATTGTGGAAGCGCATAAAACTGGCCGGGGTTCATCCTGCTGGGCACCACGAAGTCGCGTGCCCCTTCGGGAGTGGACTTGATAAGAAACGGGGTTTCAATGTCCATGAATTTATTTTCATGGAGATAGTTCCTGGCCGAGCGGTTTACTGCGTAGCGCAGCTCGATATTTCTTTTCAGTTCGTTGCGGCGCAGGTCGAGGTAGCGGAATTTCATGCGCAGGTCGTCGCCGCCGTCGGTATCGTCCTGGATGGTGAAAGGCGGTGTATTGGCTTTATTGAGAATGACGAAATCACTTACTGCGATCTCGATGTTGCCGGTGGGAATATTTGGGTTTTTATTGCTCCTTTCGCGCACGGTGCCCATGGCCTGTATCACGAATTCGCGGCCCAGGGACGCGCCGGTGAGCTGCTCGTTCAGCTCCTCGCCGAAAACGAGCTGGGTAATGCCGTATCTGTCACGCAAGTCAATAAAGGTGATGCTTCCGAACTTGCGTATGGAGTGAACCCAGCCGGCCAGGGTGATACTGCTGCCGGCATTTTGTTCCCTTAATTCGCCACATGTATGCGTTCTGTACATTCAGTTGATTATGAAATTAACGTTACGGCTTATCAGCCAGCCAGTTAGACCGGCGAGCGGCAAATGTACACCAAAACCGTTGGCTGTTTTATGCAAACCACTTCCAATTTCCAGATTTTCTTTTTACTTTGGATTGGTAATCCTCCAGTATAATAGTTCTGCTCGCCGATCCGTGAGAGCAGATATTTTGAAAAACCATTTTTCTGATCCAGCACTGTGAAACACCGTACCGATCGTATCTGATTTCACATTAAGAAAAATGGACCCTGATGGAAATCGTTTTTGTCATTGCATTGATTGTGGGAATGATCCTGCTGCAATATCCCGCAATTGAATGGTTCAACAAGTTGAACATTAAGAGGCAGTACTCCAGGTTTCTGTGCCAGGAGACCTTCTATCATTCGGTAGTATCGCGTTATTTTAAATATTACAACCGCCTGAGCCACGAAGAACAAAGGAAATTCCTGTTCCGCACCTTTCTCTTCAAAAAAACAAAGAAGTTTCATTATATCGAAGTCACGGAAACGCCTGAAATGCCGATACTCGTAAGCGCCGTCTGTGCACAGCTTACACTTGGCCTCGAAAAATATCACCTTAATTACTTTCATGATATTTATGTGCTCCGCGACGATTACCACTACGGGTTTTATTCAAGACCGTTCCAGGGCCACGTTGACCACAGCGGAATTTATTTGTCGTGGGATAATTTTGTGAAGGGCATACGCGGACTAACGCCCAATTGCAACGTGGGCCTTCATGAAATGGCACACGCACTCGCTTATGTGAATTTCATCACGCAAACCGAGGAAGACAAACATTTCAAAAAGGAGTTCAAGAATTTCTCAAAAGTGGCCAGGCCGATATTCAATGCCATCCAGGAAGGCAAGAAAACGATATTGGGCGACTATGCCGGCACCAATTACCACGAGTTCTGGGCGGTAAGCGTTGAAGTGTTTTTCGAGAACCCGGTGCGGCTGAAACATGAATTGCCCGAATTATATGATGCCATGTCGCGACTGCTCAGGCAGGATCCGATGGACATCTTCCTTAACGCAAGGCTTGCGGCCTGACCGAATTATTTCTCGGAGAGGGCCTCCACAGGGATCATTTTCCCTTTACTCCTTCTATGCAGCGGCGCATAAATTAAATAATAGTATAGCAGAATGGCCAGTCCCACTCCAAAAGGTATCAGGCAGTAATTTTTCAGTTGCAGGTCGCGCTCCATGAATTCAAAGATCATCCACATGGAGTTGGCAGTTATCCAGAAGGTAATGGCCAGGTTGTGCGCCAGTTCAGACATGAGGTGCCTGTTCCTGATGGTGATATAAATGGCCACGATCAACGTGGGAAAGATCATCGCCACCCCCAACGGCTTGAAGCCTGTGCACCAGCAAATATCTTTCAGCAGCCAAAATAGAATGTGGAGGTTTTCCAGGCTGCGAAATTTGGCCGGCACCGAATACATGGCTGAATTTTCGTTTTCCAAAGCTTGCGTTATTTCAGGTTGATTGTAATACCCGCGTGAAACGGTTAACATTTGCTTCCGGCAAAAGTGCAGATTTTTTTGTAAGATGATCCACAAACTGGGCGGCAAAATAAGGAGCGAGTGAGCATCCCTTGGTGCCCATGCCGTTAAATATGCCGATAGCCGGGTGATGCGGATGCATCCCGATAAAGGGGCGCCTTTCGAGCGTGGCAGGACGCACCGAGGCGAGGTGCGCCTCGATGGTAAACGGTACCCTCAGCCAGTGGGCGAGCAGGTTCATCGTTCTGTCGCGAAACGCTTCCGACGGTTCTTTGCTGGTGAACTCCCACTCGTAGGAAGAACCCACCCAGAAATACCCATCTTGCAGGGGTACTATCGTCAGCCCTTTTTTAAAGATATTATTGCCAGGCAATTCATCGCACCGGATGATGAGCGCCTCTCCTTTGTTCAATGCAAACGGCAGTTTCGAGAACCACTTGCTTGCCGCTGAACTTGTTCCGTCACAAAATATTATTTTGTCGGCAACGATATCTCCATATCTAACGCCATTGGTTTGTAAGATGAGTTCTTGTTCTTCAAACCTGTCTTCTATCAAAACATCTTTATCTGCCAAAGATTTTCTCCATGCCGGCAACAGCGACTGAAGCTGCACGATATAACACGGATCGATTTCGCCGTACCCAAAATCATAGTTGAACACGGAGTGATAAGCAGAGTGATCAACCGGCATGCTGAGATACAATTGCTCCTCACCGGCCCGCTCCATGAATGCATGCAGCATTTGTGGTGACGGAAAAAAGTCGATGATACTTTTTTGGACGATGGTATTGATGTGAAGCGTGTCGCCGATTTCAGCATATGCTTTTTGTGCAAACCTGAGAAGCGTTTCGATCATCCAGGTTTTCACGATGCGCCGGCCGGTCACCGGGTTGATGACGCCGGCGGCAACACGCGAAGCCGATGAAGCGTCGTTGTCGTCCATCACGATAAATGAACGCTCATTTTTATGCAGGTACCAGCTTAGAAATGTTCCGCTGATACCCTGCCCGATGATCAGGAATTCTGTGTGCCTCATTTATTAACGACGTTCACTTTAATGCCTTCCGTATGGCTGCTGAATTCAGGGGCGTACAGGCACTGGATGGTGCTTACGCCGTTGTTGAATGTGCCGGTGTGCGTAACGAACAGGTCGTATTCAAAAATATGTACTCCTTTGGGGAGGTAGCTGAAGAAAAAGCTGGTGGAGGCGTCCCTGGTGCTCTCGTAATAGCCGAGACCACTCTTCCATTTGAAGCTGCTGAGCACATTAACGGGCTCGAACGCCGATGCGCGCATGTCCTTCAGGTGAACATATTCCAGGTCGCGGTCGTTCCTGATTTCAATGCGCACTTTTACGCGGTCGCCAACATGCAGCGTATTGTTATCATCGAGCGATTCAAGCACTGGTCCGCGGTCGCTGTTCTTTTGCACGAATAATTTTTTGCTGATGGACAGCGGACCGGGTGCCTGCGTGATCTTATCAAGCTCCTCGAAGTATTGCCAGTACACGGCTCCCCGTGCCGGACGTCCGGGAGCTGCTTTATCCTGCTTGATCTTTACAGTGATATTTCCCATGGAAGGGCTCACGTCATCGGCCGGTATGAAAGTTTTGAAGTAACCGGTTCCCGCTTGTGTTGTTGCGGGCGCGATTTCTTTTTTACCGAGTGTAATTTGTACCGATGGTTGCTCCTGTATCCAGGTGCCACCCTGCAACAAAAGTGCATAGCAGGCATCGGCTGTGGCTTTGCTGGTTTTCCAGTTATTCGTTTGTTTATTTTTCAGCAGCCATGTTTTCAGTTCGGCAACCGCTGTATTGTCGTGGGTAATTTCACTGAATGCTTCGATCATCAGCGATTGCGTTTCGATGGGCGCCTGGTACCAGTAATAACCTGCTTTCATGCCTTTCCAGTACATGCCCATCTCTTCGTTCCGCATGGCCGTTTCTTTTAGCGACGCCATGATCTTCTTCGCAGTGGCTGCGTCGCCGGTGCGGGACAATGAAAGCGCGGTCATTCCTTTCAGGTAATTGTTTTGCCTGATCCAATCTTTTTTTGAAAGGTCCCTGAAATAATTATAGGCCTTCTTAACGTTATCGGGAATGCTGATGTCAGCGAAAAAACTGCGCATGTACAGGTAATGTATGGGCATGTAGATGACGTCGCCGGCTGGCACCTTTTTATTTTCGGGGAACATTCTTTCGTAATCCTTCTTCAACTGATCGTCGAGATAGTTGAGCGCGAGGCTGGTGATTTCATCGAGCTTGGCTTCGGATGCCGCAGGTATGGCGCCGAGTTTTTTCAGGTGGCCGATTCCTGAAACGATGTATTGCGTCATGAAGCGGTCTTCCGGCGCACCTTTCAGCCACACAAAGCCACCGGTGGGCGCCTGCATTTCTTTCAGTTTGGATAACGCTGCATTTAATTCAGACGACATGCGCACCATATCGAACAGCAGCGCGATGTTTTTCTTTTGCTGTGCCTCTGTTTTTGCTTCGAGTACCCACGGCGTTTCCTGGAGAAGGATCGATTTCAGCTCCTCATTTTTTTGCAGGTTGCTGAGGAACGCGCTTGTATCGGCATCTTTCCATTGTTCTATTATTGCCTTGAGTCGCGGCGAGCTGTTGGCGAGATGCGCCGCGAGCGCATTCGCATAATAGCGGTTGAAGAGCCGCTCAGCATTTTCGTCTTTTTCTTCGGTAAGATAAGGCAGCGCCTGAACCGCGTACCAGGCGGGGTTCGACGTGAATTCGAGGGTAATGCCCTGGTGCTGCAGCGTTTTGCTCCTGCTGCTGTTAAGAAGTTTGGGGAATGTGAATTTCTTTTCGCTGGTGTTTCTTATGGGCAGCGGTAATGACTCGGTGACGAGCATCCTGTTGGTGATGACGGGCAGAAGCGATTCTTCGCCATCACTGAAGGATTGGTTATTACCGCTGGCGGTGGCCACAATTTTCCACGTCACGGGTTTGGTGAAATGGTTGGGCACCGTGATACTGAATTTTACCGGAACAGTTTCTCCGGCTTTGGCGGTGAAGCTTTGGGTGGACGTGTTGTTGCCGAAGATTTCATCAATGGTTTTATTCGTGGTGGGATCGGTGAACACGAGCGTGGCGTTGCCGTTAAGGGTGCCGTTGCTGATGTTCACGATCCTTGCGCTCAATTCGATATTGTCGCCCTCGCGTAGGAACCTTGGCATATTCGGTTGCACCATCAGTTCTTTCTGCGTGATCATGGTTTTGGTGTCGTAGCCGAATGCCAGTTCTTTGGTATGCGCGAGCAGCATCCATTTCCAGGTGGTGAGCGCCTCCGGCGTGGTGAAAGAGAATTCAACATTACCGGATGAGTCGGTGTAAAGGGTGGGGAAGAAGAAGGCTGTTTCGTTCAGGTTTTTTCTCGGTTGAACGGAGGGGGGAGGGGTTTGGTCTTGTGTGGTTGTTGATTGGTTTTCAGATGTATAATTGAGTGATTGTTTATTAGCTGCCGGAGCTGGCAGTGCGTCGGCAAGGACCACTTCCTGAACGGCAATACCGTCAGTTGCCCGGGCACCGTAAATTCGCGAGTTTCCGGCCAATCCTTCAAAACTCTCATAAGGCACTTTCAACCTGTCATAAATTTTTACAAACCGATCTTCCCACGTCCGGGGAACATATTTTTCTATTGACGCCACCGACGTGAAATTTTCGTTGCCGCGCCAATTGCCGAAATAATTCATATTGTTCCATATGCCCGGTTGCCGCCACGCGTGCGGATAAAACTGGTCGAGCGAAGCATCGTACATCGTGGTAAGCAGTTCCGCCGCGGCTTTTTCACCTTTCATGCCGCTGATCCTCACCTTCCACGTTTCTTTTGTACCCGGAAGCGTTTTATCCCTGAATGTGGCGTAATCAATCTTCAGCATTTTATTGAGAAAGGGTACATCAATGCGATAATCATTGGCATATACGCGGTTGTTTTTTACAAAGGCCACGCTAATAGCAACACCGCCCCTGTCTGATGTGGAGATGTCTATAGTTTTTTGCAGCGGTGCGTTGATCAGTTCAGTGATCGTATCATTCGTTTTTACCAGCTCGTGCACCAGGTGAATGTTGTCGAAATTGGTCAGCAATGCATACGTCAATTCATCGCCGGGCTCTGCTGTTTTCTTACTGGCCGTCAACATGGCCACGGGTGTTGCCGACACGATCTTCTTCTTGTACACCTGCACGTATTTTTTGCCGGTAACCGGTTTGCCATCTTTGTCGGTTGCCGCAATCTCGAACAGGTACCAGCCTGCTACGAGCTTTTGCTCCGGCAGGTTGATAACGGTTTCATTTTTCGTTGTTGCGCTGGTGGTAAATACTGTTGCCGATCGGTTCCATTTCGTCACGTCTGTTTCATCGGCATATTCATCGAAAGGAAAATACCGGTAGTAATCTTCCCTGCTCATCACAAACTGGTCGGGCTGTTCCCAATATCTCTTCCTGAAAGTTTTGCCAGGCATCTGCAACCGGTAAATATTCAGTGTAACTTTTGCTGTTTGAAACGAGTCATTGAGATTTCTCGCCGCAACCTTCACCTGCTGCAGGCTGTCTGCCTGTGCGAGCTCCGGCACATCGAGTTGCAGCTTCAACGATTCGTAGGCAACAGCGATGCTGGTGTTGCCGGTTCTTGTTTCGCCGGCAAGGTCGGTAACATCGGCGCTCACCTCGTAATGAAATATGGGATGGTTGGCAGCAGGGATGTGATTATCGGGGATAGCTTTAAAAGAAACAACGAACTTCCCTTCCGCATCCGTCACCGCTTCGCCGTGTGCGATTTCCATTTGCTGTTGCGGGTACGGCGGCCAAATTCTTGTCATGGCCCCGTATCTTACCCACAGCGGAATGATCGCTGTTCTCATCACGGTGTAACTAACCGTGGCGCCATTCACATTATTTCCTGCATAAGATTTTGCTGTGCCTTCAAGATGTATGCTGTCGTTTAGCCGGTACGTTTCGGACGGCTTGTTTATTTCCACATAAAATTTCGGGCGCTTGTATTCTTCCACGTGGAAGCCGGTTTGACTTTGGTTATCGCGAATGGAGAATTCGCCATTCAACAAATTTGAAGGCAATATGAACTTTCCATTGTACGAGCCAAATTCGTTGGTGGTAAGTACCAGGCTATCCACCACCTCGTCGTTGGCATTGAATAATTTGACTACCGATTTGTGGCCGGGTAAGATTGAATTTTTATTTTCCTGCACATCCCTGTTCACGACGATGCCCTTAAAATAGATGGTTTGCCCCGGCCGGTAGATGGACCTGTCGGTAAAGAGGAATGATTCAACGCGGCTGGGTTCTTTGAACGCCTGTTCAAATACATAGCTGTCACGATTGTCGTCGAGAAACAGGCGGTCCTTCCTGTAGGTGATGTCGAGCCGGTAGTTAAAATTTTGCCTGCTTGCTTCGCTTTTCGCCACTCTTACAAAACCATTTTTGTCGCTTGTATATTTTCCTGCCGTCTGAAGGGTGTAAGTTTTCGTGCGATAATTATATTGCTCTTTCCATAACTGTATGCTTGCGTTGTTCAGTGGCGCACCCGTTACGCGGTTCAGCACATAATATTTATCGCCTTGCGAGATGTAGGCGATGTTGGAAACGTAAACGAAGCTTGCCGCAAGAGCTCCTTCTTTCACAGAAAAATCTTTACCGGTGGCAGCGATAATGGCGTATTCGCCGATGGAAAGCGCGTCTACCTTAATTTCCGCGCGGTGGGTTTGGTGATCGCGCGTGTCGGGCAACGCGGTGCTAAAGGTGTTGAGCGGCTTTATATTGATCAGCGCCTGCCAAAGGCTGTCGTTCCAGGTGTCTCTTGAAAGTGCGCGCCGTAATTCCGGGTTTACCCTGATGATCCTGACGTGTGCGTTGCTTACATTCTGGTAACTGACCAACATTCTGAATGGCTTATCAGCAACGTTCACTTTTTCCGTTTCGAGTGTAATACGCTGTGCCGTTATTTCTTTCAGCAGGTTGGCTGCGTGTTGTCTTCCTTCTGTTTCGGTTTTTGTGGCAGCCGCTTTTTTGCACCACTCTTCCGCTTTTAACAGCGCGTTGCGCCAGGTGGTGTCTTTCTCAGGATCGTAGGAATTTCCCTTTTCCCTGTACCATGTTGCGAGCGCATACATCACATCCGCAATATTCTGTACGTTGGAATGTTGTGCAACGATGCGTTCGAGCGCTTGTTTGTACAGCTCATCTTTTTGCGGATGCGTTCCGAAATTGTGTACGAATTCGAGTCGTTGGAGGTTCGCATCTACCAAAGCTTCCTTTGTTGCGTCATCCAGGTGAAATGCCATGAGCTCCTGGAATATTTGCAGTGCCTTGTGGTGCATCGACAGCGAATCGGATGTTGCGAACTCATATTGCGCAAACGATGCCGCATCGGCGAAGGCTATGCTGTCGCTGATCTCGAAAGCGTACGATGGTTTGGTAAGATATCTTTCATCGTTCCGGAAAAAATCGACTGCGCGAAACGCGAGCAGGTCGTACAGCGTGGGGCGCAGGTGCCTTACGTTGCCTTTAATGAGAATCGGATCGTATTTGCCGAGCAAGGTTTTTTTCAGGAGTTCCTCGTTATTTAATGAGGCCACGTAATGATCGCTGATCTTTTTGTACAGCTCGCTGATGTCCATCGTGGCGATGTCATCGCTTTTGATATTGGTAATTCTTGTGCGGTTGTAAAATTGCCACCTGTTCATTTGCAGGTAGCGCCAGTAGCTGCCGCCTGCAATGCTGTGGAGAATGGATCTTGCCGGCTCCTTTGCCTGTGTGATTTCCTGTTCGATCAATTTAATGTTGTCGTATTTGCCCTCGTCGGATAAGCGGTCGCTGATGGCCATTTTGTAGATCAGGGCTTTCACCAGATGCACATCATTATCGTTTTTTTTCGCGGCATTATAGATGATATCCACCTCTTTCAATGCAGATTGCGGCAAGCCTTCTTTTTCGAGGAGCGAGTCTATATGTTTCCACTTATCTTCCAGGGTATCTTTTTGCTGTGAAAATACAGCGAGGGAAAAAATGGATAAGGCGGTTATTAACAGGATCTTTTGATATGCCATCTGGTTCGTTTTGTACTTGATCTCATTTTATGATAAATGGATGCATTGGCAACAGAAATTTCATAAAATTGGTTCTTCTTTGCCGATTGCCGACAAAAAAACCGGACTCAGGGCCCGGTTTGCGCTATTCACTAATAAATTAAAAAATTATTTCTTCTTTAATGCTTCTGCCATCATTTTGCCGATATCTGCAGGGCTGTTCACTAC
>CAMPGT010000094.1 GCA_946885665.1 uncultured Chitinophagaceae bacterium | reverse complement strand
TTTGTGAAGCTATTTGTCTAACTTGTTATAAAATTGGTTAGCTCACTGGATGATCCTCATAAGACATATCCCCTTCCTTCGCTCTATTTTTATGCATAGCATTTCAGCATTCGGAGGTCCGCAGGGCCACTATGGAATGATGATGAAAACTTTTGTGAACGGCAGGCACGATATAGATGAAAAGGAACTGATGGAATACAATTCCTTCTGCCAACTGTTGCCCGGTGCATCATCAACGCAAGTGCTTACGTTAATAGGATACAAACGGGGCGGCATACCACTGGCAGTGCTCACATTGCTCATATGGATACTCCCCGCCTGCATCCTGATGAGCGCCTTCTCATTTTTTCTTTACTATGCCGATGCCAGTAAATATGGGTCCGACCTTTTCAAATTTATACAACCCATGGCGGTGGGCTTTCTCGCTTATGCGGCAACAAAAACATTTCACTTCGCCGTCAACAATACCATCACCTGGATAATATTCCTGGTCAGTACAGCCGTAACATTTTTTCTCTTTAAAAGTCCCTGGATATTTCCCATCCTGATTGTTGTTGGCGGTTTTGTAACCAACCTCAGCAGCAAGCGTATTCCGCAAAAAGGTGACAAACCCAAAAAAATAAAATGGGGTAACATCTGGCTGTTCGCCATCGTGTTTTTTGCCGCGGGTTTTTTCAGCGAATTGTCAAGGAAGAACGACTGGCCCAACCGAAATGTTTTTAATCTTTTCGAAAACATGTACCGTTTCGGCAGCCTCGTTTTTGGCGGCGGACAGGTGCTGATTCCCATGATGTATGAACAATACGTGGAGCGCCCCACCTCTCCGGTTGTACAAAGAAAAAATCTGTCGAAAACACAAAACGTTATTCACATCGACCGCGACGAATTTTATATTGGAGCAGGAATCGTTCGCGCCATCCCGGGACCTGTATTTTCCATCGCCGCATTTACCGGTGGCATGGCGTTGCGCGAAAAGGGATTCCCCTGGCAGATGCTCGGATGTCTGATTGGGGCCGTCGGCATATTCCTGCCGAGCGCCCTCCTGGTGCTGTTCTTTTTCCCCGTGTGGCACAACCTGAAGCGCTACGCAGTAGTGTACCGGGCCCTCGAAGGAATCAATGCCGCCGTGGTAGGAATCATGGTGGCATCCACCCTCTATATGATGAAAGACATTTCACTCACCGAGTTGAAAACCATAAGCGCGCTGAACGTGGGCGTCATCGGATCAACATGGCTGCTGCTCGCCTTTACGCGTCTCCCTCCCCCGCTGCTGGTGGTTGTTTGCCTCGCACTGGGCTGGCTTTTCCAGTTGGCATAAGATTTTTATGCACTTTTGAAAATTGTCATATGTTCCGCAAACCAGGCAAATCACAAGACAGGCGCATCCATCTTGAACAGCCTCATGAAACCGTCTATTGGTCCAAAAAATTTGAAGTTTCTTCCATCCAGCTCTATAAGGCCGTCAAGGCAGTGGGAACAAACAAGGTAGATAAAGTGGCCAGTTATCTCTTTTCAAATCAGTAAACCGCATCCGGGTCCCGCGAATTATCCTTGTCACTTGCATTTTTACTTTTTTCTTCCACACCTTCCTCTTTTTCAGCATCCGTAACCGGACTTTGATTGGGCGACGCTTCAGTTCCGGCAGCTTTCTTCGCGTCCAGCACAACCCGTGCACGATCCTGCCACTCCCTGGTATGCCCCTCATTCCGCGGATCATCTTTTGGTGTCATGGTAACTTGTTTAAATAATGGATTTAAAGGCCCCTCTTGTCCAGGTCCCGTTTCCGCTCGTCTGTATTGATATAATCTTCTTTCTTTTCCTCTCCGCTGGTATCCGTAAGATGGGTCGATTCGGCCTTGTCGCTGCGTTTTACGTCAGCGGCCTTCTTCTGATTGTGTTTTTCCTGATCGGGCAGATCCTCGATCTTGCCTGAATCCCTGATATACTTTTCTTTCTGTCCGCTTTCATCATTTGTGCCGTGCATCTTGACCGGCTGGTTTTGCTCTGGAAATTCGGGTTTATTGATTTTCTGTTCCATAATAAAACGTTTAGGATATCCCTGCTAAAAACATGCCCACCCCAAATGAAAACGGGAGATGACGGCATCAACCGCATCTCCCTGGTTTCACGTTAATAAACCCTATTTCAAAGCGTCGTTAATGGCTTTGGCTGAATCGAGGTGGGTTCTCAGCACAGGCAGCGTTTTGGCTGCAAAAGCCTTCAGATCTGCATCTTTACTGTTATTGCTGCATTTTTCAAATTCGTCAATGTCTTCCTGGTGGTCGTCAACCATCATTTTCATGTATTCGCGGTCGAACTCCCTGCCCGATTTCTTCGACAGGTTGGTAATCTGGTCCATGTGATCCTCGCCGGGAGCCGGTGGAACAGTGATATTCTTCATTCCCGCCAGGTTTTTCAGCTCGTCGTTGGCCTTTGTGTGGTCGCGAACCATCATGGCGCCAAAATCCTTAACACGCTGGCTGGCTGCCTTTTGTTGCGCTAATTCCCCTAATTGAACCTCCATCATGCCGCCACTGGCCGCCATTACCGCGAACTTTGAATCCTCCTCAGAAACAGGCGCAGTGGCTTCGCCAGACGTTTTCTCGGCAGAATCCTGCTTTACCTCGTTCGATTCATTAGCGCTTTCGACGGCATCCCCCGAACCGGCGTCTCCGCACGACTGAAATGAAAATATCGCCAAGCACACTGCCGCAGCAAAACTTACCTTTTTCATAATTAATTTTTTAATGATCAATTCGTTTCCCCACTTCTTATTTTACAAATCACATGCCCTGACCGCCAAGGAGAGAAGGTGCGTGGCATTTTCCGGAATTCGTACTGTAACTTGCAAGATGAACATTATGCAAACCACAGAAACGGGCGACACGATAAAGAAGAGGCGAACGATTAAGCCCGACAGGATGAATGGCAGGATAATTCCCGACGACATCATACTTCAATTGCTGGGAAATGCAGACTGGGCACCCACTCATGCGAGAACGGAGCCCTGGCGTTTCATTGTGTTTGCTAACGACAAAGCCGCCGCGTTTGCAAGGCGCCACGCCGAACTGTACAGAAGATTTACGGACCCGAATACATTTACCGAACAGAAGTACAACAATCTTGTACGGCTTGGCGAGAACGTTTCGCACATCGTCATTGCCTGGATGAAAAGGGTTTCCAACCACAAGATCCCGGAAATAGAAGAAGTGTGCGCTACGGCAGCCGCCATTCAGAATATTCTGCTTACCGCCACTTCGCTGGACATCGCCTCTTTCTGGAGTACCGGAGGCATCACCCATCACCCGGCACTGCGCCACGAATTCAATATGGGCGACGAAGACAGGATACTTGGAATGCTATACCTCGGCTACTCTGACGAACCACTTAAAGAAGGAACCAGGATGATTCCTTTAGCTGATAAAATCGAATGGATAAAATAATGAACAACAACGCCAGCTTCGAAAAACTGGCCGAAGAACTGGAAGGCGAAATATTTTACGACGATACGATGCGCATCCTCTACGCGACCGACGCATCTGCATATCGTGAGCTCCCCCTTGCTGTTGCATTTCCCAGATCAAACAGCGACATAAAAAAGCTGATAAATTTTGCAAACGAACACAAAACGAGCCTGATACCACGCACCGCCGGCACATCACTGGCCGGCCAGGTGGTGGGCAATGGAATTGTGGTTGATGTGTCGAAGCATTTTACAAAAATCCTCGAGCTGAATAAAGAGGAAGGATGGGTGAGCGTTCAGCCGGGAGTGATAAGAGATGAACTGAATGTGTTTCTAAAACCACACGGATTATTTTTCGGTCCCGAAACATCTACAGCCAACCGCGCGATGATAGGAGGAATGGTGGGAAACAATTCGTGCGGGTCCAACTCGATTGTTTACCGCAGCACACGCGAACACCTGCTCGAAGTGAAAACAATCCTGAGCGATGCAAGCGATGCGGAATTTAAAACGCTGACGCTCGATGAATTTCATGAGAAGTGTGAAGTGAATAATTTACAGGGAGAAGTTTACAGAACCGTGAGAAGCCTGCTCAGCGATTATAATAACCAGGTAGAAATAAGAAAAGAGTTTCCGAAGAAAACTGTTGAACGGCGGAACACCGGTTATGCAGTGGATATGCTCCTCGAAACTGCGCCGTTTACCGCAGGCGGGCCCAACTTTAATTTCTGCAGTCTCCTGGCAGGATCGGAAGGTACGCTTGCCTTTATCACGGAGATAAAATTAAATGTGGTGCCGTTGCCGCCAAAGGAAACCGGCTTGCTGTGCGTGCATTTTAAATCAATTGATGACGCGCTGCGCGCCAACCTTATCGCGATTAAATATGCGCCGTCTGCGAGCGAACTGATCGACCATTTTATTCTTGAATGCACAAAAGGCAATATTGAACAGGCGAAGAACAGGTTTTTTGTGCAGGGCGATCCCGCCGCCATCCTGGTAATTGAATTTGCGCGAAACACTCGTGAAGAAGTGGTCGGCGCAGCGTTGAAAGCAGAAGCAGAAATGCGCGAACACGGACTGGGCTACCACTTTCCACTTCTTTTCGGGAACGACACCAAAAAAATCTGGACACTCAGAAAGGCGGGTCTGGGTTTGCTCAGCAACCTGCCCGGCGACGAGAAAGCCGTTCCGGTGATTGAAGACACCGCCGTTGATGTGCAGGACCTGCCGGCATACATTCGCGAGTTCAATGAAATTTTACAGAAGTATAATCTTTATTCTGTTCATTACGCGCATGCGGGATCGGGCGAACTTCACCTAAGGCCCATTATCAATCTTAAAACACAAGAGGGAAATTTATTATTCAGGAAGATTGCGGAAGAAATTGCCACGCTGGTAAAAAAATACCAAGGCTCGTTAAGCGGCGAGCATGGCGATGGCAGGCTGAGGGGTGAGTTTATCCGCCAGATGGTGGGCGAAAAGAATTATGAACTGCTGCGTAAAATAAAAAGAGCCTGGGATCCGAATAATATTTTCAACCCGGGCAAGATCGTGGATACACCGTCGATGAACAGCATGCTGCGGTACACACCCGGTCAAAAAACGCCGGCGTTCAATACAGTTTTCAGGTATGCCAACCAGGACGTTTTGCAGCACGCCGAACAATGCAATGGTTCGGGCGACTGCCGCAAGTCGCATATTTCGGGAGGCACCATGTGCCCTTCGTTTATGGCAACGCGTAATGAGAAGGACACCACCAGGGCGAGGGCCAATATACTGCGCGAGTTTTTGACGAATTCGCAAAAAGTGAACCGGTTCGATCACAAGGAAATTTACGAGGTGATGGACCTGTGCCTCAGTTGTAAGGCGTGTAAATCGGAATGCCCTTCGAACGTGGACATGGCGAAGCTGAAAGCTGAATTTTTGCAGCACTATTACGACAGCAACGGCGTTCCGCTGCGGTCGCGGATGATTGCGAACTTCGGCACTTTTTCCCGGCTGGGATCCATTGCTCCTTCGGTGTACAACCTGTTCATGACGGCGCCGGTATTAAGCAACATAGTAAAAGCGTTCACAGGCTTTGCACAGAAAAGATCGATGCCCGAACTGTATAAAACGACCTTGAAAAAATGGTACAGGAAAAACAGGCGTTCCTCGCAACGAAACGAGGCGAAGAGAAGAGTGTATTTGTTTTGTGATGAGTTTACGGATTACAACGATACGGAGATAGGCATTACAACGGTGCTGCTGCTGGAAAAGCTTGGCTTCGAGGTGGTCCTTCCCGAACACAAGGAAAGCGGAAGGGCCTCCCTGTCGAAAGGGCTGGTAAGAGATGCGCAGAAGATCGCCAATGAAAATATTGAGCTGCTCTTTCCGCTGATCAGCGAAGAAACTCCTTTGATAGGCGTCGAGCCTTCATCAATCCTCACGTTCAGGGATGAATATCCCGACCTCGCGTATGACAAAAATTTGGAAGCGGCTTATTACCTGAAAAAGCACACCTACCTGGTGGATGAATTCCTTGCCAATGAAATTGAAAAGGGTAACATTACCAAAGAGCAATTCACCAAGGAACAAAGAACCGTTGTGGTCCACGGGCACTGCCAGCAAAAGGCGCTGAGCAGCGTTGAACATTCAGTTAAAATATTGTCGTTGCCTGAAAATTACAAGGTGCGAACGATCCCTTCCGGATGCTGCGGCATGGCAGGCTCGTTTGGATTCGAGAAAGAGCATTTTGATGTGTCCATGCAAATAGGCGAGCTCGTTCTTTTCCCAACGGTTCGCATGCAGAAAGAAGACACGCTGATTGCGGCGCCCGGTACAAGTTGCAGGCACCAGATCAAGGACGGTACAGGAAGAAAAGCGAAACATACCGTCGAGATATTTTACGAGGCGCTGCTTTAATTCAACCTGTTTCGAGAAGAAAATAACTGCGGATAGCGGTTGTTTTTCCCATTTGTACATGTAAGCAATGAGTCATCTTGCAGTCGTGAAAATGATTTGCAGTGATGACTATTTTTTTTACATATACCGACTTACCGCCACCCCGCACAGGCACATTCTCCTGCCAATTAATTATTAACCTCTAAAACCGCAATTATGAAAAGATTTTTAGGCGCCGGGATGTTGTTCGCAATGCTCATCATGAACGGCGCATGCAAGAAAAATATAGGCGTAACAGAAAATGAGCCGCTAAGAACTATCGATGAGGAGAGCCGTATAAACGTCGCGGCACTCACCGGCGAAGTGGCCGATGTGCTGGAAGAAGTGTATAAGGATAACAGGTCGTGCCGCGAGGTGCAAGCCGCAATAAAGTCGGATTATTATGATGACGAACGGGTATTATTGAAAGATCTGTTGCTTCCTTCGGCCAGCGCCCTTTACCGGGCGGAAAATTTCAAAAAGAAAAATGTAGATACCGGCGTGTTTGCAAGAATGTTTCGGGATGTTGTTGCCAACGGAGATTATCCGTTGCTGCGTGCGGAATTGAGGAGTGCATCTTTGTTGGCCACTTCGCAGAAGCCTCCCATGATGCGTAACGACGCGCTGCTGCCGGTTGCACGACCATCCGTGTTCACCGGAACGCAGTTAGTGTCCATCTACTTTCCCTATTCGGAGAACTTCGAAAACCTGCCGGATGTTTCGGCATTGCCATCGGATAATAAGATTGCGATATTGTTTAAGCCAACCATTGTGTTTACCGACAGGGAGAGTAACTCCGCGCCTGGGAGAGATCCGTATTATTGTCCGGGCACCCGTGGAAATATTTGCTACAGGAACGTAACGGTTGACGATAAGTATGCAGAGAAGAATCCCACTCACATTATAACGATTGGAGCAACGGTTCGCCAGGCAGTTAGCGCGTCGGTACCAAAAAACGATTTGGTAACACGCGTGTATAATGGCGGTTCGCGATTGACAAGGCAGATGGATAAGCTGATCAGTTTTACGGGCAACGGCGGCGGATCAGAAATAAAGATCTGCCGGATCAATGGTTATTTGAGAAGAACCGGCGAACGTATCGACGATTTCTCGGGCGATGTGGTGACTGTGAATTTCTCCCGCGGCGACATAAGGAACAAAAGATGGAAACGTATTTACAGCGTGTGGGATCCCAACTGGAATTACCAGGACATTGAACAAATTTACACCGTGTATGAAGAGGATAAAACCGGCACCGGCACCATCGAGGGAGCACTAACGACCAACCTTACGCTGCCGTTGAAATTAGGTAAGACAGAAGGCAAAATTGGTTTCAAGATCCAGGTGCAAACACAGGATGAAATCATCACACAACGCAAGCTGGACAGAAAATCGTTTTTGCGCGATGGCATGAATAACCAGGGATGGGGCTACTATCCCGATAGCAACGATTTTCTGTCGGGGAAGGACTGGCCGATATTTGATGGTGGGGCCATCTGGCAATACACCGTTCCCTACAGGATATACTAGTGTTGTCCCAACGATGGATAAATTCATCCCGGTATGGGAAGAAAACGGCGGGGAAGATGCTGGTACGAATGACGAATAAAAAAAGCAGTGCCGATAAAGTATTGACAATAAATGTTTCAAAAGATGATGGTAAACAACATGAAGATAATTTTCAGATTTGGTATCGCGATTGCCACTATAGGGAATCAATCTGAATTTTTCTCATACTCTCTAAACCCCCGGAAACTGAAAGCCCCTGGCAAAGGAGGGGCTTTCTTCATTTTATTTTGGGAGTAAAATTTAAACGTTGCGATTCCACGCGCGATGCTCATGCAGTGGAAATTTGCTTTCCCCGACCGTTAAATTTAAACACTGTAAACTTCGAACTGGTGGCAAACCAGAGTGCGAGGATGGCGCCGTAACTGCCACCACGTTCGATCCATTCAAAAGTGCCGTAATGCAGGTAGAAAGATTCGCTCAGCATTTTCCATAAAAACAAGACCAGTATGAATGGAGCAACGGGACGAACCAGGACGCAAACGGCGGCAAGCAATTCGAGGATGCCGATGGTTTTGGCTGTCATGGCAGGATTGCTAAAGCCGAGGAAGGCGTATTGGTTCAGTATAGCTTCTTTTTCGAGAAGGTTCAGCCAGCCATGTCCCGCAACAAGCATAAAAACCACGATCCGCAATACCCATTGAACCTGCTTCAGTTTTTGGGGATCGTGGGAAACTTCGGGGCCAACCGGTCGCAGCAAGTGGCGGAAATTGGGTACGGCGATGCCGGTAAGTACGAGCAGGGCGAAGGGCGCGCCGTAGTTGCCTGCACGTTCAACGAATTCGGCAAATGGTTCGCCCGATAAGGGCCTCAGGAAAGCGGTGACGGCACCCCAGATGGCGAGCCAGAAAAACAGGGCTCTCACGGGGCGAAACAGAATGACTAAACCCATCACGATGTCCAGGAAACCAAGGGGCGGCATCAACTGGTAGGCAAGATTTTCCGTAATACCGAAAACTGCAAAGTAATTGCACCAAATGGGTTTGGTAATGATGCCGAACATGCCATGCCCGATAAAGCACATGGCCGTCGCAACCCTCAAAGTGTAGTATATTTTCTGTTCAGCAGTAATCGATCGCATGCAGTCGTGATGGTTGTTTCTAACGGATCTTAAAGGTATCAATTTTTGCTTTTTTGACGATGGCATTAAAACCTGCGGCTAAAAAATTTAATTCCGGGCGGCCATCCCTTCCTTAAAATCGAGTAACTTGTAGACCCTAATTTTCATGACCAGGATCGCTTCCATACTGCTTTTGACTGTCTTCGCCTTTAATTGGGGCGGGTATCGCATTGTCGCCGATTTTCTTGAGCAACGTGCTGATAAACAATTAGAAGCTCACCTTGATAAAGCAGACTATGATGAAACGCTCCTGTTCGAGATCAGGGTGCCGCTAAACACACCCTACCTGGCGGGAAACAGTACCGAATTTGAAAGATATGAAGGCGAAATCGAGGTAGATGGCGTTCACTATAAATATGTTAAACGTAAAGTCGACAAGGGAGAGCTCGTGTTATTGTGCATTCCCAATAGCGACAAAAACCGCTTTCAGAACAGCAGGATGGAGTTTTTCAAGCTGATGAACGACCTTAACAGCAAAGATCAAAGCAAGGATGGCCACCATGCTTCGGTTTTGAAAACGTTGACGATGGAGTACAGGCAGGAAACAAACTGCTGGGCGATATATTCCCTGCAGAAGCCACCCGCAACTTATTTCATGATAGAAAACGACTTCCTTTCCAAAGGAATGCTTCATGCGGTGAAACACCCCCCAAGAGTATAACAGAAACCATTAACCACCTGTCACACATCATCATTATTATTTTATTGAACTTTAGTTAAATCATGAAGCTATTCATATTTGTGGCCCTGGCCGCAACATTCTCATTTCTTTGTTCATGTTCATCGGGCGATTATAAACAGATTACCGACGACCCGATGATGTATTGCAAAACTGTAAAAAAGCTTAACGACATTGTTCTCGAGAACAACTTCCCCCCGATGATCGGGTCCCGCAACTACGTGTATGCCAACGTTGCCGCTTATGAGTGCCTGGTTGCCGGCGACAGCAGCCTTCGCAGCCTTTCCGGCCAGATAAAGCATATGCCGCCAATGCCAAAACCCGAACCCGGTAAGGCGATAGATTATAACCTGGCCTCCATGCTCGCATTCACCAAGGTAGGCAACGCCGTAACTTTTCCCGAAGGCAGCATGATGGGTTATTATGACGACCTCGTGGAAAAGGTTGATGATGCAGGCATGCCAGGCGACATGCTGGACAATACGATCGCATTTTCGGATACAATCTTCGCCAGCATCATGAAATGGTCGAAAGGCGATAACTACGCCCGCACCAGGTCGGCAAGCAAATACACGGTTACCGAAGAAGAAGGAAGATGGGTGCCTACGCCGCCCACTTACACATCGGCCATGGAACCTCATTGGATGGAAATCAGAACGATGGCGCTCGACTCCGGAGCCGAATGCAGGCCCATACCTCCGCCGACCTATACATTGAAAGATACTTCGTCGGAATATTTCCGGTGCTTGATGGAAGTAAAAAACGTCGTCGATACGCTCACCGATGAACAAAAGGCCATTGCCGATTTCTGGAACGACAATCCGTTTACCATGAACGTGAGCGGCCACGTCATGTTTGCGACGAAGAACTTTTCACCCGGCGGTCACTGGATGAATATCGTGGGAATCGCAGCAGAAAAAGCCAAATCGGACTTTAAAACCACCGTGTGCGCCTATACAAAAACGTCGATTGCCCTGTTTGACGGATTTATCAGTTGCTGGGAAGAAAAATTCAAAAGCAACATGATCAGGCCCGAAACGGTGATCAACAAATATTATGATGCCGAATGGAGACCCTACATCCAGACTCCTCCATTCCCGGCTTACCTCAGCGGACATTCGGTGATCTCTGCGGCTGCAGCGGAAGTGATGACCGAGATTTATGGTGATAATTTTTCCTATACCGACACCTCGGAAATGGAATTTGGGTTCCCTCCACGAACTTTTACTTCTTTTCACCAAGCCGCATGGGAGGCGTCGATGTCGAGGCTGTACGGCGGCATACATTATTACTTCGATCTCATTGAGGGTAATAAAGAAGGGATCAAGATTGGAAAGATCGTTGCCGACCGGATAAAGATGAGAAAGGAGGGACTTGCCAGGAATGAATACTAAACGACCTTCGAATGAAATTCGGTAAAAGATGGTGAAACCGTTCGTATGCGCTATCGCAGTTTTAGGGTTGTTGGCCTGTGGGAATGATGACAACGGCACATCTTCAACCGAAATAAACACCAACATTACTCTACCGTCTCCGCCCGGCGAACAAATGGCCTGGATACCGGGCGGAACGTTTGAAATGGGTTCCCCGGATCCGATGTTCGCCGATGCAACACCGGTTCATAAGGTAACGGTTTCCGGTTTCTGGATGGACAGGCACGAAGTGACGAATGCCGAATTCAAAAAGTTTGTGGAAGCCACGCATTACATCACCGTAGCGGAGCGCCCGCTCGATCCAAAAGATTTCCCCGGCGTTCCGCCTTCTAAGCTCGTTGCGGGCTCCGGCGTGTTTTCTCCACCGGCACATCCTGTTCCGTTGGATAACCCGCTGCAATGGTGGAAATACATCGCCGGCGCCAGTTGGAAACACCCGGAAGGTTCGGGCACCACAATAGCGGGCAGAGAAAACCTTCCCGTTGTTCACATAGCCTATGAAGATGCCGCAGCGTATGCAAAGTGGGCCGGCAAAAGACTGCCCACAGAAGCCGAGTGGGAATATGCCGCGGCGGCAGCAAACGGCCAATCGAAATACTATTGGGGAAACGAACTAAAGCCGGGCGGCAAGTGGGCGGCCAATATCTTCCAGGGACATTTTCCCGACGAGGATAAAGGAGAGGACGGCTTTAGAGGAGTGGCGCCCGTAGGCTCGTTTCCGGCAAACAAGCTCGGACTGTACGACATGGAAGGAAACGTGTGGGAATGGTGCAGCGATTATTATCGCCCCGATTACTACGCTAACAGTCCCGAAAAAGATCCGCAGGGTCCTTCCGACAGCTACGACCCCATGGAACCGGGCGTTGTAAAACGGGTGCAACGTGGAGGGTCATTCATCTGCAGCGACGAATACTGCATTCGCTACAAGCGCGGCACCAGGGGTAAAGGCGAAGTAACCAGCGGCACCAACAACCTTGGTTTTAGGTGCGTAAGAGACGGTGCTCCGCCAACGGCACAAGTTAAACAAGCCTCTCAGCCAACAACCACAAAAGAAAAACCGCAAAAAGAACCGGCCTCGTGCGTGGCACAGCCTCCTTCACGAGTTGCGGCACTCAAAAGCCGGGCAGCGATGCCGGAAGAATAGTTTATTTTTAGGAACAAATAAAAGAGACGAATGATTGTTGACACCTTCAACAGGGTGCATGATTATCTGCGGATATCGGTGGTGGACAATTGCAACCTTAGGTGTTTCTATTGTATGCCTGAAGAGAACTATGAGTTTACGCCGGCATCGCAGCTCATGCAGGCCAGTGAGATACTGGAAATTGCGAGAACCTTCGTGCAGGAGGGGGTGAAAAAGATCCGGCTTACCGGGGGTGAACCCCTTGTGAGGAAAGACGTGGGAAACATCATGCTTTCCCTGGGCGAGCTACCCGTAAATCTTACCCTTACCACCAACGGCGTTCGCGTGCAGCACCTGATGCCTGTGTTCAGGCAGGCGAATATTCGCAGCATTAATGTGAGCCTCGATACATTGCAGCGCGAAAGGTTCAAAACGATTTCGCGCCGCGATCTTTTTGCACCGGTGTATGAAAATATCCACCGCCTCATCCAGGCGAATATTCATGTGAAAGTGAACATGGTGGTGATGAAGGATATGAATGACGACGAGATCCTTGATTTCGTTGAATGGACAAAAGATACCGCCGTACACGTGCGCTTTATTGAATTCATGCCGTTCCAGGGCAACCGTTGGACGAGCAACAAGGTGGTAACCTGGCAACAGATCCTGGAACAGGTGAGCCTTGCATATCCTATCGTTCCCTTAAAAGGAGAAAAGAACGACACCGCGAAATCGTACGCGGTTCCCGGGCACCGGGGAACCTTTTCTGTGATCAGCACCATGAGCGCTCCCTTCTGCTCCACCTGCAACAGGATGCGCCTTACCGCCGACGGCAAGCTGAAAAACTGCCTTTTCTCGAAAGAGGAGTTCGACATATTGGGACCATTGCGCAAGGGCGAAGACATCGTACCCATTATTCATCGTGCAATTGGACTGAAGGCAAAAGAAACGGGCGGCCAGCTTTCGGAGCATTTCGATATACTCAATTCGGAGGCGATACAAAACAGAAGCATGATACGAATCGGGGGCTAACCACGTATGATTTCCGTAACAGAAGCAAAACAAATCATCAGTACAACCATCAGGCACGGCGCTGTTGTAAGCAGGCCGCTGATAGATGCCGTGGGAGCCGTTTTGGCCGAAGACGTATTTTCTACTGCCGATGTTCCGTATTTTGATCAGTCTGCCATGGACGGCTACGCTATACGATTCGAGGAGCGAGAAAATACGC
>CAMPGT010000093.1 GCA_946885665.1 uncultured Chitinophagaceae bacterium | reverse complement strand
CAACGGCGTTCGCATCAGCGTGGGAATTGAACACATTGAGGATATCAAAGCAGATTTCGACCAGGCGTTCCAGCAGGTATTTTCAAAACAACTGGTGAATTAATGGTCGGTCAGTTTATCTATAAAAAACCCTTCACGCTCGAATCCGGACACCAGCTGCATGGTTATCACCTGGCTTATACCACACATGGAACACTTAATGAGGCAAAGGACAATGTCGTGTGGATATTTCATGCGCTTACAGCCAACAGCGAACCCACCGAATGGTGGCCCGGCCTGGTGGGTGAAGGGAAACTTTTTGATCCGGCCCATTTTTTCATTGTTTGCGTAAACATGCCGGGCAGTTGCTATGGCAGCATCGGTCCGCTCGACATCAACCCCGGCGCGCAATCGGAATTCTATCACGATTTTCCTTTTTTCACCACGCGCGACATGGCAAGGGCCTACCAGCCTTTGAGAGAATTTTTGGGTATCGAAAAGATACACATCGGCATAGGCGGCTCAATGGGTGGGCAGCAACTGCTGGAGTGGGCGATAGAAGAACCCGACCTTTTTCGCAATGTACTGCCCCTGGCCACCAACGCAAAGCACTCACCCTGGGCAGTCGCCTTCAACGCATCGCAGCGCTTTTGCATCGAAACCGATCCTACCTGGAAGGAAAAACAGCCTTACGCAGGATTGGAGGGCATGAAAGTGGCGCGAAGCGTGGCCCTTCTGTCATACCGCACCTACGAAACCTATCAGTTGGGCCAGCAGGAAGGAACCGAAGATAAGATCGAGCAGTTTCGCAGCCAATCGTATCAACGCTACCAGGGTGAAAAACTGGCATCGCGATTTAACGCCTTTAGTTACTATACGCTCAGTAAATCAATGGATTCGCATAATGTGGGCAGGGACAGGGAAGGCATCCGGGAGGCACTCGGACGCATCAGGGCAAGAACGCTCGTTATCGGAATTAAGTCCGATCTTCTTTTTCCTGTCGAAGAACAGGAGTATCTTGCGGCCCATATTACCGGAGCCAGTTTCCGCGTGATCGACTCGCCATATGGACACGACGGATTTTTATTAGAATACGAGCAGATAGAAAAATTGATAACTGAATTTATCAGTAAAGATTTTTCTTCGGCCCAAAAATTAGAAACCACAAAATAGTATGGTTGCGCATAAACAACTTACCATAGGCCTGTTTGGATTTGGCGTAGTAGGTGAAGGATTGTACAAGGTAATGCACCAAACGCCTTCGCTGAATGCCAGCATCAAAAAGATCTGCATCAAGCACCCGGGCAAAAAAAGAAACGCCCCCGAAGAACTTTTTACCACCGACAAGCTCGAATTGCTGAACGACGCCGAGATCAACGTGATCGTTGAGGTGATCGACGATTCGGAAGCAGCTTTCGAAATTGTTTCCACGGCACTCAGAAACGGAAAGGCCGTAGTTAGCGCGAGCAAAAAGATGCTGGCCGAGCACCTTACCGAGGTACTCGAGCTGCAGCAGGAAACTGGCGAGCCGTTTTTGTACGAGGCAGCCGCCTGCGCCTCCATTCCCGTCATCCGCAACCTCGAAGAGTACTACGACAACGACCTCCTTCACTCCATGAAGGCCATCGTGAACGGATCAACGAATTTTATTCTCACGAAGATGTTCGAGGAAAAGCTCGACTTCAAGCAGGCACTTATCCTGGCACAGCAGCTTGGCTTCGCCGAAAGCAACCCAACGCTCGATGTGGAAGGATATGATGCTGTGAACAAATGGACGCTGCTGCTCGCACACGCGTACGGCATACTCGACACCCCCAATAATATCGTTTTTACGGGTATCCAGAATATCCAGTCGGGCGATTCGATGGTGGCAAAGGAAAAAAACTTTCACATCAAACTTGTGGCGCAGGCGCAGAAACTGCAGAATGGCAAAGTGGCCGCATTCGTGTTGCCGCAGTTCGTCCGCAACGATGATCACCTTGCCTTCGTTCGTAACGAATACAACGGCGTGGTGATAGAAAGCGGATTTGCCGACAAGCAATTCTTCTACGGTAAAGGAGCAGGCAGCTTCGCTACCGCATCGGCTGTTTTGAGCGACATCTCCGCATTGCGCTATCAATACCGCTACGAGTATAAAAAATTATATCATCACAAGCCGCAGGAGCTGACGCACGACTTCTTTGTTCGCGTTTACATCAGCTTCGACGACCTGAAATACATTCCGCGCGAAAGTTTTGAATGGGTGGAAGAGTGGCACGCCATGGAAGAAAGAAAATATCTTGTAGGCGTGCTGCCGTTTAAAGAGCTTGCAGAAAAAACCTGGTGGAGGGAAAACAATAATTCACTGATCCTTTCGCCCGACCCGGTTATCGAAGATATTGAGCTCCGGAAACTGAAGAAGAAAAGCCTGGAACTCGCCGGCCTCTTCGAATGGAACTAAAACAATAGCCCTCTTCTTTTGCAAGAGGGCTAATTAACTAAAAAAACTGTGTAGTGGCCGGGTTTGTTATTTCAGCGCGATGCTGAATGGAACTGATTTTGGAGGAAGGCACTCCCTGTCGTTGCACGTCATATACTCCACAGTTCCCGAAAGATTGGTTTTAGCGTTTCCTTTTACAGTAACGACCTGGACAAATTCGACTTTGTCGTTATAAAATTTAGTATCCACATCAAACACGTCTTCGAATTTCGTTTCGAGCTTACCCACTTCCTTTACTTTGCCTTCAAAAACGGCGAGCGGATTTTTGGTGAAGCTTATCTTCGTGGGAAGCGGCCCGCCATCGGGCGTGTTGATTGAATAAATGTGCCAGGAATCCTGCACGACGGCAATTAACTTCACTTCATACTTCTTGTCGTCCACTTTCTTCGATTCAAATTTCCATTGGACAACATTTGCCTGCGTAAATCCGGCAGCAGAAAACAAGAGAGCAAAAACACTGAGTAATAATTTGTTCATATTAAATATTGATTGAGGTTGACCTGACTACAAAAAGAATATATCTTTTCTAAAATATAAACTAAATCGCTTCAAATTAACAATATTGTAACGGCCGTTAGTTTTGTAATTTTAATGTATGGCATACATAGACTATTATAAGATACTGGGGGTGGATAAAAATGCCTCGCAAGATGATATCAGAAAGGCCTACCGAAAGCTTGCACGCAAGCATCATCCTGACCTCAACCCGAACGACAAAGAAGCGCACATCAAATTTCAGCAGATCAATGAAGCCAACGAGGTGCTGAGCGATCCCGAAAAAAGAAAAAAGTACGATGAGTATGGTGAGAACTGGAAACACGCCGACCAGTTCGAACAGGCGCGGCAGCAGCAGGGAAGCCAGCAGCAGGGGCAGCAACAATGGGGCGGACGGGGCTATTCAGGCGAATTTGGGGACGAACAATTCTCCGATTTTTTTGAATCGCTTTTTGGAGGCAGCGGCTCATCAAGAAGGGGCGGACAGGTCAGGTTCAGAGGACAGGACTTTAATGCCGAACTGCACCTGACGCTCCGGCAGGCATACGAAACCCACCAGCACACTTTTGATCTAAACGGCAAAAAAGTACGCATAACCGTTCCCGCAGGAGTCGAAGATGGACAGGTGATCAAAGTGAAAGGTCATGGCGGCCCCGGTGTCAACAACGGTCCTAACGGCGACCTTTATATCACGTTTGTTATTGCTGGTGACGCCGAATACAAACGAATGGGAAACGACCTTCATAAAAATGTGGCGATAGATCTCTACACTGCTGTGCTCGGTGGCGACGTCACCGTCGACACACTCGCAGGCAAAATAAAACTCAAGGTGAAGCCCGAAACCCAGAACGGCACAAAAGCACGGTTAAAGGGCAAAGGCTTTCCTGTATATAAGAAAGAAGGCGCGTTTGGCGACCTTATTGTCACTTATACCGTTACCATACCAACCGGTTTGACCGAAAAACAAAAACAACTTTTCCGAGAACTTTCCAATCTTTCCCGGCCATGAACAGAGAAATGTTTGCTATATCCACCTATTGCAGCGTGCACAGCATCGACCTGTCCTTTATCAGTTCACTGATCGATGAAGGGCTGATCACCGTAACGAACAGTGAAGAAGGCGACTTCATCGAAGAGGAACAACTGCATGAATTAGAGATATATACGCGCTGGCATCACGAACTGGGCATCAACCCCGAAGGGATTGATGCGATGCGGCACATGGTGGATAAACTGCGGCACTTGCAGGCGGAGATCGGCAGGCTGAGGACAAAACTCCGCTTTTATGAAGCCGATGACCTTCCCGGCGAATCTGTTTAATTCGGTGGCACGGTAATTTAACTTCTTAATAGCATATGAAAGAAGCGATAGTTATATTGCTGTTTGTGACTTTTGTGGTTAGTGCTTTTGGGATAACCAGCTTAACCATCAGTTTTTAGGAAACGCCGCCTGTGCCTTAACCTCATTGATCTGTTGCGTATGCCTGTTCGAGTGCGCCGCAATAAACAAGATTACCTGGTAAGCGTCGAAGGATGCAAATGGGAATTCGATGACGCGGTTCCTCAAATCTTCCTGTGTCGTATTCACGAAATTGATCAGCTTGTCTCTGTTTTCCCTGAATGATTTCAGCGCATCTTCCGTTGACGTGAAAGGTGTGTTTTCCGGTTTCAAGGGATCCATCGTTTTTACTTTCTGCGCCCTGCTTTCTATCATCTGCACCACTTGCTCATCGGTAGCTTTTATCGAAGATCTTTTTTCAGGATTTACGGGCTTTGCCAATGCCTGCTCAACCGTTTGCCACAGCATTTGTTCAGTAATGGCAATGTGCTTTACACATCCTTCAACGCTCCACGTAGAATCGGAGGCGCGGAACTGCAGTTGATCTTCGGACAAACCGGCAATCGCTTTTTCGACGCCTGTTTCCGTGTCTTTCAGTAAGGTGGTGGCTTTTTCTCTTTCTTCTTTGGTAAGTGGTTTATCGGCGCTGATGAATGAGATCATCACGAGCGCCACACTGAAAATGAGCAGCTTTTTCATTGTTTTTGTGATTTGGGTGATTGTACAAGAAAGTTATGAAGAACCCAGTCATAAAACTTCAACATGGCCCGGAATTTTATGATAATCGGCTGGCATGTTCAACGACCGAAGCATAGAAAAAATCAGAGACCTTCTCCTTTCGCGCAGCCAAACCGTTTCAACGGCCGAAAGTGTAACCGCCGGCCTCCTGCAGGCCGCGCTTTCGTCTGCCGACAAGGCGCTTCAGTTTTTCGAGGGAGGAATTACCGCCTACAACATCAACCAGAAGGTGCGGCACCTGGGCATCGATAAAAAGGAAGGCGAAGACTGTAATTGCGTATCGCGAAACATTGCCATCGACATGGCGCGCGGCGCGTGCCGGCTCTTTGCGAGCGACTGGGGAATTTCTGTAACGGGCTACGCCACAACGGTGCCAGAATCTGACTACAAGCTGTTCGCCTATTATGCCATTTGCCAGGGAATGGAGGTTTGCGATTCCGGCAGACTGGATCTGCACGATGAAAAACCGTTACAGGCACAACTTCATTACGTTAACGACATACTCGACCGGTTCAGCAAAATCCTGGAGGAAAAAATCAACTGAGTTTTATTGAACCCTTTTTTGGGAAGATGCCCTTACCACCAGTTCCGGTTCCATCATTACCTGCGTGATTTTATTTTTTGATGCAATGCTTTCGAGCAAAATCTCAGTGGCTTTTCGTCCCATTTCCTGCAAGGGCTGCCGAATGTAGGTGATGGGCGAATAAAAAAGATCGAGCGCCTCCGTGGCATCAAAGCTCACGATGGCAAGGTCGTCGGGTACCGTAATGGGCAAAGTGTTGATGTATTTTAAGCCATGCGCAGCGATCATGTTGGAAGCGAATAGCAGTCCGTCGGGCCGATGCACGTCCATCAGCTCTTTCAGGCATTTGACGATTTCGTGGGGATCGTTGAAAATGCTCACCTCTTTCACCAGCGATTTATTGATGCCGACACCCGAATCGTTGAGTGCGGTCATGTATCCCCGTTTCCTTTCTTTTAAATGAAAAAGACCGGTCTTGTAAGCGATGAGCCCTATTTTCCTGCAACCCGCTTCAATGAGGTGTTTGGTTCCGAGGTTCGCCGCCAGGTGATTGTCGAGCGCCACATAATTTGTTTTTATGCCCGGGAAGTAACGGTCCAGCAGTACAAAAGACGTTTCCTGTCGCATCAGTTCTTCAATTTGCGCCTCAGCCTGCACCGGCGGTGCGATAATCAGCCCGTCAACCTGCCTGTTCAACAGGGTGTCGATCAGCTTTTCCGATTTGGCTGCTGTTTCGTCGGAGCTTCCGAAAATAACGGTGTAGTTGACTTTTGCCGCTTCATCTTCCACTATGCGTGCCAGTGATGAAGAAAAAGGATTGGATATGTCGGCCACAATCAGGCCGATGGTATGGGTGCGGCGTGTTTTCAGGCTCCTGGCGACCTGGTTGGGCCGGTAGTTGAGCCTTTTGGCGACCTCGCGTATCCGCTCCGCTATTTCTTTGCGGATCCGCCCTTCTTTGAGGTTGTTCAATACATACGACACCAGGGCCGTGGACACTCCCACTTCCTTTGCAATATCCTTTAATGACACTCTCTTGCTCATTCAGGAGAACCTGGCGTTTGGTTTAATCGGTTAAACCGTTCATTTCAAATTTAAAACATTTAAAATCAACCCACTGCATAATGGGCATATATTATGAGAATGTTAATAATACAGCAAGTGTTTAATCGTTTAAACAATTTGGTTATCTTTGTGCCGTTAATAAAATGCCACATAAAATAAGACGATTGCCTGCTGCACAAGCAGGCTTTTTTTATAGTGGTCACCTAAAACAAAAACATGAGTACACCCGCATATTTCAAGAACATCAAAAGGATCGCCATCATCGCGCTTCCCGACACCCGCAAGGAGTTTATTGAATGGTCTTATGCCAACAAGAACATCCTGAAGGACCATCTCATCATATCAACCGCCCGAACGGCTTCCATCCTGGAAGGCACGCTGAATGTGCCGGTAATGAATCTCGACCACGGAAAAGCCGGCGGCTATCAGCAGTTGAAGTCGCTTATCGAGCAGGACAAGACAGACATCGTCATCTTTTTCGGTAACCCGCTGCTGCACGACGACAGAGACGAGCTGATTGATGAGCTGGTGAACACCGCCATCAGGCACAATGCGGTTGTCGCCTACAACCCCGCTACGATCAGCATGATATTGACGTCGATAGCCGCGCTCAATGAAGGCTACGACAAAAAGCCGCACGACGAGTTATTCGTTCGCTTCATTCACGAACAAATTGAAAAAGAAAACAGCAAATAATTGATTGGCTAATGATGATTATGAAAAAAACCGGTTGGCTGGAGGGCGTTAAGCCGAGTTTGCTTACGCTCACCATGGGAGGATTTAGTATCGGCATGACGGAATTCATGATGATGGGAGTGCTGCCAGACGTGTCACGCACGCTGGCGATCTCTATCCCGTCTGCCGGCCACCTTATCTCTATTTATGCTTTGGGCGTTGTGATAGGAGCGCCGCTGATGACGGGCCTCACACAAAATCTTAAGCCTAAAAAAGTATTGATGGCGCTAATGCTGACGTGCGGCGCCTTCAATGCGCTTTTTGCGATATCTCCGAATTATGAACTGTTGATGGCCAGCCGTTTTTTTGCGGGCCTGCCACATGGTGCATTTTTCGGCATGGGCGCCGTAGTGGCCAGCAGGCTGGCGGCACCGGGGCGGGAGGCGAGAACTGTGTCGCTGATGTTTGCCGGCCTTACCATCGCGAATATCATTGGCGTGCCATTGGGCACTTACATCGGCCACCAGTTGAGTTGGCGCTTCTCATTTATCCTCATTGCGGTTGTGGCTTTTCTCGCGGCCGTAAGTGTAAAAAAATGGTTGCCCGATCTGTCCCCATCCGGCTCAGGTGGTTTCGCGAGCAGCCTTAAAGCGTTCAGGCAGCCGGAACCCTGGTTGATCATTTGTGTGTCGGCCATCGGCACGGGCGGCCTGTTTGCATGGATCAGCTACATTGCGCCGTTGATGACGAATATTGCCGGATTCAGCGCCGGCTCCATCACCGCTATTATGGTCGTGGCAGGCGCAGGCATGGCTGTCGGAAATTTTTTGGGCGGCAGACTTGCCGACAAATTCTCTCCCCTCAAAACCACCAGCATGTTATTGCTGGCGATGGTGGTATCCCTGATCGTTGTTGCGCTGGTTACACGTTACCAGGCAGCCGCGTTAGTGATGACGTTTGTTACCGGCGCCATCGCGTTTGCGGTAATCTCACCGATGCAGATGTTGATGATAGGCGCCGCAAAAGGTTCGGAAATGCTGGCTTCATCGGCTTTGCAGGCGAGTTCCAACGTGGGCAACGCCCTGGGCGCGTTTTTAGGAGGCCTGCCGCTCGTTGCCGGGTACGACTTCACCTCGCCTCAATATGTGGGTTCGGGGCTTGCGTTTTGTGGTTTTATTTTCTGCCTGTTACTAACGTGGAGACAAAAGAATATATCTGTCATGGGAAAAACCGAATTGCCGGTTGGCGTTCCCGCGCGGACAACTTCATCGCCCGCGATCATGTTTACGCCTCCGAGGATCTTGAGCGAACAGGCTGAATGACTGTGATCAAACAATCATCCCACCTTGCAATCTTCCCGTCATTCTAACAAACGCTTCACCGGCTTTTACACCCAGCTCGAGCCCGCGGTACATCTCCATGGTCCTGTGCCCGCTTTCAAGAATAGCCTTCGGATCCTGGCTGACGTGACAGTCGATGGCTTTCCATTTTTGTTCCTGCGTGTCGCTGATGTCTACATAATCTGTAGGATGAAAGATTGAAGTCTGCAGGCCCGATTGAACCTCATAAAAATAAAGCCAGAAGTCCCTATCCCTTTTCATCCATGCCTGAATCGTCAATAAGCTCGCCGCCTGATGGTCGGGATGGTAATCCACGGGCCAATGCGTAAACGCGATATCGGGTTTCTCATCAATAATGAGTTGATGCATCTTTTTTATCCAACTGCTGTTTACAAGCGTGTCGCCATCTATTTGTCCGGCAAAAATTGGTTTTGCCTTTAAGACCTTACATGCCTTTAATCCTTCTTCTTTTCTTATGCGGGCCGCCTCGTCGTGCGACCGGCCGGGAATACCGGCTTCACCTGTTGTTAAATAGATGACCGTCACGTCATGGCCCGCTGTCGCAAGCTTTGCCAGCGTGCCGCCACATCCCGTTTCGGGATCATCGGGATGCCCACCTACACAAACGATTTTCTTTTTTGGCACCTGTTCGGCATGTTGCGGATTTACGAGTGCTGATAAGGGCAAGATGCCTAAACCCGCTGCGGCATTCTTTACAAAATTGCGACGGCTGTTTTTTGTTTTCTTCATGAAAAAATTATGTTAGTCAGATATTTCAATTGCTGCCAATACCGGTAAATGGTCCGAATAATATCGTCCCTGTTCCTGGTCGGTTATTGTTGCGTGACGAATAACTTTCACTTTGCGGTTAACAAAAATAAAATCGATCCTGGCACGTATGGGTTTGTCGGTTACTGCAAAACCGCTTGCGGTATTTACAGGGCCGTAGTGAGGAAATTTTGAAAGAGGCAATGCGTCTTTAAGCTGGCTGCCCTCCACTATTTTTTGATAAGCCGAAGAGGTATCTCTTGTATTAAAGTCTCCCGTGAAGATCACCGGGCGATCACCTGCAATTAAACCGATTTGTTTCCTGGCAACTTCCGCGGCTTTATACCGCGCAACTTTTCCACGATGATCGAAATGAGTATTAAAGAAGAAAAATTCGACTCCCGATTGGCTATCCTGAAATTTGCACCACGATACGATCCTGGGATAAAAGGAATCCCAGCTTTTGCTGTTGGCCTTATGAGAATGTTCAGACAGCCAGAATGTTCCCGAATCGCGCACCGCAAACCGTGAACTAAAAAAAATGGCTGTGTATTCGCCGTCGTTTCCTTCTGCGCTCGGTACACCATACCACTTGTAGCCGGGCATTCTTTTTCCCATGTCGCGAAGCTGATCAACATCGGCTTCCTGAACGCCCACAATATCCGCCTCGTGATATTGGATCAACGCTGCAACCTTATCCTTCCTGTATTCCCATCCGTTGATGCCGTCAATAGTGTTCTTATAGCGAATATTGTATGTCATCACCCTCAAGTGCGCAGGCGGCTGCGCAGCCACATCGAGGCATGATAATACAAGAAAGCAAAAAATAAGACACAGGGATGCTGTGATCCGGGAAAGAAAGATCATTGTAGAAAGATTAATTTAGTTAAACCGGCGGTCGCCGAATTTTGTTACATGCACTATTTAGTGCGGCGACTGTACAACTGCGCGAGCCACACTTCGAACGCCGGCTTGCCTGCACCATACCCCGCCGATGCATAATCGCAAAAAGAGATCGCTATGGGTTCCGCTTCGTATTCAGCATAAGATTCGGGTACGAACATAGCCGAGTACTGCATCCAGCATTCATCGGTATTGTTCGTTGATGCAGGTTTCAGCTCAACGTATCCGTCTTTATCTGTAACAGGGCGGTTCACTGTGACAAGAGGTGGTCCCGGCAAGCGCGAATCCCTCGCCAGCACAATCGGGCCACGGGTTATTGCAGCAAATTTTCTCGTGTCGCCGCTGATCACTGCTCGTCCGCGCATATCCATTTCTACCAGTACAATATCTTTGGACGACCACTTTCTTGCTATTTCCAGGTACTCTCCCGGATTCACATCCTCCACGGCTTTGTCATTAATGAAAACTTTTGTGATCCTGCTCCACGCAGGTATTCTTATGCGCATGGTCATCTCCTCTTCACGTGGCAGCTCCATAGACAATGCAATGCTGCCGCTGACAGGGTAGTTTGTTTTTTGAATAACGGCCAGCTCTTTTCCGGATGGTGTTTTCAGCTTATAGGTTCCATCCACAAAGAAATTAACCGACACTCCGCGGTCACTCGCCATAACCGCGGTAAGCGGGAGCGTAAACTGTCCTCTTGGCCCGCTGGCATTGCAACAATTAAGCTGCATGCCGCACTGACCGCTGCCGGGAAGGCGCCGGCCATTCAGGGGAGTGTACTTTGCCCAGTCGGAGCCGTCTTTACTGAGCGATCCGAGCAATGCATTGTAGTACGAACGTTCTATTTCGTCCGCATATTTTGCTTCGCCTGTCAGGCGTAGCAATTGCTGGTTTAACTTGATCCACGTTACGGTTACGCATGTTTCCTGGAAATGCGTAACAGGCATCGTCTGCTTATCGCGTCCGCCAAACCACATTTCTTCGGAGGCGCCGGAGCCGGCGATGTTAATTTCGGTGTTCCGGATATTTTCCCAGGTGTTTTCAACAGCCTTTTTATATTCTTCCTTCCCTGTTACACGATACAATTCGAGCAATCCTTCGTAACAAGACATCATTTCGTACGCCTTTTGTCCCTGCTCGGGGCTGTACCAGTTTTCGGGAAGCGGAAAACGTTCACGCACATTCACGTTTGATTTACTGATCAACTGCGGACCTGCAGGCGTTTCCCACTGCTGTACAATTTCCTCTGCAAATTGGAGGTATTTATCATTCTTCGTGTTGTTGTACAGGCGAACCATCGGCTCAAGAACTGATGAAGCGGCCATGCCCCTGTAATTGCCCTTATTAACAATCAGCCCGTCTTTTTCCTTTATTTCTTTTATCAGGTGGCCGGCTAACCGGCCCGCTGCCTTCAACGCGTTCTCGTCGCCTGTCAGTTCATGATAATCCAATAGACCGAGTAAACAATACTTGCGTCCCCATATATCCCATTGCTGCAGGTGGCTTTCTGATTGGTAATTACCAATGTAGCCGTCTTCGGTTTGGGTGGCGATTAGTCCCTGCACGGCTGTTTGCAGTGTTTTTTTCAACTCCGGCCCGGGCCGGTACCTGTAAGCCAGCACGGCCGATGTAAACCATTTGCCCCAGAACTCGGATTGCCATAAACGGGTTTCGTTCCTGTGCCGGAAGGGTTCAATTAGGTGATCTACATCCTGCGCGAGGATTCGGTTTTGATAAGAAAGATCCAATTGCCGGCCCACAAACCCATTCATTTCAGCGCTTTCACTCAATGCGAGCCTGTCTTTGATCCTGTTGCTGTCCGCGCCGTGTCCGCGCTTCTCCGGCCGCGCATAACCGATAGTATTACCCGGAGAAAAATAGAGGCCCGCTGCCATCAGGCCACTATTTCTGATGAATTTTCTTCTTGGCAGGTTCGACGTGTTTTTTGATTTTTTGTTCTTCCTCATATTCTTAATGAGCAATGGTTTTTTCTCCAATGAATGAAATATCCTTCAGAACAAAAGTAGATGAGTCGTCCATTGTTTTGTTATAATATGGGGAATACATTTTTGCAGAGATGGTATGAGCGCCGGGGTCAACTTCCAGCAGCCTGATGTATCCGCCACCTGAATCTATCCGCTGATAGTCCTGCAACACCTGGTAGATCTTATTTCCCTTAACACCTTCGTCCACGCGCCATGCGGATCCTGTTACGTGCCCGCTCAACACCATAAGGATGTTTGGGTGCATCTTTATCAGCTGATCGTAAATGGACTGGCAAGTAAGGTCACCATAACCGGCGTTCGTCTGGTTAATCGTTCCCTTTCTTGTAAGGTGAAAATGAGTAAGGATAATCACGTTGTATGTTGGGTGTTCGGCGATAACCTTGTTTGCCCAATCTACCGGGCCCTGTCGCGCACAAAATTCAAGGCTCACCACCATCCAGTTTAGCCCGCCGGCTTTAAACGTGTAATACGCATTGTCGCTTTTTCCTTTTTCGAACCGGCCGCGTTGCGCCTTTAACCTCGACACCGGAAAATAATCGTTGAATTTCTGCGTGATCCGCAGATTCGCATTCACATCGCCCGGCGCCGCGCTCCCGCTGTGTTCACCTACCGCGTATGTATCATGATTACCGGTACAAAGCGCATACGTGATATCCTCCCTGTCCAAAATATCAAAACCATCGCTGGCCGTTTCCCAATGATCAAAATTATTGTAGTCAACAATGTCGCCCACATGCAGCACAATCGGCATATTCAGTGAATCGCGGCTGTTTTTGAGCCAGTTCATTTGGCTGAAAAACATTTCAGGTGCACCATTCACTTCCACTTGCGTGTCGGGTAACACCGGCAGAACAAACTTTTGCGCAAAGGATCTTTCGCTGATGATAAATATTGCGATCGCTGCAACAAAGCACGCGCGCCTCAGCCTTACGCTATTATTCATTTTCATCCGTATATTTTTTGTTTTCATGCTACGTTTCATAGTTCTTATTAACAGGGTTTTCTAATGTAAGTAGCCTGGATTTTCCACTAAATTTTTGTTGATACCTGTACGGGAAAGCGTAATCGGCAAATAATAATTATAGGAATAGAATGCAGGAACGCTCACTGTTCCATCAATATCCTCAATTACCGATACCCTGTAATTTCCAGAGTTGTAGTCATACAGGTAGCGCAGCCCCGAACGGTTTACCGAAAGAACTTCAACTGCAGTCCTCCATCGGCGAAGGTCCCAGTAGCGATGTCCTTCGAATGCCAGTTCTACTTTCCTCTCGTGGCGTATCAGGTCGCGATCGATGGCATCGAGCGTTTTAATAC
>CAMPGT010000092.1 GCA_946885665.1 uncultured Chitinophagaceae bacterium | reverse complement strand
CAGGAGGTGTTGCGATGCGTGTCTGCCGTGTTTTTCTCCGCGTTCGTTCTTTTCATTTCCACTTTCATCAGCGACATCTTTGGTTGGCCGTACCTTGTCCCGACATCTGTTTTAATCATCTATTTTTTCGTTGCTTCGTTTTTGATATTCGACTACCGGGTGTGGGTGAAAAAGATTTACCACATGAGCATCAAGGGAACGCTGGCCCTCGATAACGTGTTTGTTTATTGCAAGACGATCAACGCCGTCGTGCTGAAAAATGCCATAGAATCTATTCCCGACCGGCGATACAGGGTCATCGGTTTTATTGATGATCATGAAAATGTGAGGGGAAAATCTATCGACAACGCCAGGTTTTATTCGTTCGACAAAACGAAAATCAGTGCATCAAAGCTGTTCGTCAAGTTTGTTTTCGTTGCTGCCGATGAACCGGATGTCGGGATGAGGAGGAGGATCGTTGATTTTTGTTTGGCAAGAAATATAAACGTTAAAGTAATACCCGAGGTAAAGAACTGGATAGACGGTCAGTTGAAAAATACATTGCTTAAGGACCTCAGGATAGAGGACCTTTTGGGCAGGCCGGGGATAAAGCTGGCATCCGAACATGTGAGTCGCGAATTTGAAGGAAAGAGAATTCTGGTGACGGGTGCGGCAGGCTCTATCGGTAGCGAAATTGTAAAGCAATTATTAGGGATAAATGTTGAATTGCTCATTGTTTGCGACAACAGGGAGACGGGATTGTTCGAACTCGAGTATCAATTGCAGCAGATTTCAGGCAAAAAGCACCGTATCGTTACCAGCGTGAGCGATGTTAAGCATTACAGCGTAATGCAGCGCCTCTTTGAAGCTTACAAACCTCAAATCGTTTTTCATGCTGCTGCATACAAGCATGTGCCATTAATGGAGCTGCATCCCTGTGAGGCGATCAAAAATAATGTGCACGGCACAAAAGTCGTGGCCGACCTGTCAGTAATGTACGGCATAGAGAAATTCGTGCTTATCTCCACAGATAAGGCCATCAATCCGACCAATGTAATGGGTGCGACCAAACGGGTAGCGGAGATGTATGTATCCGGTTTAAATTCCATCAAAACAAAATTTATCATTACCCGGTTTGGAAACGTTTTGGGGTCAAACGGGTCTGTGATACCCCGTTTCCACGATCAGATCGATAAAGGCGGCCCGGTTACCGTAACACACCCTGAGATCATCAGGTATTTTATGACTATTCCCGAAGCCTGTTCGTTGGTGCTCGAGGCGGGCACCATGGGCAATGGAGGTGAGGTATTTGTGTTTGATATGGGAGAGCCGGTAAAAATTACAGATTTGGCCAATAAGATGATCAGGCTGGCCGGCTTGGTTCCCGGGCGGGATATTCAAATTGAGTTTACCGGTTTACGGCCGGGCGAAAAACTATTCGAAGAATTATTGTATAAGAATGAAGAGGTAATTCCCACGCATCACAAGAAAATCATGATCTCGAAAGTGAGCAAAGCTGGGCTGGGCCAGACTTTGAAGCACGTAGATCATCTCATCGAACTTGCCGAAATTCAAAACGATTTGCTCGCGGTGAAACAAATGAAATTGATCGTTACGGAATACAAGAGCAAAAATTCCGCTTTTGAAATTCTGGATACGAAGGAAGTCAGCGAATTTATTTCCTGATCGTTCGTTACATCCTTATGAACTTCTTTAAAATCCGATTGCGCATGCTTGTAATCGTTTCGAGTACATAAACCCCCTGCGCCAGGTCTGCTACATTTATGGATGTTGTGTAGAAACCTTTCGTTTTTTCTCTCTCTATTTCAGAAGTTATTTTGTTTCCATTCGCGTCGTAAATATTGAACACCACTGATTCCTGTTCGTCGCTGTTTACCACAACATTCAGCACATCGTGCGCAGGATTTGGATAGAGTGCCACTGTTCCGAACCGCTGGAACTTGTTAATGACTGTGATGTGCATGGTATCCGTGTCGCTGGCGCCCTTGTTATCTCTTACCGTCAGCACAAATGTGTACGTCCCCGCATTGAGGCTGTTTAGGGAAAAATATGGGCCAGTGCTTGAGCCTTCCGGGCCTGGTGCGGCTCCGGCGCGTTCCCAATTGTAGAAGTGCAGTGTTCCGTCCGGATCGTCCGATGCGCTGCCGTCGAGCATAACAGAGTCCGATGGTAATATTACAATTCGGTCTGATCCTGCGTTGGCTGTTGGTGTTTCATTTGGTTTAGGATTCACTGTTATGGTAATGTCGTCTGTGGACGATGAGCCATCGTCGTCTTTAATCGTGAGCCGGAATACATACGTTCCTTCAACGAGTTCATTGGCGATTGTTGTGCCGGAGGCGGGTTTAGACAGAGAAAATGAAGAAGGGCCGCTCTGCCTGCTCCATGCATAGCTAACAATTTTTCCGTCGGGATCTGTCGAAGAGTTTCCGTTGAGCAATGCAGAGTCGAGCGGTAAAGTGATTTCTTTGTCGGCGCCTGCTCGTGCCACGGGTGCCCGGTTCGGTACAGGGTTCACCACGATCTTTACTTCGTCGGAGGCGGAGCTTCCATCATCGTCTTTCACTGTGAGACGAAATACATACGTTCCCTGCACCAGGTTATTTAAACGAGTACTTGCCTCATTCGGTTTTGCCAGCGAGAAAGTGCTTGGACCACTTACCCTGCTCCAGGCGTAACGGGCAATGCTCCCATCTGCATCGGAAGATGCGTTTCCATTTAATGTTGTTGAGTTATTCGGTAATGTCAATGTAACATCATTTCCGGCTTTTGCCACTGGTGCTTTGTTCGGTTCCGGCGTCACCGGATCCGGTGTATCAGGTTCGGGCGTAACAGGATCGGGTGTTACCGGGTCGGGATTATCCGGCTCTGGCGTAACAGGATCGGGTGCTACCGGCTCGGGCGTAACAGGATCAGGTGTTACCGGGTCGGGATTATCCGGCTCTGGCGTAACCGGCTCGGGTGCTACCGGCTCGGGTGTAACAGGATCAGGTGTGTCAGGTTCGGGCGCAACCGAATCGGGCTTTGCGGGCTCCGGGTTCACAACAATCTTTACCTCGTCGGAGGCAGCGCTTCCGTCATCGTCTTTGACAGTGAGGCGAAATACATACGTTCCCTCCACCAGGTTATTCAAAAGAGTGCTTGCTTCGTTCGGTTTTGCCAATGAAAAAGTGGTTGGACCATTAACCCTGCTCCATACATAACTGGCAATGCTCCCATCTCCATCGGAAGACGTGCCTCCATTTAATGTTGTTGAATTATCAGGCAGTGTTAATGTAACATCATTTCCGGCCTTCGCCACCGGCGCCTTGTTGGGCTCAGGCGTCGTGCCGCCAAATTCAAATGCTCCGATATCGGGCGCTCCGATAATCGGATTGCCATTGATGTCTTTCGTCAAACCTACATCCACTCCTTTGTCGATGCACGGGGACCCTGCCTGCAACGACCAGTCGGACGTAACATTTTTGAACTTCGGATCAGCGTCTATGCTGTTTTTATCCAGTCCCGTTGCAGCCGACCAATCATTTACCGACCTGTAATAAGCGCCGTTATAAAAGAATTTGTACGGAGAAGCCGCGGGATCGGCCTGGTGAAACAAGTTGTAATCACTCTTCGGCAAACCGGAATTAATGACACCGTAAAGCGATTTAAAAGTGCCGCCGCCACGCATGAAAACGTTGTTCCTGAAATCGAAATTCTTACCATAGATAAGATACAGCAAACCCGCATCGCCGCTGTTTTTATCGAGATAGATTGTATTATTATAGAATTGTATCGTGCCTTCATTTTCGGTGTAAGTACTGAACCCTTCGCCCGAAGCGTTGACGATAAGATTGTAATAGATTTTGATGGTGGCCCCTGCAGAAAGACTGCCTACACCAATGCCGGAAGAACCGGGCTTTGCATTAAATACCTTATTATAACGGATGATTGCCCCTGAAGGAGTGGATCCTGCGTCGGTATGAATGGCATCGTCGTCATTATCAGACACACAATTTTCAACGATCCAGTTGTCACCCCTGTACGCACCATATCCATGACCATCGGTGAAATTGGGCATCTTGGGATGCTTAATATTATTTGCCGTTGAACAGTTGGAAATCGTCAGGTCATCCGACAGCCACGAGTAAAATCCGTTTCCGCCGTAAGTGGCTTTGCTGTTCCTGAAAATATCGTTGCTGTGTCCGTCGTAAGCCACGCAACCAAATTGGCGGTTTGCATAAAATGTACAGTTGTCAACTATGCAGTATCCCGGGAATTGCTTACCCTCCATACCATAAAGGGCAAGTCCGGCAGTGCCCGCATACCGCGCCTGGAGATGTTCGAAGTTAATGTGATGCACTTTCTTGTACGCGTCGCCGAAGATGCCGTAGTTTCTTTTTGAAACTTCTGTTTTTCGTTTGTTGGGATCGGTTGCCGACCAGATATACAGCGTACCGGAATTGATGAAATACTCTTCGGTTGCATCCAGTTCATTCATCGTCACGGCTTCCGTGTAAATCACATCGTCCACAATCACCATTGCTCTGGAGGGCGTGGCGTTTGGATTTTTGATCGACCAGATATTTCCGCTGGAGTGTGTCCATCCGGTGATGATGTCCGCGGCATTGAATATGGGATCTGTTCCCGTGCCGTAGGCGCCGTACGTAATGGGGTTGCCGGCAGCTCCTGAATAAACTAAATTCAATTGCTCGCGCCACATGTCGCCCCTCCTGAACAAAATAATATCGCCGGGAGAAAAACTCCGGCTGTTTAATTTGTTAACTGTCCTCCAGGGAGTTGATGGGGAAGTGCCGTTGTTGGCATCATTTCCTTTGGCTGCAACATAATACGTTGTAGCGTTCGCAGCAAGGCACAAAGCAGTAAAAGCCAGTAGTAGCAGTAGTTTCATAGGGATTATGAATTCCGCTTCCAATTGCAATTTATAGACCAAAATGAGCGGATACATAGCTGTGAACTATTAATGCTGCGAATTATTATGTATGAATTTCTATGAAATTCTTAACGGCCTGAGCAGGAACGTGTTGTTCTTTTATAAAATTTAAGTATTTATACGTACACGATAAAAATCGTGACGAAAGTCAAGAATTCTGTTGCATTTTCATTGCCGATTGCCGATTGCCCATTGCCGTTTCTCCATCATCTCATGAACTTCAAACATATCCACTGTCCCTTTTCGCTTTTGTGCAATAAGGTCAATCCATACTCGGAAGCCTTCGTGGTCACCTCCAGCTCATCTTCCTTAAGCAATCCGCTTAATAATAATACGCCACGCGATGAGAGGTGCGAATCGAAATATGGAAAATTATCGATGATGACCGTTCGGATAATATTCGCGAGTATCACATCAAACGATCCATTCACATCTGCATCTTCCCTTTTCAGCAGCTTGATATTTTCACAATGATTTGTTTGGAAATTTTCTGCGGCGTTCGTGATGCTCCAGTCATCATTATCAATCGCCGTTATTTGAGCGGCGCCTGATTTCGCGGCCAGTATGGCTAGCACCCCGGTGCCGGTTCCAAAGTCGAGCACCTTTTTGTTTTCAAACTCAATTTCTTTCATTTCAGCGATCATCATAAAAGTGGTGGAGTGGTGGCCGGTGCCGAAGCTCATCTTTGGCGTGATGATGATCTCGTGCGTTACATTGGTGATGGGCTCATGAAACCCGGCGCGCACTGCGCAATAATTTTCAACGACAACAGGAGAGAAGTTAGCTTCCCATTCTTCGTTCCAGTTTTTATCGGGAACGTCATCTACAGAATAATTCAGCTTAAGCGTTTGCGCAATATTATTAACCGACGTTTCATCAAAATGCTGCCGGGAAACATAGGCGGTTAATTGCGTATCGGTTTCTTCGAAACCTTCCATTCCGGATGCAGATAGCATGGCCACCAGCATTTCTTTTTCAGAATCACTGATATCACTGAATATAATCTTTGCAAATGTCATTCGGCAAAAATAGCCAACACGACGCCGCTTTATTTCTTCGCCCTCGAAATTTCCCGCTTTCCTTGTGGGCCCTTTAATTTTTCAACAGCAAAGCCGGCCTTTTCCATCGCCTTTCGCACGATAGTCTTACTGCAGTAAGTCACCAGCACTGCTCCGTCGTTCATCGCAGTATATATTTTATTGAAAACGGCCTCGTTCCATAAGCCTGGCTGCACCTGCGGATCGAAAGCATCGAAATAAACCACATCATACCTGCCGTTGAATTCGACGTCTGTAATGTCTTCGCGTCTTTTGAGAAGGCGGAAGTTCGTGGAGATGGTTTGAATGCAGTTCCATTCAGATTCGTGAATTTCATTGAAAAGACCCTGCATCTCGGGCTTTCCCAACGCGGTGGCGTAGTTAAGCTGGGCGGAGATGGACGGCTCCAGCGGCTGGGTTTCCAGCGTTTCGTAGAAAACTTTTACCGCAAGCAATTGGGTTTCAATCAGTGTAAGGAGGGTGTTGAGGCCCGTACCGAATCCCACCTCCAGGATGGAGATCGCCGGTTGGTCGGTGAGAATATGCTTTAGCCCCGAGTCGATAAATATATGCTGCGATTCGCTGATGGCTCCAAACCTGGAATGGTACGTCACGTTCCACCCCGGAACCAGCAGGGAATGGGAGCCATCGCCGGTTTCAAAAATGTGATGCATCGTCAATAAAATTTATCTGCGTTCATCCGACTCGTTTTCTTCGCATTACTTAAAGAAACGCAAACGTTTGTGCTAACAAGGGATAGGTATGTTCGTTAAATTGTACACGTCTATTTAATGTTAAATGGTCCGCGAAAGTTTTATCCATTCAGCCGGGCCGAAAAAAATGTTAGATGGTCGTACTGTTTAATTGTTTAATTTAACACTACCAAAACCAACCGCGACATGATCAAATTACAGTATTTACTCTGTATGGGGTTACTTTTTTATGTAACCACACTATCGGCGCAAGACCGGACCATTACAGGGAATGTTACCTCTTCCGCAGATCAGACTCCAATTCCGGGAGTTACCATTACAATTAAAGGCTCTCAAAGAGGCGTGGCCACAGGACCTGAAGGAACATTCACACTTTCGGCTCCTTCGGGTGCCGTAACCCTCAGCGTTTCATCAGTGGGATTTGTTTCAAAAGATGTTGCTGTTGGCGCAGACCAGTCAACAGTGGATATCAGCCTTGAGGCATCTTCCGAACAGATGAGCGAGGTAGTGGTAACGGCCCTGGGTATTACCAGGGAAGCAAAAACACTCGTGTATGCTACCCAAACTGTTAAACCGGCCACACTTGTGGAGGCAAGAGATCCGAACAACGTACTGAACTCACTGACTGGTAAAGTTGCCAACGCTGTGGTAACACAGGGTTCCGGCGGCCCCGGTTCCGGTGCAAGGATAGTACTTCGCGGTAACCGAAGCATCCAGGGTACAAACAATGCCCTTATCGTTGTGGACGGCGTTCCCATTACAAATGGTACCAACGGTACCGCCGGAAGCGACTTCGGATCGGTGCAGGGGTCGGACGGTGCATCCAACATCAACCCCGACGACATTGAATCCGTTTCCGTACTGCGCGGCGCCTCTGCTGCGGCACTGTATGGCAGCCAGGCAGGTAACGGTGTAATTATTATTACCACTAAGAAAGGGACCAAAGGCAAGATAGCAGTAACCGTTAACTCGGGTATTGCCATGGAAACACCGTTTGCATTGCCGAAGTTTCAGAATTCTTACGGACAGGGTAATGGAGGTGTTTTACAAGATACCCTGCTTTCCGGTGAAAGCTGGGGAGCAAAGATGGAAGGACAGCAGGTGACCAACCACCTTGGCGAATCAACCACTTACACTTCACAGCCAGATAACGTCAAAGACTTCTTCCGCACCGGCAAAAGCCTGAACAATTCGATAGGCGTATCGGGAGGTTCCGAAAAAATGCAGACTTATCTGTCTTACACACACAATCTTATAGAAGGCATCGTTCCCCGCAACGACCTCAAACGTCATACGGTTAACCTGAGAATCACGAACCAGATCAGCTCGAAGTTCTCTACCGATGCCAAAATCACTTACATCGCACAGGACATCTTCAACAAACCCAGAACAGGTGAGGAAAATGCGCCGGTGATCGACATTTACCAGATACCCCGCAACGTTCCCCTGGAAACAGCCAAGAATTTTGAAACAGTCAATAATCTCGGGGTGCCGGTGCCTACTTACTGGCCAAGCACGCTGAGTTCTATTTACCAGAATCCTTACTGGATGATCAACCGTACAGAGCTCAATGAAAAACGCGACCGCGTTATGGGTTTTGTGAGTGCCAAATACCAGATCACTCCATGGTTGAATATTACGGGCCGTGCCAACGTCGACAGGATATTCGACAGGTTCGAGACCAAGTACTCACAGGGAACCATCCTCTGGGCGTCACAGGCCGGCGGCTTCTACGAGCAAAGCAACCTGGTGAGCACACAGAAATGGTTCGACGTGATCCTCTCCGGAGAAAATGATCTCACCAAAGACCTGAAGATCACCTATAACGCCGGTGCCATTTACCAGGATAACCGCTCTGATCGTAGCTGGTCAACAGCAAACGGACTGAACATTCCGAACAAGTTCAGTATCGGTTTCGCGACTAACCCTGCGCTTAGTTCCACCAACTACCAGGTACAAACACAAGGCGTATTTGGCCAGTTTAACCTCGCATTCAAAGAATTCCTTTTCCTCGACGCGAGCTTGCGTAACGACTGGTCTTCTCCGCTGCCGGATCCTTACAGTTTCTCCTATCCTTCTGTTGGTTTGTCTGCCATTATATCGGATATGGTGCAATTGCCTACTGTGTTTTCTTTCCTGAAAGCGAGTGTTAACTACGCGCAGGTAGGTAACGGAGGCCAGGCTCAGATTCGCGACATCGTGTACAACTACAGCCAGGGCGCCGGCGGCGGATTCCTGCAGCGCAGTTCTACATTCCCCATTCCAAATCTTAAACCGGAAATCGTAAAGAACCTCGAGTTCAATATAGAATCGAAATTCCTGGCTAACCGCCTCAGCGTGAATTTGAGCTACTACAAGAGCAACTCGTTTAACCAGTTGTTGCAAATCAGTCTTCCAACGGCTACCGGGTATTCGGTTCGCTACATCAATGCCGGAAATGTGCAGAACAAAGGCTTTGAAGTGGTTGTTAATGGTACACCTGTACAGGGAAGGGATTTCACCTGGGATGTTGGATTCAACTTCGCTACCAACCAAAACAAAATTGTTGAACTGAGTGACGAACTGAAACAAGTTTCGCTCGGCGGTGGCTATGGCCGTTCTGCAGCTCCCCTCGTTATTGAAGGCGGAAGCTATGGCGACCTGGCCGCACAAGGATGGCTGAGAAGCGACAAGGTTCCCGGTAAATATGTTGTTACCGCAGCAGGTGTTCCCATTCCATCGGCTGAACCCAACGGCGGTTATCACATCGGTAATTTCAACCCCAAAGCAACGTTGGGCTTAAGCAACACGTTTAATTTCAAAGGCATTTATGCCCGTATCCTGATCGATGGACGCGTAGGCGGAACGATCGTATCGGGTACGGAAATGAACCTGGCGTTCAGCGGCATCCCCGAAGCAACAGAAAAATACAGGGACGCTAATTCATGGGCCCTCGGAGGTGTTGATGCAGACGGCAATCCTGTTTCTGCCGCAGTTTCTTCGCAGCAGTTCTGGCAGATCGCTTCGGGCAAACGTTATGGATTGGGTGAATTCTTCGCCTATGATGCTACCAATTTCAGGATAAGGGAGCTTTCCCTCGGTTACAACATTCCTTTGAGCAGCACCGTGCTGATAAAGAACGCGAGGCTGTCGCTCGTAGCAAGAAACCTGTTATGGTTGTACAGGGGCAAATCAAAGTTTGATATACCTGGCCTGGAAAGCCGTACAATGTGGTTTGATCCGGAAGTGAGCCTCGGCAACGGTAACTACCAGGGTATTGAATATGGAGCGCTTCCCGCAACTCGTTCCGTCGGTTTGAACCTCCAACTTACATTCTAAACGCTGAACGACTAAACAGAAAAACATGAACATGAACATATTTTCAAGAACGAAATTGTTTACAGCGGCTGCAGCGTTTTCGCTCATTGCCACCGGCTGTACTAAAAAGTTCGACCAGATCAACACGAACAAGAACAGCATACCTACAGTGGGCGCCACCGAGTTTCCGTTCCTTTTTGCGAAAGCTCAGTCGGTTGCCACTGTTAACCAGGGAAGCTACCAGGTCGCACAAAACCTGTTTGCCGACCAGTATGCTCAATATTTTGCCTGCGTGGCCACCTATTTTCCTTCCGACAGGAACGTGATCAGGATGGATTGGGTCGGAGCCAACTTCAACCCTTACTACACGCAGATGATGCCACAGCTTCAAACGATCCTCACCACTGCTGATCCCAGCAGTCCGGAACACGCTTTGGCCGACATCGTTTGGGTACTTGGGTTCCACAAGGCAACCGACTACTGGGGCCCGATCCCGTACTTCTCTGCGGGAGAGCCGGCTACCTCGGTACCGTACGATTCACAGGATAAGATTTATGATGATTTCTTTAAAAGGCTGACTGCCGCCGTTGATGTGCTGAATGCCAATACCGGTGCACAGCCGTTCGGATCATTCGACCTGATCTACGGCGGAAACGTTAGCAAATGGATCAAGTTTGCCAACACACTTCGTTTGCGCCTCGCCGTGAGAATATCGAACGTGGACCCGGCACGTGCGAAAGCAGAAGCCGAAGCAGCATTCGCAGGTGGTGTTCTCACCACCAGCCCTGATGATGATGCCCTGATCCTTAGAAGCCTGAAAGGCGGAGATGGAAACGGCTTGTCCATCATGAGCGACTGGAACGAGTTCCGCATGAGTGCCGCCATGGAATCCGTACTGAAAGGATTCGATGATCCTCGCCTCCCGGTTTACTTCCTTCCCGACGGGGCCACTGCTGAGAACCCGGATGGAAACGGACAGTACGATGGTGTAAGAAATGGATTGACTTCCACTCAGCTTACTGAAACCATCAACCTCGCCGGTAATAATTCGCACGTCGGCGCAAGATGGGCATCTTCTCCTTTTGGCGGCGTAAGCAATCACCTGGAAACACCGCAGAACGTAATATCGACAGCAGAAGCGTACTTCCTTCGCGCTGAAGGTGCATTGCTTGGCTGGAACATGGGTGGAACCGCACAGGAACTCTATGAAGCCGGTATCACCAATTCGATGAAGCAATGGGGCATTACCGATGGCACTGAGATCCAGGACTACATTAATGGCACCACCCAACCGGTCGCTCCAAACGACTACCTGAACTCCGATCCGATGACCGACATCGTTGTTAAGTGGTCCGCCGATCCGGAAGTGCAAAAGGAACAGATTGCCACGCAAAAATGGCTGGCGCTCTTCCCCGATGGTATGGAAGCGTGGGCAGATTACAGAAGGAGCCGCTATCTCAATCTCTATCCTGTTGCCAATTCAGACAACCCCGACATCACCAACACCAGCACACAATACATCAGGCGCATTCCGTTCCTTGACAGCGAAAAGCTTGTTAACGGCGACGAAGTGGAAAAAGCCGTCGACCTTCTCGGTGGTCCCGACAAGGTGACAACGCCGCTGTGGTGGGATAAAAATTAATGAGAAACTGAATTTCATAAAAAGATTCCATTGTATTTTATGCAATGGAATCTTTGCTATTTAACAGATCCGCTTATCTATAAACTATGCCTACACTCCGCATCTTGCCGTTACTCGCCTTCGTGACGCTGCTTTGTTCATGCAGCGGCACAGACGACTCCCGCCAGTTCTCTCTCCTCGACCAGGATGAAACCGGCATCGGGTTTATCAACGAATTGTTTGAAACCGATCAGCTCAATGTGATCAACTACGGATATTTCTATAACGGCGGCGGGGTAGCAATAGGCGACATCAATAACGATGGTTTACAGGATGTGTTCTTTACCGGCAACATGGTGAAAAACCGGCTCTATCTTAACAAAGGAAATTTCAAATTCGAGAACATCACCGATAAAAGTCATGTGGCCGAGCAGCAGGGCTGGTGCACCGGCGCCACAATGGTGGATATTAATTCCGATGGCAGGGTCGACATTTACATTTGCCGCTCTGCAGACGGTAATCCCGAACGCAGAAAAAATCTGCTCTTTATCAACAACGGCGACCTTACATTCACAGAGAAGGCCGCAGAATATGGCCTGGCGGATGCCGGGTACTCAACGCAGGCCGGTTTCTTCGACTACGACAAAGATGGCGATCTCGACATGTTTCTGATTAACCATTCGCTTCAGCAATACACAGGCGGCGTTCACGAAATGACAAGCGTGAGGAGCCAGAAGAATCCCAACTTCGCCAGCAAGCTTTACAGGAACGATAACGGCCGGTTTTCCAATGTTAGCGATGAGGCCGGAATTATCTCCAATGTGCTCAGCTTTGGTTTGGGGCTTGCCATTGCCGATGTGAATAACGATGGCTGGCCCGATGTGCACGTATCTAACGATTTCAACGAGCCCGACTACCTGTTCATCAACAATCACGATGGCACTTTTTCGGAAAAGCTGAGCGAATGCATGGACCATATTTCCCTGTTTTCGATGGGTTCCGATTTTGCTGATTACAACAACGACGGGTACCAGGACCTTGTTACGCTCGACATGCTTCCGGAAGACAACAAGACCCAGAAAATGCACAGCGGCGCAGAGAACTTCGATAAAATGCAAATGCTGTTCAACCAGGGATTTTATTTTCAGTTCAGCCGCAACATGCTGCATAAAAATAACGGCGACGGAACATTCAGTGAAGTGGCGCAGTTGGCGGGTATTTCCAATACAGACTGGAGCTGGGCATCGCTGTTCTCCGATTTTGATAACGACGGGTATAAAGATCTTTTTGTATCCAACGGTTATGTAAAAGATTACACCGAGCTCGACTTTCTGAAGTACACGATGGATGAAACCATCAAGGCAAGAGCCGAAAACAAGAATGTGGCCACGAATGATTTCATAAAAAAAATGCCCACTATCCGCATTCCCAACTACATCTACCAGAATAACGGGAACGGAAGTTTTGTAAAGAGAACACGCGATTGGGGGCTCGACCAGGCGGGCGTTTCATCGGGAACAGCTTATGCCGATCTCGACAATGACGGCGATATGGACCTCGTCATCAACAACACCAATGAAGTAGCCGGTGTTTACAGGAACAATGAAGAGAAATTTTCAAAAAACAATTACCTGAAAGTAATTTTAAAAGGCGATGCAAAAAATTCTTCCGGAATAGGTGCGAAAATATATTTGCATTGCAAAGACAGTTTGTATTTCCAGGAGCAACAGCCGGTTCGCGGTTTTCAGTCGTCAATGGATCCCAGCCTGAACTTCGGGGTAGGTAAAAATCAAACTATCGACTCTGTGGTAGTCATTTGGCCGAACGACAAAATGCAGGTGCTGACAGGTGTAAAGGCAAACCAGGCGCTGACGCTTACCCTCGCCGATGCCAACGCAAACTGGACATATAATAATCAAAAGCCTGCTGAAAAGCTATTTGCCGAAGATTCCCTGGCATTCGTGCATCGTGAAAACCGATTCAATGATTTCAATACGCAGGCGCTGCTTCCCAATTATCTTTCGCGGCAGGGTCCCTGCATGGCAAAGGCCGATGTGAACAAAGACGGCAGGGAGGATATC
>CAMPGT010000091.1 GCA_946885665.1 uncultured Chitinophagaceae bacterium | reverse complement strand
ATTCTCAGCGGCATCATAGCCGACTTTCTATTCAAAAAATACCCATACACAGAAGAGGGTTTTCTCACGGAAATGAGGAGCAAAATGGTGAACAGGAACAAGCTGAACGAGATCGCCATTAAAATGGGCATCAAAAAGATCACACTCTTCAATAAATTCGACAATTCGCTCAAGATCAGCCAGATCTTTGGCAACACCCTCGAGGCCCTGGTAGGGGCGATCTATCTCGATAAAGGTTTCAGGAAAACGCAGCAGTGGGTGCTCGAAAGAATGATCATTCCGCATCTTTTCATGGAGGACCTTGAAAACCTGGAGATCAATCACAAAAACAAATTATACGGCTGGGCCAACAAAAACGGGAAAAGCCTCGAATTCGAGACCCTCAACGAGAAGATAGAAGGGGGAAGAAGGCTGTTTACGATCGGCGCAGTGGTAAACGGAGAACTGATCGCCGAGGCCAAAGCCTACAACAAAAAAGACGCGAGCCAGGTGGCCGCCGCTATAGCGCTCGAAAAGCTGGGCCTGCTGAAGGTGATGGAAAACGGCGATCTGTGAACTATTTTATAGTCATGCAAAGTTCCACCAGCACACCGCCCGTACTGCGCGGATGAACAAAACACACCAGCTTGTTGTCGGCGCCTCTTTTCGGTTCTTCGTTCAGCAGCACAAATCCCAGGGCGCGGAGCCGCTGCATTTCCGCTTCAATGTCTTCCACCTCGAAGGCTACATGATGCAGGCCCTCACCCTTTCGTTCCACGAACCTTGCGATGACACCGGAAGGATCCACACTCTCCAGTAATTCGATCTTTGTGTCACCGGCTTGTAAAAAAGCGGTCAAAACTCCTTCAGTGTCCACTTTTTCGGTTTTATAGCACTGACTATTTAACAGCTTTTCGTATAACGGAACGGCAATTGTGAGATCTTTTACGGCGATCCCTATATGTTCAACAGATAACATAGGCAAAAAATTGGCAATATGTAAGAAAGGTATCGGCCTGTAAAATAGAATGAATTCAAGTAAATTTGCAGTTATCCCAAATAAATAAGTCACATGCTCAAATTGCCCGTTTATTTGGATTACAATGCCACCACACCCTGCGATGAAAGGGTGGTGGCAGCCATGGCGCCCTGTTTCCGTTCGAATTACGGTAATGCGGCCAGCAGGAGCCATCCTTTCGGGTGGACGGCTGCCGAGGCCGTTGATGAAGCCCGGGAGAAAGTGGCCGCCCTGGTAGGCGCCGTGCCACAGGAAATTGTATTCACCTCGGGCGCTACCGAAGCCGACAACCTCGCCCTCAAGGGCGTTGCCGAAATGTATGCCGGCAAGGGAAACCATATCATTACGGTGGCTACCGAACACAAAGCCGTACTCGATACCTGCGAACATCTTGAGAAAAGGGGCATGGAGATTACTTACCTGCCCGTAAAGGCCGATGGATCGGTTGACCTGGATGAACTCGAGAAGGCCATCCAACCTAACACTGCCCTGATCGCCGTGATGTATGCGAACAACGAAACCGGTACGATACAACCGGTGAAAGAGATCAGCTTTGTTGCAAAAAAGCACCAGGTTCTCTTTTTCAGCGATGCAACGCAGGCCGCAGGAAAAATTCCCGTTGATGTAATTGAAGACGGCATAGACCTGCTGGCATTTTCTGCACATAAGATGTATGGACCGAAGGGTATTGGCGCTTTGTATGTAAGAAGAAGGAACCCGAGAGTGAAAATAACCGCCCAGATGGACGGAGGCGGTCATGAGAGGGGAATGAGAAGCGGTACCCTGAACGTGCCGGCGATAGTGGGCTTTGGCGTGGCCGCCGAGATCGGCCGGCAGGGAATGAAAATTGAAGGATCGAAACTTGAGCAGTTAAGAAACAGGCTGGAAAGGGAGCTGTTGAAACTGGGCGGCGTCTACGTGAACGGCAATGTAAATGCCCGGTTGCCGCATGTCAGCAACCTCTCTTTCAAAAACGTTGACGGAGAGGCGCTCATGCTGGGAATCAATAAAGAGATTGCTGTTTCATCCGGCTCAGCCTGCACATCGGCTTCTGTGGAGCCGTCGCATGTGTTGAGGGCGATGGGAGTAAGCGATGACCTGGCACACAGTTCCTTGCGGTTCAGCCTGGGGAGGGACACTACAGATGAACAAATAGATTTTACAATAGAACGGGTTTCGGCAACAGTGAAGAAGTTAAGGGAATTAAGTGTAAGCATAGAAGGCTGAATGCCGGGATTAAGTATTAAATTTTAATTTCTAAATCAGACAACATGATTTTCGTCAGCGATAAAGCAAAAGAAAGAGTGAGGGGATTAATGCAGGAATCCAACTATAATGACAAAGAATATTTCCTGCGCGTGTCGGTTGTGGGAGGCGGATGTTCCGGCCTGAGCTATAAAATGGACTTCGACAATCAAAGCAAACCCACCGACCAGGTTTTTGAAGATAATGGCGTTAAAGTAGTCACCGATCTCAAAAGCTTTTTGTACCTGGTGAACACCACGCTTGACTTTTCGGACGGCCTTAACGGTAAGGGATTTTTCTTTAACAATCCCAATGCGAGCCGTAGTTGCGCATGCGGCGAAAGTTTTGCCGTGTAAGCCTTATTTTCGCGTGCATGTGGCCAGTTTGTAAAAAAGAATTGCGGCAATACTTCAGCAGCCTTACCGGTTATATCGCAATTATTTTTTTCCTTCTGCTCGCCGGCACGGTGCTTTTCGTGCTGCCCGGCAACATCCTTGACTTCGGTTATGCCACACTCGAGAAATTTTTCCAGACCTCACCGTGGATATTGCTCGTTCTCATACCTGCGATAACCATGCGCAGTTTTTCAGACGAATTCAGAGCCGGCACTTATGAAACATTGCAGACGCTGCCCGTAACACGCTGGCAGTTGCTGTCTGGCAAATACTTTGCGGCGTTCATTGTGGTATTGATCGCCATTGTACCCACCCTGGTTTATCCTTACAGTCTTCAGCAGTTATCGACAGGCGGCGGCATCGATGCAGGCGGAACCGCGGGCTCATACATTGGGCTGGTGCTTTTGTCTGCTTCATTCATTGCCATTGGCATCTGTTGCAGCAGCCTCACGAACAACGCCGTGGTGGCGTTCATTACCAGCGCATTTTTATGCGTGGTGATGTATGGCGCATTCACCGCGTTGAGCAGGATACCGCCATTCGAGGGCGGCGTGGATTATTACCTCGAAATGCTGGGCATCGATTTCCACTACCGCAGCCTTAGCCGCGGTGTTATAGATACAAGGGATATCATTTATTTTTTGAGCGTGATCGGGTTGTTTCTAGCCATCACCCACAGGAACCTTAAGAAGAGATAAACGTAAGAAAAACGGAATCGCGAATGAAAACAAAATACTGGTGGTGCTATCTTATTGCGGCTGTAGTGCTCATCAACTACCTGGCATCGCTCGTTCACTTTCGCGTGGATCTTACCGCCGAAAAAAGATACACGCTCGGCGCGCCCACAAAGCAGTTGCTCCGCGGATTAAACGACAGAGTGTCGATAGATGTTTACCTGGCGGGCCACCTGCCTGCCGACTTCCGCAACCTTCGTAACAACGCAGAGGAATTATTACAGGAATTCCGGGAGTACGACAAAAACACCATCAGCTATTCGTTTCACCGGCCGGGTGAAGGGCTCGGCGACACGGCCAGGCAAAACTTCCTGATGTACCTCGACAGTTTGGGTATTCATCCCACCAACGTAAAGGTGCAGACAGAGGCGGGCGAATCGCAGGAGCAGCGGCTCGTTTATCCCGCTGCCCTTGTTACGTACAAAGACAGGGTGGTGCCGATAGATTTCCTGCAGGGTCAAAATATGCAGGAAGGTTTGCAATCGCTGAATAATGTCATTTCCCTCCTCGAATACAAATTCGCTAACGCTATTCAAAAAGTAACACAGGAAAAGCCGGCGGTGATCGGCTACCTCGCAGGGAACGGCGAGCCGCTCAGCTATAATGTGTACGACCTCATCGAAAGAACTTTAAAGCCGCAGTATGGTTTTGGATTTGTGCCCATCGACAGCGTGCCGGTGATACCCCTGGAGTTTGATGCCGTGATGATTGTAAAACCCACCACCGCCTTCACCGACCGGCAAAAACTGAAACTGGATCAGTATGTGATGCACGGGGGTAAGCTTATCTGGATGATCGACAACCTGTATGCGGAAATGGACAGCCTCATGCGTACACAAAGCGATTTCGTTGCCTTCGACCGTGCATTGAATATCGATGACCAGTTGTTCAGGTACGGTGTCCGTATCAACCGTGATCTTGTGCAGGACCTGCAATGCGATAAGCTGCCGTTGGTAGTTGGCAGTTATGGTGACAGGCCGCAGCCACAGCTTGTGCCGTGGCCGTATTTCCCATTACTGTCTTCCTATACCGATCATCCCATCGCTAAAAATATGAACACCGTGCTGTCCATCTTCCCCAATTCGATGGATACTGTTGAGGCCGAAGGGATCAAAAAAACAGTGATACTCGCCAGCTCTGCGAGTTCGCGAACACTGAGCACGCCCGCAATCGTTTCGCTGAACAGCGTTCAAACGGAAGCAGACGTTCAAACCTTCAATCAAAAAAATATTCCCATCGCTATCCTCCTCGAAGGAAAGTTCACCTCATTATTCGCCAACAGGATACCCTCTTCAGTGGCAGATTCGCTGGGGCGCATCTACCAGCAGCCCTTCCTTGCAACGGCGGCCATGCCCAATAAGATGATCGTGATTTCGGATGCCGACATTGTTGCCAATGTGGTAACACAAAATGAAGGACCGCTGCAGATGGGAACCAACCAGTTTACGAAGGTGCAGTACGCCAACCGCGATTTCATTACCAATTGCATCGAATACCTCACCAATCCTTCGGGCATACTGGCTGCAAGGGCAAAAACATTCGTGTTGCGGCTGCTGGATCCCGCTAAAATCGAGGATCAGCGCACAACGTGGCAAATCATTAACGTGGGGCTGCCGGTGGTGCTTATACTGGGCTTCGCTTTGGTATACCAGGCTATAAGAAATAAGAAATATACAGCATGACGACGGATCAGATAACATATGCGGCCTTTGGATTATTGGTGGTGATAGCCCTGATTTTCGACCTGGGATTGCTCAGTAAAAAAAGCTCGCATATCACCATCAGGAAAGCACTGTGGCAAACGGTATTTTGGGTGTCGCTGGCCGTTGCATTCATGTTTTTTGTGTGGTACGAATACGGACAACAGATCGCTATTGAGTATCTCAGCGCCTATCTCACCGAATGGTCATTGAGCATTGATAATATTTTTGTGTTCATCCTGCTGTTCACCTTCTTCGGGATGAAGGACCAGTACTCGGCACGCGTGCTGCTTATCGGCATACTGATGGCCATCGTGTTCAGGGTAATATTCATCACGGTGGGTATAGCACTTGTAGAGCGGTTCGGATGGCTCCTGTACATTTTTGGCGCCATACTCGTCATCACCGGCGTAAAAATGTTTGCAGCAAAACATGATGAAGAGGTAAACCTTTCAGAAAACAAGGTGTACGGTTTCCTTAAAAGATTTTTCCCGCTCGTTCACGATGATGGCGAGGGAAAGTTCACGGTGATCCGCAACGGCAAAAAATACTACACCAGTGTTTTTGCCGTCGTCATTATGCTGGCCACAACGGATATTGTGTTTGCACTCGATTCCATTCCGGCCGTGTTTGGCATTTCAACGCACCGTGTGGTCATCTACACGTCGAATATTTTTGCGGTACTGGGCCTTAGGTCATTGTTCTTTTTGTTGCGCGGCGCGGTGGGAAAATTCGCTTACCTGCAACAGGGCATAGCGATAGTGCTGGTGTTCATCGGACTAAAAATGCTGGTCGAATTTTTCAATGTGCATGTTCCAATTTTCATATCATTGCTCGTAATACTGGTATGTATCGTCACTTCCATTGTTTATTCCATGAGCGTTTCCAGCCGCGAAGCGAAAAAGGATATTGTCAATAAGGGCGATGTGGACCTGCATTAATGCATAATCTTGACCTACCGCATTTCCGATATCGCATCAATCGTAAAGGGAAGCATCGTTTCGATGCATGAAGATGCCATTGTACGCGAACTGGTAATGGACAGCAGGAAAGTGGCGTTTCCTGAAACGTCGCTTTTTTTCGCGTTAAAGGGACAGCGCCGCGATGGCCACCTGTTCATTGAAGAAGCATTCAAAAAAGGCATCAGAAATTTTATTATCAGCGATAAGTCGGCAGCCGTTCCGGGCGCAGCAAATGTTATTGCCGTGAAAGATGTACTGGAAGCGCTGCAGTGCCTGGCCGCGCATCACCGGAGCATTTTTCACATTCCCGTCATCGGCATTACGGGCAGCAACGGAAAAACCATCGTGAAAGAATGGCTGAACCAATTGCTCGAAAGCAGGTATAGCATTGTGCGCAGCCCTAAAAGCTATAACTCTCAAATTGGTGTGCCCTTAAGTGTTTGGCAACTCAATGAGCAGGCAGGCCTCGGCATTTTCGAAGCCGGCATTTCGCAGAGTGGCGAAATGGACAAGCTGCAAAAGATCATCAGGCCCGGTATCGGCATCTTTACAAATATCGGTGATGCCCATGCAAGCGGTTTCCTGAACACGCGGCAAAAGATCAGGGAAAAGCTGCGCCTCTTCACGAAAGTGAATACGTTAATTTATTGTAAGGACTACGCCGAACTGAATGAGGCGGTGGCCTCACTTTACAACCAACTGAAAAACGGTTCGGAAAAGCCGTTCGAGATCATCAGTTGGAGCCGGAAAACACACGCAGAACTGCAAATTATTGCCACGGAAAAATCAGAAAACTCCTGCCGTATAAAAGGTGAATACAAGGGTACAGCGGCCGAGATAATTATTCCCTTTGTTGATGACGCCTCCGTTGAAAATGCCATCCATTGCTGGTGCGTTATGCTGCATCTGCATGTTCCGTCCAATGAAATCGCCGCAGGCATGTCCTCTCTTCAACCGGTAGCAATGCGCCTCGAGCTCCGGAACGGCATCAACAATTCTTCCGTTATCAACGACAGCTACAGCGCCGACCTCAGTTCGTTAAAGATTGCACTCGACTTTCTCGGCCAGCAGCGCCAGCACCCGAAACGGACCGTGATACTCACCGATTTCATGGAAAGCGGTCTTAATGAAAAGGAACTTTACCGCGACATCGCCAGGTCGTTGCAACAGCATAAGGTCAACAGGTTCATAGGCATCGGTCCCGGTATTTCACGAAACGAGCAGGCATTTCAATTCGGTGGCGAGGGCCGGGTAAGTGGACTCAAAAGCGGAGGCGGAGAGGAAATGTCGGTTCAGCTATTCAGTTCCGTTGACGATTTCCGGCAGCAGTTTCCCCACTTGCATTTTGCCAACGAAACCATCCTCATCAAAGGCGCCCGTGTTTTTGCGCTCGAGCAGATCAACCTGATGCTGCAAAGGCAAACGCATCAAACGGTGATGGAAATTGATTTGAATGCCCTTCTGCACAACCTGAAGGAGTACCAGCGGCTGCTTGCACCCAATACGAAGCTGATGGCGATGGTAAAGGCTTTTTCGTACGGAAGCGGCAGCTATGAGATCGCCAGCTCGCTTCAATACAATAAAGTGGATTACCTGGCAGTGGCCTATGCCGACGAAGGCGTGGAACTGCGGAAGGGCGGCGTCAGCCTGCCCGTAATGGTCATGAACCCGGATGAGTCGTCTTTCAGCGCACTGGTTGCCTACAATCTTGAACCTGATATGTATTCGCCGGCTATGTTAAAGGAATTTCGAACGTTTTTGCACAACGAGGGACTAACCGGATTCCCGGTACACATCGAACTTGAAACCGGCATGAACCGGCTCGGTTTTGCTGAAGGACAGATGGATGAATTACTGGATATGCTCTACTCGCCGGAAGTGAAAGTGCAAACGGTTTTCAGTCACCTGGCCGCCAGCGAGGATCCCGCTTTTGATGAATTCACCAGCCAGCAGGCCGCTTTATTTGAACGATTGAGTAAACGGATAACGGAAAGGCTGGATTACCCGGTTATCCGGCACCTGCTCAATACCTCGGGTATTTCGCGGCATCGTTCCCTTCAGTACGATATGGTGCGGCTGGGAATAGGGCTTTATGGCATAGACGATACCCATGAAGGCGAGTTGCAGGAAGTATCCACGCTGAAATCATCCATTGCCCAGATCAAGCACCTCCTGAAAGGCGAATCCGTGAGTTATGGACGGTCCGGAACGGTAATGAGGGATTCGGTCATTGCGACCGTCAGGCTCGGGTACGCCGACGGTTATCCGAGAGTTTTAGGCAACGGGAAAGGCAAAATGCTGGTCAACGGCCGGCTTGCTCCTACGATTGGCAACATCTGCATGGATATGACGATGATCGACATCACCGATATCGGCAATATCGGTGAAGGCGACGAGGTCACCATTTTCGGAAAAGGGCTGTCCGTAAAAGAGGTGGCCAAATGGGCCCAAACTATTCCCTATGAAGTACTTACAGGCATATCCCAACGTGTAAGGCGGGTGTATTTTCAGGAATGAGAACTCCGCCCATGTTCACTATCTTTGCCCATCAAAAAATCAGTTCCGACGTGAAGAGCAGAACCGTAGTTATTATCATCCTGTCGATCATCATAGCCGACCAGGCACTGAAAATTTGGGTCAAGACAAGCATGCTGTACCAGGAGCAGATACCACTGATCGGTTCATGGTTCCGTCTCTTTTTCATCGAAAACGAAGGCATGGCCTGGGGCTGGAAATTTGGAGGCGAATGGGGAAAAATGGCACTCACGCTGTTCCGACTCGTTGCTGTGATCTTCGGCGTTTTCTATATACGGTCGATCGTGAAAAAGAAGATGCATCCCGGCTTTATCGTGTGTGCGGCGCTGATTTTTGCGGGGGCATTGGGGAACCTGATAGACAGCCTTTTTTACGGTCTCATTTTTTCGCCGAGCGACCTTGGAACACCGCTGGCCACAATGTTTCCCGAAAGCGGTGGTTACGCCGGTTTCCTTCATGGCAGGGTGGTGGACATGCTCTATGTGCCGATCATTGAAGATAAAATGCTGCCGGGCTGGGTACCGTTGTGGGGAGGCGAGCGGTTTACTTTTTTTTCTCCTATCTTTAACATAGCCGATGCTTCGATATCCGTTGGAGTGATCCTTTTATTAATTTTCCAAAAGAAATTCTTTAAAAAACATCCCCAGGAAGAACCAGGCCCCAACCTGGAAGCCGATACCCCTGTGAACGATACAGTCCGTGCATTGTAAACTATTAAAGCTCCGGGATCATGTCATTGTATAAGACCTTACTGGGTTTCTTCGCCGTTGCGGTTGTGATCATTTCCTGCAAAAAGGAATTGAGCAATGAAGAAGGCAATCCCGACCAGGAAGTGGACAATCAATGGGAATTTAAGCAGGGTGACAGCACCTTTGGCGGCCTCACCGACACTGCCTTTATTCAGACCGTCAATACTATCCAGACCATTAGCATTAGTGGCGTGCAAACGAATGGATCGGCCGGCGAAATAACGATACAACTGGCAGGCACGCAAATCGGTGCGGGTGCCTACGGCACCGAGTACGTGCTGTTTCAGTATTTCCAGGACGGCAGCCTGCTTTATAGCAGTGTTCCCAGCCAGGGCAGCGACTTTACCCTCACGATCACGCGGATAGACTCGTCTTATATTACAGGTACTTTTTCGGGTACGGTGCAGGATGCGCAGGGAAACAATTATAACATTGCAGAGGGTAAGTTCAGCGCGCCCATGGGTACATCCACCGATACAGAGGTTCCTGTAGAAAGCGGGCAGCTTACCGTGTGGGCGAAGGGAATTTGTTCGGATGGCGGTGTCATTGAAGTGAGTGTGAACGGCGAAAACGGCCAGATCACTGACGGGTTGATTTCTCAACCGGAATGCGGTGCGGATGGTGCGGCTACTTTTAATCTGCCTGCCGGAACGTACACGGTGCAGGCCACGTGCAGTGGCGTTACGCTCAATTATGAAGTAACGATCGACAAAGCATGTAATTATCTGCAGGTCGATTTTCAAAATCCACCGGTTACCGAATCCTATCTTCCGCTCGGCGTCGGTTCGGAGTGGAACTATGTTGACCTTTCCGTTCCGGGCAATGAACAATCGATCACGTCTGAAGAGGAAGACGTGTACATAGAGCAAGAGGGCCGCCAGTACACTAAACTGGTAAGCAACAAAGGAGAAGAATTTTATTACAGGCAATCCGGCAAAAAATATTTTCGCTTTGTTACACTCGATTTCCAGGGAAATGTTTCTGATCCCCCTTCGCTGGAGATTGTGATACTGGATGAGGACGCCGCCGATGAGACGCCGTGGGAATCGCCCGTGGTGGATTTATCGCTGGCAGGCATGCAGGTTAAGGCAAAACTCGTTTCTAAAATCGTCAATAGAGGTACCGCAGACATCAACGGCGTTTCCTATGCTAACAGCATCAATGTAAACACCGAACTGTACGTTTCGTTTGATGGCGGAGCGACTTTCAATCCCTCGGGCAATTCCTATAACACCGTCTATTCGAAAGGGAAGGGAATCGTTTATTACTACGACATCAACAACAATACCGAATGGGGACTAACGAGCAGTACGATTGTGGAATGACAATTATTCAAGCTTGCCCACCATTTTTTCCGGCACCACCCATTCGTCGAACTGCTGCGGAGTAACGTAGCCGAGCTTCACCGCCATTTCTTTTAGCGTTGTTCCTTCCTTGTGTGCTTTTTGCGCTATTTCCGCCGCTTTGTAATACCCGATTTTCGTGTTGAGGCTGGTGACCAGCATGAGAGAGTTTTCGACATGCTTCCTGATATTTTCAGTGATGGGTTCGATGCCAACGGCACATTTGTCGTTGAAGGAAACACATCCGTCAGCGATGAGTCGCGCACTGTGCAGGAAATTATAGATGATCATCGGTTTGAACACGTTCAGCTCGAAGTGGCCGGTGGCGCCGCCAATATTGATGGCCACGTCATTGCCCAACACCTGTGCGGCTATCATGGTGAGCGCCTCGCATTGCGTTGGGTTCACTTTGCCGGGCATGATGGAAGATCCGGGCTCGTTGTCGGGAATGAACAGTTCGCCAATGCCCGACCGGGGTCCGGAGGACAGCAGGCGGATGTCGTTCGCAATTTTCATCAGGCTCACGGCCACTGTTTTCAATGCACCATGTGCCTCCACAATGGCATCATGCGACGCGAGCGCCTCAAATTTGTTTTCAGCAGTTTTAAAAGGCAAACGGGTAAGCGAGGCAATGTGTTTTGCCACATTTTCGGCGTAACCCGGGGGTGTGTTGATGCCTGTTCCTACCGCTGTGCCGCCCAGGGCCAGTTCGGATACATGTGCCAGCGTATTTTTTATCGCACGCAGGCCATGATCCAACTGTGATACATAACCGCTGAATTCCTGGCCCACGGTTAAAGGCGTGGCATCCATGCAATGTGTTCTTCCAATTTTCACCACCTTCATATAGCGTTTGCTCTTTTCTTTGAGCGTGTCGCGAAGCTTTTCGATTGCGGGGATCACTGATCCGTCGAGTATTTTATAGGCCGCGATGTGCATGGCCGTGGGGAAGGTGTCGTTCGAAGACTGTGACTTGTTCACATCATCGTTTGGATGCAGAAACTTTTCTTTATCGGTGAGCTGGCCGCCATTCAGTACATGCCCCCGATAGGCGATCACTTCATTCACGTTCATGTTGCTTTGCGTTCCGCTGCCCGTTTGCCACACCACTAATGGAAAGTATTCATCCAGCTTGCCCTCGAGTATTTCGTCACATACCTTTCCGATTAGATCAGATTTCTCTTTCGACAGCGCCCCTGCCTCGAGGTTGGTGAGTGCCGCCGCTTTTTTCAAATAGGCGAATGCCTTTATAATTTCCTTCGGCATTTTATTAATGTCCTGTGCTATCTTGAAATTTTCAACGCTTCTTTGTGTTTGTGCGCCATAGAGGGCGTCGGCGGGTACTTTCACTTCGCCCATTGTGTCTTTCTCTATTCTGTAATTCATGATCGCGTATTTATTTTCCAGTGAAATTTGCTTTACGTTTTTCGAGGAACGCCGCTTTGCCTTCCTTTAGGTCGTCGGTTGCAAAGCAGTTGCCGAATATTTGCGCTTCGAGATCGTAACCATCGATCGTTTCATCGAACACGGCATTGGCAGCTTTAATGCATCCTGCAACCGCGAGCGGCGCCTTTGTATTGATAAGGTTGAGTATTTCGGTGGCTTTGTTCAACAATTCATCGGGCGCGATGACATCATTTACTAATCCATATTGCAGTGCGGTGGCAGCGTCTATCATGTTTGCCGTGAGCAGCATTTCTATTGCCCTGCCCTTGCCGATAAGCTGCGCCAGCCGTTGCGTTCCGCCATAACCGGGCACCAGGCCAAGATTAACTTCGGGCTGCCCGAACTTCGCATTCGTTGCGGCTACGCGGATATGGCAGCTCATGGCCAGCTCACATCCTGCACCAAGTGCAAATCCATTTACTGCCGCCACGATGGGTTTTGCGGATCGTTCAATGTCGAAAAATACCTGTTGCCCTTTTTTCGAAAGTCTCGTGCCATCGGCGCCCACACCATTGAATTCGCTGATATCTGCTCCCGCCACGAAGGCCTTGGCGCCTGCACCTGTGATGATTGCGGCCTTTACAGACGGATCTTCGTTTAATTCCTTTACGGCCATTCCCAGTTCGGTCATCACCTGTTCGTTAATGGCATTCAGCTTGTCGGGGCGGTTAACCGTGATCGTGAGAATCTTGTTTTCTTTTTGCGTAAGAAGCGTTTGATACATCTGCGGTCGTTTTAAAATTTGCGGTTATCGGCCACCCAGTTTTTGATATATGCCGCAATTTCTGAAGTGTTGGTTCCCGGTGGAAAGAGTTTGCCAACGCCCATTTCATTCAGTTTGTTCATATCCTCTTCGGGAATGATGCCGCCCCCGGTGATCAGCACATCGTCAATTCCCTTTTCTTTCAGCAGCGCAATCACTTTTGGAAACACTGTCATGTGCGCCCCACTCAATATACTGATGCCGATGGCATCCACATCCTCCTGCAGCGCGGTGTTCACCACCATTTCGGCCGTTTGGCGCAAGCCGGTGTAAATCACTTCCATGCCGGCATCACGCAGGGAAGTGGCGATTACGCGTGCGCCACGATCGTGGCCATCCAGCCCAATCTTGGCAACTAATATTCTAACGGGTCTTTCCAGTGCCATGGTACGATGTTTCAGAGAAGTTGAAGCACATGTTTGATTCTTTTAATTGTTTCTTCCGCTCCCAATATTTCCGCAATCTCAAATACCCCGGGTCCAATTTTTTTTCCGACCAGCATGATGCGGAAAGGAAGCAGAAGATCTTTGTTCTTCAGGTTTTTTCCAGCTGCCAGTGATTCAAAATTATTTTTCAGCGTTTCGGCCGAATATTCTTTCGAAGCAGCAAGGCTCTCGGTCAGCGCATTAAAAAAAGATGTTTTCTCGTTGGTCCATTTGCCTTTAACTGCTTCGAGATCCACTTCTGCCGGTGTTTCAAAAAAGAAATAGCTGTTCTCCCACAGTTCAGGAAGCAATGAGCACCTTTCTTTGACCAGCGCGCATATTTTTTCAAGGTCGAACGTACCTTCGATGCCGTCGAAAAGGTCCGCTTGCGCGAGCGACACC
>CAMPGT010000090.1 GCA_946885665.1 uncultured Chitinophagaceae bacterium | reverse complement strand
GACCGGCAGCAGGAACTTTGTTACCGCACGTTCGCAAATATGGAAGAAGGGGAATCCCCAACACTGGGCGACAATCTCAAATACTTTGTTAACTACCAGGCGGGATGGATGTACCTGCGCTACTTCATGTGGAACTTCGCCGGCAGGCAAAATGATGTGCAGGGCCTCGGCAATGCGCGCGACAGCAACTGGGTGAGCGGCATTTCGTTTGTTGACAACATGATGCATGGCGATCAAAGCAAAATGCCCGACAGCATTCACAAGGATAATAAATCTTACAACCGCCTGTTCATGTTGCCACTGCTGCTGGGCATAGCCGGTATTTTTCTTCAATACAAGAAGAACCGGCACGACCTTATCGTGAACGGCCTGCTCTTCTTTTTCACCGGTCTGGCCATCGTCGTTTATCTCAACCAGGCCGGCTTTCAGCCGCGCGAACGGGATTACGCTTATGTGGGATCCTACTACGTGTTTGCCATCTGGATCGGCCTCGGCGTGATCCTCGTAACCAACCTGTTTACGCAGATCATGAAGCAACGGTATGCAACAGCAACCGCCGCACTGCTTTGCATTTTACTCGTGCCGGGATGGATGGTGCGGGAAGAATGGGACGATCATGACCGCAGCGGCAGAACACTGGCGCGCGACATGGCAAAAAATTACCTGGAAAGCTGCCCTCCAAACGCCATTTTATTGACCTACGAAGATAACGACACCTATCCCCTGTGGTATGCGCAGGAAGTGGAAGGAATTCGCCCCGACGTGCGCGTAATCGTCAACACACTCGTTGGAAGCGACTGGTACATGAACCAGTTGCGTTATAAGGTGAACGAAAGCGACCCTTACCATCTGGCATTCACCAAAAAGCAGGTGCAGGGCGACAACAGGGAGGTCATGTATTTCGCGGAAATGCCGGGCTTCGACAAAGACAAGTTCTACGACCTGCCTTCGGCCCTGAAAAACATACTTGCCAGCGACGACCCGAAATATGTAACCACCAGCGAAGAAGGCATTCAATACAACATCACACCCGTCAGAAAATTTGTGATGCCGGTCGATAAAGAAGCTGCTCTTAAAAGCGGTGTCGTAAAAACAGGAGACCCGGTTGCCAGCGAAATAAAAATCGATCTGTCGAAGAAAACGTACCTGCTTCGCAGCGACCTGCTGATACTTTCGCTGATTGCCAACGGCGATTGGAACCGGCCGATTTGCTTTACTTCCATGTCGGGCCCCATCGGTCTCGGCCTCGATAAATATGTGCGCCAGGAAGGGTTGACCTACCGCCTGGTGCCGGTTGTCAACGAAGAGGAGGATGTTCCTGTGAACTACGACCTGGCTTTCCAAAATATGATGCACAAATTCGAGTTCGGCAGTACCGGGAAAAAAGGAATTTATTACGACGAAGAGAACCGCCGCCGCCTCAACCTTATTCGCCTCGGTTATGCACAGGTGGCCCTGCAGTTCGCTGCTCACGGACAAAAAGAAAAAGCAAGGCAATTGCTGCGGCGCATCGATGCCGCCTGCGATGAACGGGATTATCCGTATGGCGCCACAGGCAGAAGCAACACGCATGATATAATAGCCGCCCGCTTTCTCTATGTCTGTTACGCTGCCGGCGATGCGCAGCTTGCAAATAAAGTGGCCGCCTCCCTGAAAAAGGATCTTGAGCAGCAGATGACGTATTATGCATCGTTGGGAGAAGAAGGAATGAACAGCGATCAGCTCGCAAACAATGCCTACCAGCAACTGCAGAATGGCTACGGTTCGTTGAGCCCGGGGCAATCTGCATTTGCGAACGACATCCTGTCTTCGTACCAACTGCTGCACCAGATCAGCGAATGGGAAAAGAAGATGTAGCCGTTATCGCTTCAGGAGCTTGTTGTCCAGCCTCTTCATCAACTCATCTTTGATGTTGCGGCTCACGGGAACGACGGCATTTGGCAGCGTCACCATGTTCTTTTCGATGGCAACGATACGATCGACTGAAACAATGTAAGATTTATGTATCCGCATAAACTGTGTTGCAGGCAACTGCTTTTCGAGAACCGAAAGCGTGTTGTAAGTGATAAGCCTTTTACCCTGCAGGTGCAGCGCCACATAATTTTGAAGCGCCTCCACAAATAAAATGTCTTTGTATAGCACCTTTGTGTACCGGCCATTCTCTTTCACGAACAGGTGGTCCGCATCGTTGACGTGGTCCATCTTTTTCCACTCGATTATTTCCTTCGCCTTATTCACTGCTTTTAAAAACCGTGGCGGCAGGATGGGCTTCAGCAGGTAATCAATCGCGTCCAATTCATATCCTTCAATGGCATAATCCGGGTATGCGGTCGTAAATATGACCAGCGGAGATATTTTCAATGATCTCAATAAATCTATTCCCGACGGGCCGGGCAGCTCAATGTCGAGGAAAACAAGCTGTGCGGCCTGCTTTTCGAGGGCCGGGTATGCCTGCTTTGCGTTTTCATATACGCCGGTCACCTGCAAAAAATCCACCATCGCAATATATTCCAGCATTCCTTTGCGTGCCAGCGGCTCGTCTTCTATGATCATGCAGGTAATCATGGGATCATGATAATTTAATCTGCAGCTTTACGGAATATTCCGCCATCGTTTTTTCTATGTTGAGCGTGTACCGGTCATTGTACAGCAGATCGAGCCTTCTTCGAACATTCTTCAACCCGATACCGCGGTCTTCGCTGTTTTGCGCAGAAAAGTCGGCCGTATTGGTAATCCTGAACACCAGCAAACCGTTTTCGCGTTGTATATCAACGTCAATAATTCTTTCTGCGTCGGCCTCGTCGGCAACATGCTTAAACGCATTTTCGACGAACGGAAGCAAAAGGAGCGGAGCAATGTAAAACCCCTTCACATCATCATGTGCATTAAAAAATATCCTGCTGTTGTTTTTTCTCAGGCGCTGGAGGTCAACATAACTCTTCAGGTACATCATTTCCTTCTCAATTAAGATCTGTTCACCATTACATTCGTACAACTGGTATCTCAGCAGGTCGGAGAATTGCTGAAGCGACTCCCTTGCAGCCGAATTTTCCTTGTTGATCTGAAAGAAAATGCTGTTGATGCAATTGAACAAAAAATGCGGGTTCAACTGCGCCTTCAGGTATTGAAGTTCCGCTTCCAGTTTCTCGGTCTGTATTTTATGCAACAGCAATTGCTGCTGGTACCATCTTTTGCTCAGTTCAAGCGCCAACGTAAAGGCAATATAAAATATGCCTATCGAAAAGTTGTAGTATGTATTGTACAGCACATCGCCGGCTGCATCCTGCCGGAGCAACGCGCCAATACCGTTTTGAAGAGCAGTGTACGCGGCCAGCAAGCCAATCAGCGCCGTAACATAACCAAGGTATTTCCCTTTCCTGAAAAGGCGCTCGAACAAAAGATAGATATTCAGGTAGCAGGTAGCCGCCAGCAGCACGTTGCGGAGTAACACATCAGCCGCAAAATAAAACCATCCTGATGTGGACAGCAGTTCCTTCCTGGTAAATGCATAAAACAGAAAAGTGACCGTCCAGAAAGCAACATGATCCAACCTGTATTTCAGTATACGGTGCACACTAAAAAGTACAGGAATTTATCGGTATGGTGAAAATAATTTATTCAAAATACACGAAAAACGTGATGAATCGCTGCCAGCATATTTCATCAGGTAAACGACACGTTACGTCAAACGTTTTTCCGTATAAAACCAGGATCATTTCTCTTTGTTAGTGTTATCCATTACAAACCATCAAAAATCTATTTTATGCTTAGTTTATCTGTAAAAGTTTTATCCACCTTTTTTGCGGCATTGTTCACGTTCCACAGCAACGTTGGAGTGGACAGCTACGAAATCTACCTGAACAACAAATTAGTTGTCCGGCAATCTTTAGATAAGCCCCTCCAGTTGCAGGATCTAAACCTGACTGATGCAAACGCTGCCGACAGGCTGTCCATCCGTTACTCGCAATGCAACGCGCCTGGAAAGACGGCAAAGGCAAGAAGCATCACCCTGAGAAATGATGACGGTAAAATTGTGAAGGAGTGGAGGTTCAAAGATGCTGAAGGTGAAGCTGCACAAATGAATATCCCTGTAAAGGAAATACTCAATGCCCAAAAAATATCGGGTGAACAACTGGTGCTGTATTATTCGGCAGAAGGTCTCCCCCAGGGCCAACCCCTGGCTGCGCTGTAGGCCCGAATCAGTAACATTCCACTTCCACCAAAGCTGCTGCTTTTGATCCGTGCCTTACATTTATCCTGATGCCCGTAGCCATTGTTTTCATGAATTGAATGGTATTGGCAGTGTTGCGAAGCAACCTTGCAGGAGTGTGTTGCACTTTACCGGCAGATTTCCATTCGCCATCACTTTGAAGTTCTATCGACAGCGAATCGGGCAAGAAAAAAGTTTTGCCATCAGCGAAGGGATAAATTTTCACGGTAGAAATTTCGCGCGGCTCTCCAAAATTGAGTGCATACCAATCACTCGGAGCCGTTGATCCCAGGGTCGTCCACCGGTTGCTGATCTCCGGAAAGTACCAAATGCGGCCATCGACGGCCTGGTAAAGCGAATCGGGTACGGTGTTTATCGAAGCAGAGGGCACCGGAAATTCTTTCCTGCGGATATTCAGGGCAACGTTTGCCGCGTGCGGCGATGACTTTTTGATGATGGCGGGGCCTGCGTTAATCTTGTAAGACCCGCGCGCTGCAACCGGCTTAACTTTCTTACCATCTACCCATACCGTCAGCCCTTTCCCCGCTTTATAGTGGTTACCATCTTCGTCATACACAAGCGTAAGGCGGTGGCCATGATACATCACGTCCTGCAAAGAGAAATACTTGATGGAACTGTCTACGAGCGGATGAATGGTAAGCGCAGAGCCTTCAGACGGCCGGATACCGCAAAGCCCGGTGATGACTAGATTATTATAAGACGAGTGATTGTAGTGGTTGCTCCAATAGTAATGCACGATGGGCCCGCCATTGTTCGGATCATAATTCTCAACGAGATTGATGCGTCCGTCCGGCAGGTAGTGCTGACCGGTGTAGAGACGAAGCAATTGTAAATAATCGGAAGCGGCGATTACGTTTTGGTTGTAGTTGTTCAGCACATTGGCCATGCCATTGAGCACCAGGCTGGATTGATAGGGCCAGCTCGGACCGTTCCACTGGCTGCCGCGTTTGCCTTCGAAGTACACGAATTGCTTAAAATAATACTCATATGAAGGCTCATTGGTACGAAAACCATATTTACCCAACAATTGTGATGTGTCTGTTGCATGGCGCCATGCCGCGGAATAACGCGAGCTGTCTGCGGGCAAATTGAAATACCAGGGAATTAAGCCCGCCAGTTCGCGGCCACGGATAAAGTTCCAGTAATGCACAAAGCGATTATCCACTTTAAACCGGTCGGTAAAATGTTTTAGTGAATCGTTCCATAGGTCGTGCAGCACACGTTGCCTTAATGCATTTGCTTTTTGTACATATTCCTGGCGGGTGTCCGCATCACCTTCGAGTGCAGCGATAGCGGCTATCGCCTTCGCGTTGCCATACTGGTAGCTGTTTATTGTTGGTCGAAACGCCTCACCATCTTCAAATCCATCCTTTCCGCCGGAGGCATCAATAGAGGCGATGGTGTATTCGGTGGCATCGGGCATGGCCGCGATGTAATACAAGTGTTTCGAGCTGTCCCAGTGGTCCGACCATCCTTGGTATACGCTCTTCATGCTGTCGAGCTGGCGCACAATAAAAGCGGAATCGGCATTAACGAGGTAGCGCGCATAAGCTGCATCTGCAACACTCTCGCTATACTGCCGGTTATTACCGCCGTCGTGATACATGTAGTTGATGTACCCGTCGAGATAGCGGTTGTCGCGCAGCCAGCGGCCCTCGTAAATATGATGCATCGCCGCTGCGTTGATGGTGCAGTAAGGTTCCCTGTCCCATGGCACATGGTTAATGAATTCTGTGATCACAAACTGGTCGGGGCCAACGTTGCGGATATGTGCCTTATATAACTTCCATCGGTAATAATACACCTGCTCAATTTGTTTGTCGGAGCACTCGAAGAAGGGAACGTTGTCGACGTACCATTGGCTGTCTTCGCCGAAATATTGTGCGGCCAATTGGCCAGTTGAGGGTAACGCAAATTGCTGATTGTCGGAACAAGCTGCGAACAGCAAAACGGCGATGATAATTTTTTTCAAAGCACAAATATTTGAACAGAACTCATGAAAATTATTGCAATGTTTTTTTGTTTAAAGTGCCTATGATTTGTCAATATGTATTCGCTTCGTCTTGCGCGCCAATTTGCTGCAGTATGGATTTTAATCCTGCCATATTCATCTTCAATCCTGTTTCCGCATCAGGATCGGTGTCTTCATTGATGATACCGATCGGCCCTTTGAAACTGCTCTTCCATACCGTCCGTATCATTTCTTTTTCGCTGTCGCCCTCGCCAATCGGGTAAATATGCTGGTCGCCTTTTTTCAGTCCGGCGAGGTTGAGGGCGATAAGATGAGGAAGTATGTCAGGAAAAAATTCTGCAAACCGTTCGGTGTGCTGCTGGGCGTGGTTAAAATTGTAAACCATCCCCACGTTGGGATCGTTTAGTTCTTTCAAAATGGCCAGTTGATTTTCCGGTTCTCCGTACCATCCTTCATGGTTATACAAACCCAACCGGCAGCCGATGGCCGCTGCGCGTTGGGCAACATACCGGACCGCTTTTACGGCGGTATCCAGTTTCTGCTGCTGTGTAAGGCGATCGAAATTTTTCGGATGCACAAACATGTACCAGATCTGCGTTTTTACTTTGTTGCGTTTGAGGAAGTCGAATGCCGCCTGTAGATTTTTGTCGTTTTGCGGGTGTGTGCCCGAGAGCATCCAAAATGCCTGGAGACGAATATGATGTTTCTTTAGCGCTGCGAGTTCTGCATCAAACTCGGCAATGTGTTTTTCGCGCCAGTCGTAAGCCAGCTTTGTAATCCCGAGTTCGTTCAGCATGACCGCCCTTTCTTCGGGCCCCCTGTTCTTTGAATCAAACGGCACAATGCACCACGCAACAATATTATTTTTTGCAAAGATCTTTTGCGTGCCTGCAGAAGCCTGCGCAAAGATCCCGCCGGAAAACATCATTAAGCAGGCAAAAATGCATGCGGCATATTTTTTAAACAGATAAACTTTAAATGACATAGCAACGATTTTATATTTTATACCATGGCGCTTATCAGCATGGGGCCGCATATTCCTACTCCTAACAGAAGCAATATGCCGGCGGTTAAAAAAAATCCTTTGCGATATTCCGGTCCATGCGACAACACGCCTATAAAAACAACCAGGGCACTGCTAATCGTAAAAACCGCGCCCAGAACAGCCAGGAAAAGCATGTCCAGCTGGCCGGCCGTAAACAACAGCGCGATCACAAAACAAATGACCACGGTAATTAATGCGATTCGATAGGATAGTTTCATCCAAATATTATTTATTTTGATCTGCTTTTTATTGCTTTATCAAAACGCGCTCACCCTGCAGGTGTCTCGTATATTCCTCTTTCGCATCTCGATAGAACAGGTTCATGGTTTCGAACGGTATGATGCGGCCGTCTTTATGCACAATGTGTACGCAGCTTTTCTTGATGGCGCGAACATCAAAGTCGTAGGCATCAATAAAGCGCATAACAATTATGCGAAACAGGTTATCGTACGTTAAACCCGGCGCGTGCACCTGCGGCAAACAACACAGCAACTGCTTCATGTTCTCTTCCGCACGGTCAACAGAAATGCCGGTGCTGAAAATGTTGATCAACTGCTCGTGAAGCGCAGTATCCTGCTCATATACAATAGTGTTCCGGCTGTTATTAAGCAACATCGCCGGATCGACATACCTCGTCAAAGGAAAAGTTTGTCCCGCCAGCTTAAGCACATACCCCATCATCAAAGCATCGGGGTTACAGGGAACCGGGATAAGATCGTTCGGCTCAAATAACTTCGTTTGCTCAAGGATGCCACGGCGCACGTCGGTTAGTGTAATCCTGTTGGACGGATTATTTTGATCGGTTCGTCCGGCAATATGCACCGGTTGGAAAGTTACTCCCCTTACGCACTTTTGCTGAAGGGCGAAGTCAATGATACGACCTATTTCGTCATCGTTCACGTCTTTTTGCAGCATCACCACAAGCGTCGTCGATAAATTCAATTCGTTAAGGTGTTGCAACGCTTTCATTCTCGTGTCCAAAAGATTCTTTCCTCGAAAAGCTTCCAAAACTTCCGGCTTGAAAGAATCAAACTGGAGATAGATCTCAAAGTCCGGCATATAAGACGCGAGGCGTTTTGCAAATGAAAAATCATTGGCAATGCGGATGCCGTTCGTATTTACCATTAAATGCCGGATCGGCTTCGATTTGGCAAGATCCAGTATCCTGAAAAAATCGGGATGGATCGTAGGTTCCCCTCCGCTGATCTGCACAACATCAGGTTGCCCTTCATTTGCGACAATAATATCCAGCATCCTTTCAATTTCATCCAGGGTGCGGTGCCGGCCATAATGCGGAGAGCTCATCGCATAGCATGTGGGACAGGTAAGATTGCACCTGTCGGTAACTTCGATGAGCGTGAGGCAACTGTGCTGCTCATGATCCACACAAAGTCCGCAGTCGTAAGGACAACCGTAATGGGTGAAGGTATTGAAACGAAGGGGCGTTTCCGACGGCTTGTTGTAATTGCGGATGTTCTTGTAGTACTCAATATCGGTCGCAATCAGGACTTTTTGAAACCCATGTTGCGGGCAGCTTTTCAGCATGAAAACCTGTGCGTCCTGGAAAACGATCTTGGCATCTATCCTGCGGAGGCAAACAGGGCAAAGACTAACCGTATAGTCGTAATAAGTATAGTCTCTTTCAGGCATGCAATGCGAGGAGTTTATGCGGCGTGATGATATAACGGATATAATACACCAGTCCTGCCACACAAGTTAACTGAATCGTTGACAAACCGAACAATACCGGCTCATGTGGTTTAATAAAGTCGAGCAGAAAACGGAACATCACGTAAGCCACCATGAACAGCTTGAACCGTGCTCCATCCGCGAGGGTACGTTTTTTCTCCACCTGCATCAGCAAAAGCCAAAGGCAAATTAAAAAAGCAATTTCGTAAAGCGTTACGGCATGGCGGGGAAGGCCGTCGCCCAGGTCCATACCTACGGAGGAATAAGTTACCGTGCCGTAGGTTTCTTCATAAACACCCATGCTGAAGCATCCTATGCGTCCGATGATCATGGCCAGGATCAGCGGATAGGTGAATAAGTCGCCGGAAGACTGTGTTTCTCCAATTGATTTTTTTACCAGTTCCACACCAAGTAGCCCTCCCAGTAATCCGCCCAAAATCGTTTTATTGGTATAAAAATGAAGGAGGATATTTGAAGAATTGATCATTGCCGGGGGATTCTCAAGACCACCGATCAGCCTGCTGCCAAGCACTGCACCGAAGATCGCGCCTATCAATACCCATGTACGGTTGGAAGATGATATTTTATCGCTATGCTTACTTCTGAGAAAAAGAAAATACCTGAAACCGATAAACATACCGGCAGTTTCAAATAAAACATGCGCAGGCACCCGAATTGAACCAATACTGATCTGCCATGGAAAGTGCACGAGAGCGATTTAGATCAAATATATTTTAATTTTCACTTGTGAAATCGGAAGGTCCCTTGAAATCCTGCGCGGACAACGCTGTAACCGCCTGCAATTTTGTAAATTAGGAATCACTTAATCTTTTGTTATGGCCAATTCGCATGTTTCACGACGCAACTTTATCACATCTGTTGCCGCCGGTGCGGCCACCGTAACCGCGTTGCCTCCTTTGCAGGGCTTTTCCAATATTTTTCCCGTTGATCAGCATTTGAACGCCGACAGAGAAATAAATATCATCTGCACCGAAGATCTATCCGGCAAGGAGCAGCAGATGATCAGATCCATATCAAAAAACATCAACCTTCAAATGATTTCCGGCGAGGAAACAACGGCCTTTGACAACGCCGAAGTGGTGATCGGCAACATCGGAAGCACAGCGCTTCGCCGCGCCAATAAATTGAAATGGGTTCAGGTACTCCATGCGGGCGTCGAAAATATGTCTGAAGAAATGAAAAAGCATCCGCTTGTGCTCACTAACATGCAGAAGGTGTTTGCACCCGTGATTGCCGAACAGGCGATAGCGCTGCTGCTCACCCTCACCCGTGGTATCGCCCACTTCGCGGTTCCCAATTTTCAGCGAAAAAAGTGGGTGCACAACGCTCCGGAAAACATTGTGCTCGACGACCTCTATGAAAAAACGATAGGAATTGTAGGAATGGGCGGCATTGGCTCAGAAACGGCACGACGCCTTCACTACGGCTTCCACATGCGGGTGCTGGCAACAGACGCCAAACCCATGCATGCGCCCGACTTCGTGGAAGAGCTGCATGACCCCGGATGGTTTATGGAAATGGTGCCGAAAGTAGACGTGCTCATGAGCGCCGCGCCGCTGACAAAAATCACCAGGGGCATGTTCAACGAACAGGTGTTCAGCAGCATGAAGCCGGATAGTTATTTCATTAACATGTCGCGCGGCGGACTGGTGAACCAGGATGCCCTGGTCAATGCACTGAAAAGTAAAAAGATCAGGGGAGCCGGGCTGGATGTGGTCACTCCCGAGCCGTTGCCAGCCGATGACCCGCTATGGACCTGCCCCAACCTGGTCATCACCGGGCACAACTCAACGAATGCCGATGTGCGGCATAAAAGGCTGTTTGCACTGGTGATGGAAAATGTAAGGAGATACAGCCTCGGACTGCCCCTCATGAACGTGGTGGACAAAGACAAGGGCTATTGAACGAAGTAAAAGCCACACGTAAGAATACTATCGGTAAGAACTACCACTTACGGGCAAACGAATTAACCAGCATTCACTAAGATAACCTTGCTTTCTTCTTGGAAAGAGGGGGTTGGGCGATGCATCTTTGTGTGGTCAAAGCGACTGACCCCTAAACCCTAACCCTAAACCCTGAACCAAGAAAGATCCAGATCCTGAAAACCGGCCGAACCCTTTAAAAACAAACCGACCGCCCTGTGAAAAACCACTGTTAACCAAGCAGTCTGAACCTATGAAAAACCAGTGATCCATTTGTCCGAAAAACCAATCGTCCGACCTTGAAAACCAATTGATCCAATGTCTCTTCGCTGAAAAACCCTAACCCTCAGCAATGCATCAAAAAGAGATAAAACGTCCCGCCCCGTAAGGCGGGATTGTTGTTTTTAAAAGTCGCGTGAGTCCCCAGGATTGACAATAAACGCCTCCCTTTGTTTGACGAACGTGGTGGGATTGGTGCCTACCAAAAGCCTGAACTCTCGGATGAAATGCGACTGGTCGGCAAACTCGCCTTCATAAGAAAGATCGGTCAGGTTAATTTCGTGGGAACGCATGTAACGCTGGATGGCGTTCAGCCGCGAAAGGCGTATGTACTCTTTCGCAGTAATGCCGTACTTTCTTTTGAATTCGCGCTGCAACTGCCGCGGACTTATCGGCACCTGCATGAACAGGTCCTTCATGGTCATCAGGCCCTGGTATTTCCTGATAATTTCGGGTGCAATGCGCAGGTAATCGAATTTCACAGATGCGCCCGCCATCTGCCTGAGGAGGTACTGGTCGGTAAGCGCGATCCGCTCCTCTATTGTTTTACACTCCCTCACACGCGAACAGTAGTCGCTAAACGCCTTGCCCAGAACGTCGCGTCCACTTTCAAAAGTGGCGGTAAATTCAGCAGGGGAAATGCCAAAAATAGTGTAGAGACCCTCGGGGTTGAAACGGATACCAAATACCTGTACACATTGGTTGAAGCGCACTTTGTAGGTGCCCGTTTGCAGGCCTATAAGCGTAAATTCGGGTGAGTGTGTCCAATAATCCTGTTTCACCAGTTCACAATGATCGTGAGTGAGATGGATAATCAACTCAACGCAGCCATTGGGAACAACCGACTGCACAAATTGATTCTCGGAATACAGGTTGAAATCACCCGTCCAGTAAGTTTGGACAGGGTTGCGTAAAGCAAGTGCCGGCCTGTATTCCGAAAATCTGATTTTCACAGCTAAATATTATTGAAACAATGCGGCGGTATCAACAACATTCGCTTCTGTAGGGAGCATTGCCTGCTCAAAAGTAGCAACAATATTATTGGCGCCGCCAAAAACGCCCAATACTTTAACACTCGAACTGCCTACATTTTTAATGTCGTGAGGCATCATTTTGGGAACCAATACAATGGAGCCGCCGGCAGCTAACTTCTTTTCATCGCCAACCGTGGCCTCTGCGTTCCCCTGCAGCACGATCAGCAATTCTTCGGCGCTGTCCGTGTGCATACCAAGATTGTCGCCGGGAGCAAGTTCAAAATAAACGGTTGCCAGGTCTTTGCTGCCATGAAATCCCACCAGTGGAAATGTGGCCCTGCAATGTTGCGTTGAACTGTTCTTACCAATAAATTCATTCAGTTCCAGTTGTTGTAAATCTACGCTTGTCATGATGTTTGTGTATATTTTAATTAAGAATGTCATTTCTTCACCTCGAAAATTAAATTCACGGGTGTCCGCTGCGCGATGCGGCAATGTGAAAATCCCGCCCCGGAAACAATTTCCGTTACTTTCGCCGGCCCTGCCTGGGCGCCCATGCAACAACTGCCTTGCTGCGAGTGCGAATGAGGAACGCATAACGTCGTTGACGCCGCGTAAAACATTCTGCCGATAGGATTGAAATTATCTTCCAGGTCGTCAAACGATGCGGGCTCCACTAACATGATGGTGCCATTGGCCGACAGTTTATTCTTCGCATACGCAATAGCTTTGGAGGGATTGCCAAAATCATGAAAGGCGTCCATGTAACAAATGAGATCATAATTGCTTCCGCTAAAATCTTCGGCATGCGCCACTTCAAAAAACACGTTTGTCAGGCCGGCCTCTTCCGCCCTTTCGCGCGCAACCCGGATAGACGCTTCATGATAATCAAACCCATAAAAAACAGCATTGGGAAAATGCGACGCCATGATAATCGTGGATGCACCGTGGCCGCAACCAATGTCGGCCACCCAGCCGTTTTTCTGTAAAGCGGCTTCAACACCCTGCAAGGAAGGGATCCATTCTTTTACAAGATTGGCTTTGTAACCGGTTCTGAAAAATGCTTCGGTGCCGAAAAAAAGATTATGATGATGTTCGTGCCAGCCAATGCCCTTTCCGTGCCTGAAATCCTTCACGATCTTGTCTTTGTCGAACCACATGCTCGACACCACATTAAACCCGGGAGCCATATAAGCGGGGCTTTCTTCATTGGCGAGAACAAGCGCATGTTCCGGTGGCAGCAGGTATGTTTTTCTTTCCGCATCGTACAGTACGTATCCACCGGCCGCCTGGTTGTTGAGCCACTCCTGGATGTATCGTTTGAAGGTGTTTGTTTTTTCGGAAAGCTGCTCTGCATTGGTGGGGCCGAGCCGGTGCATAGCTTTATACAGGCCAAGTTCATGTCCCACCTGCGTAAGAACGCCCGACATGCCGGCCGACAGGTCATTGATCACCTGTCCCGCAAATTTTTCTACTTTCCGTACGTCCGGAGCGGTTACATTTTCTTCAGTTTGTTGCATAGTTGATGTTTATAGCTTTGTGATAAAGGGCACAAAACTATTTTCACATCAACCCGGAAAATTGAAGAAAAACGACATTTTATTTCACGTCCCACCACACAGGCTCGAACACCTGCTTCAACCCGGGGA
>CAMPGT010000089.1 GCA_946885665.1 uncultured Chitinophagaceae bacterium | reverse complement strand
GGGTGTGAATTTCTTTAAGAAGTGGTTTGCGGGCTATCGAAATGTGGAGCAATAATACTCAAAGTTATTTTCTAACTTTAGTTCCGCCTTACAGAAAGCACCCATCACGTCCCTGGATTCCTAAACGCTAAAATATTCAACTATGCAGGACGAATCCATCGCCGCGTCTGGTGTACCGCAAATCATGCAGATAGCTTTCGGTTTCTGGCCCTCCAAGGTTCTGTTGACTGCCGTAAGCGCGAATTTGTTTACCAACCTGTCGTCAAAGCCGCTTCCATTGGCAGAGATCAAAAAGGCGTCGGGATGGGGATGTACCGACAGGCACGCAGCCGATTTTCTCGATACACTGGTTGCTTTGAAATTACTTGAAAGAAAAGGATCAGGCGATGCGGCGGTATATGGCAACACCCCTGCAACAGGACTTCTGCTGGACAAGAACAAGCAAACCTACATTGGCGGGATGCTCGAAATGGCCAATAACCGGTTGTTTCGTTTTTGGGCGAACCTGGATGAGGGACTGCAAACCGGTTTACCCCAGAACGAGATCAGAGAAGAACAATCGAATATGTTCGAAGCGCTGTATTCATCGCCCGAGCGCCTTCGAGAATTTATCAATGCCATGTCGGGAATTTCTACCGGCAACTTCATCGCTTTCGCTAATAAATTTGATTTCTCAAACTACAAAACGCTTTGCGACATCGGTGGCGCCGGCGCGATGCTAAGCATACAGGTTGCCAAACATCAACCGCAGATTGCCTGTACCAGTTTCGATTTGCCGGAAGTGGAGCGGATCGCCAAAGAAAACATAAAAAAATTCGGTGTGGAGCAAAAAGTAAAAACAGCGAAGGGTAATTTTTTCAAAGATGCATTTCCTGCAGCGGATATTATTGTGATGGGGATGATTCTGCACGATTGGAATGAAGAAAAGAAATTGACGCTCATTAAAAAAGCGTACGATGCGTTGCCTGAAAACGGCGCATTTGTGGCGATTGAAAATATTATCGACAGCGATCGCAGCCAGAATGTATTCGGCCTCACGATGAGTTTGAACATGCTGATTGAAACCGGCGAGGGATTCGATTTTACGATCGATGATTTCAGCCAATGGGTGAAGCAAACCGGCTTTAAAAAAGTGGACCTGTTGCCACTCGCGGGCCCCGCCAGCGCAGCAATCGCCTGGAAATAAACGAGAGACTCCCCGCGGCCGCCCTCACTGGTGTTGAACAGTGAAGCGACAGCTTAAGCACATGCAGCATAAAAAAGAAGCCCGGATAGACATCCGGGCCGTGTTTAAATCCAATATCCTATGAAAAACCTGCTGCAAAAATCCCAATCACGTGCCAATTGCTGAAATGCTGGCCTGTACTGCATTTTGAATATGGCACACCTTTGCTTTCGTGCCAGATTGGGAACGGTTTCCCCAAAAGCAGGCGATATATAAAGTGCTTCTCAACTGGAGATACTATCCACCAGAACAAACACCTTTGTGGCAAAAAACGAATTTTGGCTACAAGAAAAGCAGATTGGGTTACAACCGCTTCAAAAATGTTTACTGAACTTTGCTGCTCCATCTGAATCAATCATACTAAATACAAATAAAGATGAGTGCAACAAGTAAAACAGCGATTGTAACAGGCGGCAGCCGCGGATTGGGCAGAAACATGGCAGTGGCTCTTGCCGATGCCGGATTGAATGTGGTGATTACCTACAACACCAACGAAGCCGCGGCCGAGGAAGTGGTCGCACAGATTCGTAAGACCGGAAGGAAGTCATTTGCCTTACCATTGGATACGAGTAACGTAAAACAATTCGACGGCTTCATCAAGGATGTTACCAACCGTTTAAATGGTGAAATGGGCAGCCCGCGTTTTGATTTTCTGATCAATAACGCAGGGACAGCTTTGTACGCACCAGCCGAGGAAACTACCGAAGAGCAGGTTGATGCCATTTTTAATATCCACTACTAGGGCGTATTTTTCCTGACACAGAATGCACTACCTTTTATCAATGAAGGTGGAGGTATTGTCAATATTTCATCCGGACTTACCAGGATCACGATGCCCGGATCTTCTGTGTACGGCTCCATGAAAAGTGCCGTGGAAACACTCACCCGCTACCTCGCAAAAGAGTTAGGACCGAAAAAAATAAGGGCGAATGTAGTGGCGCCGGGAGCGATCGAAACTGATTTCGGTGGCGGCCGTACACGAGACAACAAAGAGATCAATACACGAATTGCGAGCATTACAGCACTGGGGCGCGTGGGTTTACCGGACGACATTGGCGGCGTGGTGGCGTTTTTGTGTACCGATGCCGCGTATTGGATCAATGGCCAGCGGATAGAAGTATCCGGAGGACAGGCCCTTTAAAAAAATAGTGATGAATAATAGAAAACTGCTGAGAATAACTTCCATCAACGAATTTCATCGTTTGAGCGAACTGCCGCCGCCCGAACATCCTTTGATCAGCGTGGTGGATTATTCAAAGATGAAGTTTTCTATCGCGGAAGGGGCAGCCTGCGTGTTCGACTACTACACCGTTTCGGTGAAAAGGGGTGTTGGTAAAATGTTTTACGGCCAGCAGAAATATGATTTCGACGAGGGCATCATGTATTGCATGGCGCCTAACCAGGTGCTGAGAGTGGATCCGGGTCATGACACAAAAAAACGTTCGGGGTGGATGTTACTGATTCACCCCGACTTTCTTTGGAATACACCTCTGGCCAAAACCATCCGCCATTATGAATTCTTTGATTACGCGGTCAATGAGGCGCTGTTTCTTTCGGAGCGGGAAGAGACGATCATGAACGATATTATCGAAAACATACGGCAGGAGTACCGCGCAAACATGGATCAGTTTAGTCAGAACATTATGATTTCGCAAGTGCAGACGTTACTCAACTACGCTGAGCGTTTCTACCAGCGGCAATTCATCACCCGAAAAATAACCAACCACGAGATTCTTGGCCGGCTCGAAACTTTGCTCGACGACTATTTCAACAACGGCAGCGTGCCAGCAAACGGGTTGCCTACTGTGCAGTATGTTGCGGAAACACTTAATGTGTCGCCGGGTTATTTGAGTGGTTTATTGAAAGTGCTGACGGGGCAAAGCACGCAACAGCACATCCACGACAAGCTGATAGAAAAGGCGAAAGAAAGGTTATCTACGACAGATTTATCGGTGAGTGAAATCGCTTACGAACTGGGATTTGAACATCCTCAGTCGTTCAGCAAATTATTTAAAATAAAAACGAATCTGTCGCCATTGGCGTTCAGGGCCTCGTTCAACTAACCAGTCTATGCTATCCTCCAGTTACCTGGCGGATTACGCGCAACCAATTTAAGCCGAGGATCTTTTTGATGCGCTGGTCGCTGTAGCCCAGCTTTTGCATCGCTATCGTCATCTGCGGATAGTCGCTGATATCTTTGATTTCGCGTGGAAGCTCGGGGCCGCCATCAAAGTCGGAACCCAATGCGATGTGGTCGTCGCCAACCAATTTCACTCCATAATCAATCACTTTAGCCAGTTGATCCACATGCATCCAATATTCATCGGGAATGGTTCCCCTGAAATTGAGCGGAACTTCTTTCGCCAGTTGCTTATCTACATCTTCAATTGTTTTCGTGGAAGATACCTGCACTGAGGCCGGCTTGGTTTCTTTCGGTGTTTTTTGCCACGCCCAGTATTTTGGATTGTTAAAAAGACTTCCGAATTGAATACCGATCACGCCACCTTTTGATGCCACCGCTTTTGCGGCTTCGTCGGTAATGCAGCGCGGGTGAGGGACGATGCCGTAAAAGCCGCCATGACTGTAGATGACGGGATGTTTACTCGCCGCAGCACTTTGAAGGATGGCGTCGTTGGATGCATGCGCAACGTTAATGACCATACCGAGGCTGTTCATTTCGGCGATGATCTTTTTCCCGAGGTCGTTGATGCCGTTCCAACGGCTAACGTCGTTGCACGAATCAATAAAAGCGTTGGTTGTGTTGTGTGCGGTGAGCTGCATGGAGCGCAGGCCCAGCTTGTAGAGCGCGCGCAGCAGATTGATATCGCCATCGAGGTCATACCCGCCTTCCAGGTCGAGGAAGGCCGCCATTTTACCTTTCTTGTTGATTCGTTCGATATCGGAAGCGGTGAGCGCCAGCTCAATCATGGCATTGTTCTTTTTGATCTGGTCGAGGGCCAGGTTCACCACGCGAAATGTGTTTTTGGTTTCGAACCTGCCTGGATAGTAATGTTCGGGCGTATACACGGTGAAGAACATGGCGTCGAGGCCGCCTTCCTTAGCTCTTGGCAGGTCGACGTTGCCATCGGGATAGCGTTGGCCTATATCGGTATTCATCAACAGTTCGCGCGTCATTACGTGTACATGTCCGTCCATCACAAATGCTTCGCGATGCAGCCGGGGCATCGGCTTTGTTTGCAAAGGCGAAGAATGGTTGTTTTCATCCGCAGGGCCGGCGAACAGCGAGGGCATGGGAAGAATAGTCCCCGCTATAGGCAGGAGTGTTAAGCGCCTGATAACGTCTCTTCGTTTCATGGGTTGGTCAGTTTAATCGTTCGTACAATCTATGATTCAAATCCTCGGATGTAAGGGATGTTCGGCGGACGTTCGCCCTTTTCAAACATCGCTCCGCGTGTGGGCCGATAGGTCATGTTCATGTACGGCGTTTCTAAGCGTTTTCCAATGGCGGAATATTGTCCGTTCTCCCAGTTCGAATCCATGTAATAGTTTACAATGCCCGTGGAAAGCAGCAGCCGTTCTGCGTTGAAAGGTTCCTTTCCGGTTACCATCATCTCGGTGATCCAGTGCGAGTGTGCGTTTGCGGCATGGTATTGCGAATAGGGACCGGGCCAGCCGAGCATCGACACGATCGTTGGCTCTTTTTGCCCGTCTATTTCGCCGGCGTAGGTCCACCCTACTCCGCGGCCGGAAATTACCGCTGCTTTCGTTCCATCACGATACTCTACGATGCACACGTTTGGATGGCGGGTTTCCTGGAAGTGTCCCGGCTTCAGGTCAAATTTTTTCCGCACAGCTTCAAGCAGGTTGCCTGCCCAGGGATTTTGTTCGACCCACTTCCATGTTTCAGGTCCGCGAATGGACTGGACCGATTGAACGCCTGTTTCACCGCCCTTGCGGCGTTCCACAAAGGCCTGGAGCGTGTCAATACAATGGAAAATGGCTCCTTCGTCTGATGCGCCGCCCACTACGATGGAATTTTTTATGGGCGTATCGTTAGCGAGTTCTATCTCGGGTTTGCGAAAGTAGGTGGGTATGGATGAACCGCCGGTGAGTGGGAAGTTCAGTTCACGCGACTTGTCGAACATCCATTTAGCGTCGTCCCAATTGTAAGAGAAGTGCTTGTCGTTAAACACAGGCACCGAGCGTTTGCTTTGTTCGAAAACGCGGATCATCTGCTGATACATCCACCAGCGCGGCAGGAGCCAGTGCCCTTTCAGATCAGTTGGATAATTGCCATGTTCCCCGACAATGACAACACCATCGACTGCGAGCTCTTTCCCGCCGAGTGTTACGGCCTCGCCGACCGATTTATAGATAGGAATATTTTTCGCCTTGCATACTTTCTGGCCCAGTGTGCTGGTGTGGAGCTGATGGATGTAAACGGACACGACGTCCACTCGTGAGGGTGTGTGTTTCCCCTGCCACCAGTAGCCGTCCATCAGTTTGTCGATGATCCAGTCGGCATGTGATCCCGGGGCGCCCCAGAAGGTGACGAGGCAGGCGATGCGCGGCCTTTTTTGCAGGGTTTGTGCGGTGGCGCCTGGCGCGATGCCGGTCAATGCCGCGAGGCCGGCCATACTGGACATTCCAATCATTTCCCGCCGGGTGAAGAGTGTGTTCGGTTTGGTGTTTTCGTTGAGGTGTAATGGGGATGGTGTTTGGTCCGGATATTCAGTTGGTTCGTGTTCCATAAGTGTTTAAATGTTGCGATGATTAGGAATAAACAGGTCGCCCTGGCCCTGAATATAAATCAACGAGGTGAAATAGCAATAGGTATTATCTTGATGAGATGGCTGTATTGCTGAATGTTGCGTTTCCGCCGGTGGCAAAAAAGCCCCAGTTTCCTGCCGGTAAATCGTAAGCGCGGAAGTTCATTGCTACTTTACCATTTACGTAGGCAACCCCTTTATTATCGTCGATAATTACCTGCAACCGAAGAGGCGTTCCGGGAGACATCTGTACCGGTCGCTCGAGTTCCACCATCTGGTTTACCTCCGAACGCTCTCTCGGCCATTTATCAAACACAACTCTTTGAAGTGATGGCTCGAAGCGGATATAATAGCTTTTCTCCATATCGTCACTGGTGCGAAACATTAATCCGAATTCTCTTGCGCCGTCTTCATATCGAACGGTAGTCTTGATCCTGCACAGTTCCGGAAGCTTTCCTGCTACTGCAGCCGAAAATGTTTTCGTTGCCGAAAGATGAAGTGTTTGATTTTTCATGGCGAAGTTTCCTGTACCTGCGTCAAACGAATGCTGCACCGGTTTAGTGAATGCATCATCAACCGTTTGCGGCATCTGAACGGCGAGCTCCCCGCCGGGTTCCTGGATCAGCTCATGTACTACGAGATTGCCGCCCCAGTCCCATGTTCCGTTGTCTTTTGAATCGCGGCGCGTAGGATTCCAGCCAAATAGAAATCGGCGGCTGCCATCGGAAGCAGACTTCGCTGCGTAAAAGGCATGCCCATCGAAATCGTCTCTTTCCGGCGTAATCCATGGCCCGTTAAGTGAACGGCTCATCCTGTACCTTGTCCGTACTTTATCTGTAAACTCAGAAAAGATGAGATACCACCAACCGCCCATCTTAAAAAGGTCGGGGCACTCGTGTGTATAATAGAGATCCGGAGCGTAAAACGGTTCACGCACTTCCCATTTTACCAAATCTTTCGAGGAACACAATGCTGTAAGCCCACGTCTTCTGGGAATGCCGTTTTTATGGCGTGCAGCGAGCAGCATGTTGTATTCGCCGGCCTCTTCGTTCCAGAACACAAACGGATCGCGCCAGTCGTTTTTCTCATATTTGTCTGTTGGTGCAAAGAAAGTGTGTTCAGGAATTTTCTTCCAGCTCTTCATGTCGTTGCTGGTGGCGTGCATAACAGCCTGCTCGGGTTTTTCCAACTCACGCAGATGATGGTTATGGCCCGTGTAAAAAATATGATATTCGTTATTGGCATGAATTGCTGAACCAGTAAACACGTAGAGGTCCTGTTCGGATTTGGAGCCTCTCTTTAGCACTTCTCCGTGTTCCTCGAAGTTCACGAAGTCTGTTGTGGTGATGCGGTACCACGGCGTTCCTTCTCCATGTACCTGGCTGTTTCGCCAGTCGAGCAAATAAAAAAGCTGAAATGCTCCGTTTGCATACAGCGGGATAAAGTCGGCAGCCCATGCACCATCCGGTTTATAAAAAAAATCTTTTACGCTGGCCTGGTGTTGTTCCGGCGAACTGTTACGCGTTTGCTGTGGGCGTTGGTTAAATAATCCGCTTCCCAGGAACGGCAGAAAGCCTGATGCCTGTAAAAAGTTGCGTCTTCTCATGAGCTGATGTTATTTTAGGTGCTTTTGGGGTTACACAAAGGAAAGCATCGAAAATACGGACAGGATGTAAATTAATGTTCTTTTAGTGCTTCTCCATACGCTTTCAGGGCCCTTTCTCTTGCATAATTGTGTTCCACTACTTCGTCCGGATAAGCATCTGTACCGAATTCGGGAAGCCATCTTCTTATATATTCCCGATTCTTGTCGAACTTTTCTGTTTGAATGCCTGGGTTAAACACCCTGAAATATGGCGCGGCATCGCAGCCTGAACCTGATGCCCATTGCCAGTTACCGTTGTTGGCAGATAAATCGTAATCATTCAGTTTTTGCGCAAAATAAGCCTCGCCCCAACGCCAGTCGATAAGCAGGTGTTTGCATAAAAAGCTCGCTGTAATCATCCGTACCCGGTTATGCAGGTAACCTGTTGCATTCAGTTGCCGAATACCTGCATCTACAATCGGATAGCCCGTTTTTCCTGCACACCACAGTTCAAATTCCGGCTCATTGTTTCGCCATTTAATGCTGTCATATTCGGTTTTGAACGATTGGCTGACCACTTTCGGAAAATGATACAGGATCTGCATAAAAAATTCTCGCCAAATCAGTTCGTTCAACCAGGCTTCATTGTGGTTCAATCCAAAATTCACGCATTTACGGATACCGATGGTTCCAAACCGAAGCGCTATCCCCAACTGTGATGTTCGTTGCATTGCCGGGTAATCTCTGTATTTACCGTAATCATCAATGATTGTTGCATCTAATTTGGGGCGTTCGTAAGTTATGTCTGTTTTTTTAAAGCCGATGTCGGTGAGGGAGTGAATTTCGGCAAATGGTTGGGCGAAAAAGTTTTTTGTGTCTATTTGATAAGGGCTAAGGCTTTCCGTCGTCAATAGTTGCTTCCATTTTTTCGAATAAGGCGTATAAACCGTGTAGGGCGTTCCATCGTTTTTCAAAACATCATTTCTGTCGAAAATCACCTGATCTTTGAACGCCTTGAAGGGAATGTTTCGTTCGCTGAAAAATTGATAGATTTCGGTGTCTCTTTTAATGGCTTGGGGCTCATAGTCGCGATTGCAAAAAACACCCTGAACAGCATATTTTTCAGAAAGATCTTTAAATATCTCAATCGGTTTGCCGTAAAAGGTATTCAGCGTTGACTGGAATGCTTTAAGTTCATTATTTATCGATGAGGTTGCCTGGTGAATGTAATCAACTCTTCTATCGTGTTTATCATCCAGGCAATCCAAAATATTCGTGTCGAAAATAAAAACCGGCAAAACAGGATGTTGGGAAGAAAGGGCGTGGTATAAACCTAAATTATCTTCGAGACGCAAATCCCTCCGAAACCAAAAAATCGAAACTTTATCTTTCATTGAGAAATGGATTGTCGTTCCTGTTGTGCTTTACCCATATCAGTTTCGAAGTGTCATAACCAATTTCTTTTGCAGTTTTCAAATACCTTGATTTTACCTCTTCCGGAATGTTCTTTGTTCTCGACAAAATCCAGAGATAATCCAGGTTTTTCCCGGCAATCAACGCATATTGGTAATTGTCGTCTAACGCCACTACATTGTAGCCCGAGTAAAAAGGACCGAAAAAGCTCACCTTTAATTTAGCCATGTCCTTATCGCCCCTGAACTTTGCCAGTCCCTCCGCTTTTTCCCATTTTCGCTTTTTAAAATTATAGCCGCTGTTCAACACCATAACGTTTCCTTTTTCGTTCAGACTATATTGGGCGGAAACATTGTCCAGATTTTTTTCAAAGCGGAAATCAAAACGGGCGATTTCATACCAGGTGCCCAAATATCTGTTGACATCGAAGTTTTCGACAACCTTTGCGTTTTTAGGAATGGAGGAACAGGAATTCAAAACAGCAAATACTCCTACGGCGAGCACCACCAACAAAATTTCATTCTTCACTTTCATCTTTTGTAGATTTGAAATGTTTTAAAACAGCTTCCCTTTTATTTCAATCTTATGTATACGCAAATATAGGTCCAGGGTATTTAGCTGTTTCTGTGGCGGTTTTCATTCGTGCGCATTCTAAGCGAATATCAACTGATGAAAAATATACGGGAAAGTGGAATGACGGCTGGTGTTTGCAGGATTTGCCATTACCAAAAGATACTGGACTTTTGCCTGCCATATGCGGGTTTTTTCGTACCTGCCTCTCGCGCTTCCAGATTCATTTAATCGATTGCCTAATTATTGTGATAGCCAAAAAATGATGGTTTATTCAACGTTATGAAAACGGGCATCAGGAAAAAAGCCTTCAACGAAGATTTTTTACCAGGCGATTGTCATGATAGCATCGAAATTTGATATTTCAAAGGGAGTTTATCGATACGTACAAAAGTAATTTCACCATTGCACAACCAAAACGATTGCAAATGAAGATTTACAACTCGAACTGGATAAGCCCGCCATAAACCGTTTCCTAAGGCTAATGCCATTTCCCTTTAGATTGATGAATTTATCAATTCCTGTTTTTATACAACTCAAAACTGCTTGCTATGCTTATTAAAAGGATTGGTTTTTGTCTGTCACAAACCCTGCTTTTTATTGTATTGTTTTGGCCGTCCGACATGAACGCACAGGAAATCGTAAAAGTTACCGGCACCGTTCAGACGCAAAACAACTCGCCCCTTGCAGATGTTTCTGTAAACGTGGAAGGAAAGTCGGAAGGTACTGTTACCGCTTCAGACGGAACGTTCAGCATCAATACAGAAAGAAATTCTACCCTGCTATTTTCCATGATTGGTTATGAACCACAAAGGGTGATCGTTGATCGCGACGGCCAGGTTATTGCGATTCAAATGGAATCTTCCTCTGCCGCGCTCGACGAAGTCACGGTGGTTGGCTACGGTACGCAGAAAAAAGCTAACCTCACTGGTGCTGTGGCGTCCGTATCGGCGGCCACGTTAAGTGCAAGCCCGGTTCCCAACCCGGCTAACCTGTTGCAGGGACGATTACCCGGATTGGAAGTGATTCAGCCATCGGGCAGGCCAGGCAACGACGACCCGATGTTAAGGATCCGCGGCATGGGGTCGTTCGGCGCATCTTCGGCGCCGCTGGTATTGATTGATGGTATCATCGGGGCGATCAACAGCGTTGCACCGAATGATATAGAATCGGTGACAGTTTTGAAAGACGCGGCTTCGGCATCAATCTATGGCGCAAGGGCCGCCAACGGCGTTATCCTGATCAATACTAAAAAGGCAAAACGCGGAGCTGCTTCACTCGAATATAATTTAGACATCGGATTTCAGAACGCCACGTCCGTCCGGGAACTGATCTGGAATTCGGGCGAATATATGGAGATGTACAATGCGGCCCGCCTCAGGTCGGGTTTAACGACATTCTATACACAGGATCAAATAGATGACTATAAAAATGCCACCGACAGAACATTGTTTCCAAACTATAACTGGCCGGAAAATATTTTTAAGACGGCAACCATTTATAATCATTCGCTAAGTTTCTCGAAGGCAACCGAAACCAGTAAATTCAGGCTCGGTCTAAATTACACCGATCAGGACGGTATTCTGCCTGTGTTTGAATCGAAAAGATACACTGTGGCGCTCAATTACGAGAACCAGGTGTTAAAAGCGGTGAAAATTGGAACTATTATCAATTTGCTTAGGAGAGAAAACACCGACCCGCAGGGAAATGGCGATGGAGACCTTAACCGTGCATTATACGGAAGATCGCCGTTGGCAGGTCCGTTTTTGCCCGACGGCAGAAAATCGTCAGGCAGAGCTTACAGCACCGAACCTTTCAGCACATTTGCTCCAATTGCTTTCACCAATGGAAATATCAAACAGTCGAATTACGCAGTTCGGTCGCAGGCATATGTTATCGTCGATATTTTGAAGGGCCTGCAATGGGAAATGAGGGGCGCATTCAACCTGAATTACAATTTTAGAAAAATGCACACCTATGGCACACCCGGCGAATTTTATTTTTACCAACCGGTGAATGGAGAATACGTCGTTGACCAGTCGGTGGGGAATCCGATTTCCCTCGGCGTGTCCGATTTGACAACGTTCAACACGAATCCTACCGTGTATTCCACGTTAAAATATTCCACATCCATAGGCAAACATGAGATCAATGCAATGGTCGGTTATGAAAACCAGTCGAACTACTTTAGGGAGCTCTCGGGAAGACGTTTGGCATTTCCTACAAAGTCGCTCGCAGAATTGAATGCAGGCAGCCCGGATGGACAGTCGCTTACCGGCACTGCCAACGAATGGGCGCTGCAATCTTATTTCGGCCGCGTTGCATATAATTATGATGGAAAGTATCTTCTCGAAGGAAATCTAAGGTATGATGGCACATCCCGTGTGCATCCCGATCAGCGATGGGGAGCGTTTCCGTCGGTTTCGGCTGCATGGAGAATTTCGCAGGAAGAATTCCTGTCGGGGGCGACATGGTTGAACGATCTGAAGTTTCGTGCGTCCTACGGACTGCTCGGAAACCAGGAAATCGGCCTGTATCCCTACCAGGACATTTTCTCGTACGCAAACTATTCATATGGCACATCTGTAAGCCAGGGCGTGCGTTTAACACGGATGACTGACAAAAATCTTCAATGGGAAAAAACAAAAATTCTCGACTTAGGCGTTGACGTCGATGCGTTTAATGGATTACTGGGCCTGAGCTTTGATTGGTACAAAAAAAATACGTTCGACATTCTTACAACCCTTCCCGTGCCGACGAGCATCGGTTTAAATGGCGCAATCACAAATGACGGGGAATTAGTGAATAAAGGTTACGAACTGGAAATAAGACATCGTAACAAAATAGGCAGGTTTCAGTATAATGCGAATTTCCAGATTTCCGGATTCAGAAATGAACTGGTCTCTATTGTGACGCCAACCCCCGGGGTACGGGAAGTGGGCCTTCCTTATAATTCTTTTTATCTCTACGAATGGGTTGGTATTTTTCAAAGCGACGAGGATATAGACAAATCGCCTAAGCAGGTATACAACAATCCAAAGCCGGGCGATCTGAAATTGAAAGACCAGAATGGAGACAATGTCGTGGATGTATTGGACCGTGTTAGCTACAGCCCGTTTCCCAAGCTGAATTATTCATTGAATGTGAGCGCGAACTACCAGCGTTTTTCACTCGCTATTTTTCTGCAGGCAGTCCGCGGATCGCACATGTTTCTTTCCGATTGGAGTTCATTTCCCTTCAGGGAAGGCATCCCGCCAAAGGCTGAATTCCGGAACGCATGGACGCCCGATAATCCAAGTAACACTGTGCCTGCGGTACATGAGTTCTCATACTCGGGTGTTTACGGATATTCTTCCACATACCTGTTACGCGATAATTCCTATTTACGGCTGAAAAACGTTTACCTGTCGTACGCTTTACCTGAATCGCTGCTGAAGACAGTGAAGATTAAACAATCTTCGGTGTACATCTCCGGCAGCAACCTTCTCACGTTCACAGATTTCACCGATGGTGATCCGGAGGTAAGAGAAGGAGCTACAGCTACCCAGTTTCCCCAGGTACGTATCGTCAATGTTGGTATCAACGTAAAATTTTAATTCAACTGTCATGAAAAGAATTCATCTCAACATATTTGCCGGCTTGTTATCCATGCTTTTATTGACTTCATGTGCAAAGGAACTCGAGAAAACTCCCCTGGATGCCATTTCGAGTGAAACGTTTTGGAAAACGGATGCCGACGTGCAGATGGCATTGACCGGCTGCTATGCTACCCTCTACCCCTTCTCACCACTGGGATGGGCGCGGCCTTATCTCGATTGCCTTTCGGACAATGCTTATTCGCAGTGGGGATCCTATAACTGGAACATTACAGCGATCTCAACAGGTGATCTTAATGCTTCCAGCGCAGGCTTGTCGCCCACCATATTCAGTACGTATTACAAAGGCATTGCCACCTATAATAATTTCCTCGCAAACGTGGAAAAAGTGGAGTCGCTTGACGAGGTGAAAAAAAACAATTATATAGGCCAGGTCAAATTTCTGCGCGCGCTGTTATATTTCGACCTGGTTAATTTCTACGGCGACATCATCTTGTACAAGGAAAGCCCACAATCGCCCGACGATGCCAAAGTGGCAAGGACCCCTAAAGCCGAAGCCCTGACTTTCATTAAAGAAGACCTGGATTTTGCCATTGCAAATTTGCCTAATGATGCCTTTTCGGGCATGGCGGTTAATGGAAGTGCCATGGCGCTGAAAACAAGGGTTTTTT
>CAMPGT010000088.1 GCA_946885665.1 uncultured Chitinophagaceae bacterium | reverse complement strand
CCAATATCCTATGAAAAACCTGCTCTGTAGAATCCAACCGCGTGCCAACATCCCAAACCCTTATCCAGCTTGCATTTCGTGGATTGGCATCCGCAAATTCGTATCATCCTGGGAAAAATTTTTTCAAAATGAGAATTACATAAAATAGAAAGCCACCCGTAGAAAATTCTCTATAAAACCTAGCACTCGGAGAAGTCGTCGGAGAAGATGCCGTTGATGGCCACCAGTTTGTCCATCGAAATATTCGTATGGTCGTTGAGGGTGATGACGGTGGTGTTTTCTTTTGTGTTGATGGAAGTGATGGTGCCGTTTGCGCGGGTAAGACCTTCGTCGTCCAGCAGCATGTTTACCGGTTTCCGGGATGCAAATGCTTCCTGAAGCATTTTGAGGAAACCTGTTTTCTTGTCTATGGTGAGGCGGCAGTCCATGGATGTAAAGGTAGCAAGAAATTGGGAGCTTCTTTGTGTGGGGATATCGTTGCCCTTCGGGAAAAACTTAAAACTTAAACGTTAAAAGTTAAAAACCTCTCCCCGTCTCCCGTCTCCTCCCTACCTCACCACACTCAGCTTCTTCGAATTCACAATCTTCCCATCAACAATCAATGAATAATTATATGTGCCCGAGGCAAGGGTGGCCATATTCAACGTCACATTTCCCTTTTGTGCACTGCCCAAACTAAACCGCTGCAACATCTTTCCTCCCGCATCGGTGAGCATGATCTCCGCCCTCCTGAATTTTTCAGGCAACGAATATTCCACGACTGTCGAGTTGCTTACCGGGTTGGGATAATTTTGCAACAACCCTGTTTTCATGTCGAACGGCAATGGCCTGCCATCCCGCCGGGCAATATCATTCAATATCTCCTTAAACTCCGCAATCACCGAATCCCTTTCCTCAATTTGTTTCGATAACTCCTGCACGGACTTCACCAAGGGCACCACAAATTCCGCATAACGCAATGCATACAAATCGTGCTCGTTCTTCGGGGCGTCCACACCGTCAAACGCAAAGTTCAACTCCTTCGCTGCAGCTTCCACTTCCTGCGCCACAAAACCGGTCATCACTTCCTCCTCATTTTCCACAGCCGGCATTTCTTCTTTCGCACCTGTCACTCTCCTGTAATAATCTCCCAACTCTTTCTTTTTCACCGTATAGGTAACCGGCCTTAATTTGTTGATAAACTCCAGCCCGGGAACATTCTCTTTTACATCTTTCTTAAATCTTCCATCACTCAAATTCGACCACGGCCTGAAGCCGCCAATGCTGGTAATGGCATAATTGCCGATGCGTACCTGGTTGCTGGCGGTAATGATCGTATAATAACCAAGCGCCGTAGCGTTCTTCACACTGTCAACAAACCCCGCGGCATGGTAACCAATGAACGTATTGTTGCTGCCCTTCACGGTACTGCCCGCGTACGAACCAAAAAAAGCATTGTAACTGCCCTTGTTGGTCATGCCTGCCTGGTATCCGAAAAAAGCATTGTCGCTGCCCGAAGTACTGGTATACATGGCGTTTGTACCAAATACAGAATTACGTCCGCCCGTTTTATTGGCCTTCATCGCCTGGTAGCCAAATACGGCGTTATAGCCGCCTCCTGTGAGGGAATAGGCCGCATAGGCGCCGAAAGCGCTGTTGTAGTTGATTGCCTTCAACGAATACAAGGCGAGGTAACCGAATGCGGAGGTGTACTGGCTGTACATATTACTTCCACCGGCGTAATAGCCGTTGAAGGTGTTGCCCTTTCCGCTGCTGTTGTACCTGCCGCTGTGATAACCCACAAAAGTATTTCCGGAACCCGTGACGCTTGCATTGCCGGCATAGTGCCCAACAAAAATATTTTGCTTGTACACGTTACCGGTTAACACCTGGCGATCCTGTAAATAATAGGCATCATCTATATAAATGGACCGCCACGACCTGGCCGAACTCCCCAGCGTCCGTACGTTGTTGAGAGAGGGAAGCAGATCCCTGTTGATACTTGTAGGGTTCGACAGGTTCGACAAACTTGTATTGGCCTGGCTGCGTGCATCGCGTGCCTCCGCCACGATGATCAGGCAGATGAGTAAAGTTCTTGCAGACATAACAAAGGTTTTAAAGAATGAACGTGTAAACACTGCTTGTGTCACTCAATAAAACCTTAGTCGTATTTTTCGACGGCTCCGGTAACCGGTTGCCAAAAACCGTTACCGCTTCATGAATTTCACTGCCTTGCGTTCGGATCCTGCATTCAGCATCATCACATAAGTGCCCGACGGCAACTGCTGAACATTGACACTGTATTGTTTCATTCCCTTTGAAACGTACAGCTTCGTGTCGCTCAGCTTTGCGCCTGTTATGGAAAATATTTGTAAAGACTGCACCGCTTCGTTTGATGCATGCAATGTAAACCGAATAACGTTTTGAACAGGGTTCTCCAATACTTGCACCGGCCCTAACAAACCGCTGCCTTTTACAAGAATTGTCTTCGAAAACGTTACCGATCCATCGTCATTAACGATCTTCAGCCGATAGTACACATTAGATGATAAATGTTCATCGCGCGATGTGTAAACAACACTATGCTCGTTGGCGTATACCTTATCAATAGTAACGAACGACTTGCCGTCAACGCTTTTCTGTACTTCAAAATAATTTCCTTCATCGTTATTATCAACGCTCCACTCAAGATCAACGTCACTGCCATGCACGTCAGCCGAAAAATCAAGCAGCAGTATCGGCAGTATCATCGGAGCAGGATAATTAAGGGTTACGGTAGCGACATTCGATGTTGCCGGCGAATAGCCGTTGTCAACAAGATTGTATGTAAAAGTCACGGTTCCTCCGGTAAACGAAGGATCAGGCGTGAATGTGAAGGTGCCATCGGTATTCACGACCAGCGTTCCGGATGTTGGCGCAGCAACGATCACCGGTGTGTATATTTCATTATCTCCAGGGAGTTGGTCGTTTGTCATCAAATTTGCCGACACAGGTTTCACCGCCTCGATCGTATAGCTGTCGTCAACCGCAATACCCGGCGTATTACAATGGCTCGCGGGCCCGTAATGCGGAGTGGCATTCACTGAAAGATCATCGAAGATTACCCGCGAATTTCCATCTCCGGTTGCACCGCCAACTCTCAACTGAAGTCTGTAGGTGCCCGTTGACGGCAAAGTATATGTTGCGGTAAGGTTTTGAACCGAAGTCGGAAAAGTTTTATCCATCGTTATCAACTGGAGAGAAGTAAAATTTCCGTTTTTATCAAGAAGGCCGATGTTAATCGTCCTGGTAGCATTGCCGCCTATCTTACTCGAAATTTTATACTTGAAAGAAACCGTTAATGACGTCGACGTAATGTCGAGGAATGGCGTTGCAAGCGTCCTTTCACCAGATGAACTGGTAGGCGGGTTGGTGTACGCGCTTCCTGTACCGTTAATTACATCATTCGTCGTTGTAGAGTAATTAAACTGGTTAACGAGCCAGCAGTCGCTGCTCAAACCGGTAATGTTCTGGTCAAAATTTTCGGAGAACTGGGCCTGAGAGTGCATAGCAATAAAACTCACGGCAGTTAAAAGCAATACTAAAATTTTCATTGGAAGAGTTGATTAAGAGTTATCAGCTCATAGAAGATTGGCGAGTTACATCATGGACAGTGGAGAGTACCTGATATTATCCAAGGCGATGCCTAATATGTAACTCACTGATTCATTGAAGAATATTAAAAGTCCATTAAAATGAAAATTCCGAATTAGGGAGCGTTTATCCAGTATTTGGAGGGAATTAATGGGGCTGGGCCTGTTGCGTAAAGCGCAGCAAGATGAATTCTGCGGGGCGCAATAGCGCTAAACCTGCCTCGATGATCATCTGTCCGTTATTGATATCATCTGCGGTCATCGTTTGTCCGAGACCGGCGCGCACATAAAACGCTTCTTCCTGCTTTACACCCGGAAACGCTCCCTGTTTCCATAACGTAACCAGGAAGTTCTCTGTTATAGTCCTGGCCTTTATCCAGGTAGCCTGATCGTTATTTTCAAATACCAGTGGCGCCAAGCCTTTCGTCGCACAGGCGCCCACCCAACTGCAAAAGCGTTGCACGGCTATGTAGCGCCACTCATTGTCGTTACCGGCAAGCGTGCGGGCACCCCAAGTGAGTGTGCCTCTGCCCGCAAATGCGCGAATGACATTGATGGATTTTCCGGTAGCGGCATCCACGTTCAACAATTCATTCTGCCGCTCGTTCAAAAGCACTACCGGCTCTATGTCGTCATTGAAAGCAATATTTGCAGGCGATTTCCAAATGCCTTTGTCCGTATCGTTACGGCAAATAATTCCCGCAATGGCGCCAGAAGCAGGCATTACTTTCGAACTGCCTTCACTATTTACTTTAATAAAAGGAAAATAACTCGCTCCGTAGCGGAGATTAACCTCGCCAACATCCTGGCGGTGCTGACCGATAACCTGCGTATCATATTGCGTGGCCGCGAACACATCCACCAGCGCAAAACGATTTTTCATGTCGGCGCAATGCTGCAACATGCTTCTTACAACGCTAACATATTCGTCATGAACAAGGAATGTGGCACCCGGCACAACCAGCAGTGTGGGCTCTTCAATACCCGATAATATTTTCATTCCGTCAAGCAATCCGTTGAGGTTCTCTTGCACCGGCACGATGTAACAATCCGTACCGCCATGATCGAAATAAAGCTGCAGGTGATCGTACAGCGCACAGCTTGCGCCAAATAAGGCAACGAAATCCGGCAGCGATGCGATCTTCTCCACTTTCGGAACAAGGTCGGAATACCCGCCGCCGCAATGACCGATAAATGCGGGCACCGCGGTGGGCAGCATCGGTATACTCAATTGAAAAGATGACTTCTCTTCGATGTACACTCCCGGACTTTTATATTGGGCATCTCCAGGTTCCATAAAACAATTTAGATGATCATTGTTTGTTAGGATCAAAATGAAGGTAACCTTCAACTGCCCTCCGCGGCGCGCGCTCGACATAAAATTCCATGTCATCCGGCGCCCATGTACCAAGACCGTCAACGTAACGGTTGAACATGCAAAAAGAAGCCGCAATCAACACCACATCATGAATCTCCCTGTCTGTTGCGCCGTGAAGCCTCGCCCTGTCAACCATCTCCGGCGTTACGTTTCTTCCGCCTTGCTGAACGGCAGCCGCAATCGCCAAAAATGCCTTCATCTTATCCGAAAGGTCACTGTCTTCATACTTACGCTTGATCTTTTCAATCTCCTCCATGCTGCACGCCAGGTAATGACCCGCAATGGCTCCATGCACATGCTGGCAGAACTTGCAATCGTTCAGGTAAGAAACATACGCGCCAATCAGCTCGCGCTCTCCCCGGCTAAGAGTATTGTCATCGTTTCTTAACAGTGCCTCTGCGAATTCATTCAGCGGCTGGGCAATTTCCGGGCGGTAAGCCATCAGCCCGCGTATGCCGGGCAAATCGTTGTTCAATGAAATATAAGCCATAAAATTGATTTATTTTTTTGGAAATATATAGCCGTTGGCCACCATCCGCTTTCCCATCTCTGCATATACATCAGGATCGGTTGGTGTAAACGACGCAAGCCCATCAACATAACGGTTAAACATACAGAATACCGCCGCTATCAGCACTGCGTCGTGGATGTCCGCATCGCCGGCTCCTTCGCTTCGTGCCTGCTCAACGTCGCTTACCGTCACTTCCATCCCGCTTTTGGTGGTCTTCGCCGCGATATTCATCAGCGCCTTCAATTTGGGATCAATAGCAGTGTCATCATTGGGCTTAACCCCACTGGCTGCAGCCTCATTTTCATATAAACACTTTGCCGCAGCAGCGTGACTTTTCATACAAAAATCGCAATCATTCAATGATGAAACGTAGCTGGCAATCAGTTCCCTGTCGGCAGCCGCAATCGGCGACTCGCCCCTCAGCAATGCCCGGGCCAGCGCATAAAGATGTTCGCCCGATTCGGGCCTGTACATGACCAGCGACCTGATGCCCGTTAAAGATTTATCCACTTCTATATGTGCCATAACTATTTAGATTGAACGGTTAAACAATAACGTTATCCATCCCACAACAAAAACCAGCGAGAAAATAAACAGCGCATTCGAATATCCTCCCAATAGATACACGAGCACACCCACGAATAATACCGCCACTGCAGTAACTATTCTTCCAATATTAAAACAAAACCCTGTTGCCGATGCGCGTATGCTTACAGGAAATAAAATGGGCACAAAAACCGACAACACTCCCTGGCTCACGCCGAAGAAGAAAGACAGCAACCCTATTTCTGAATAAATCAATACCGGGTTAAATGCAGTATTCGTTTTAAAAAGCACCAGGCTCAGGATCGCACACGCCGAAAAACAAATGAGCATCGACCTGCGCAAACCAATGGCGTTGGATATCCAGCCAGAGGCAAAGCCGCCGATCAGACCGCCGCCGCCCAAAAGCATCATGCTCATGCCCCGTTCGCGATGGCCGTCACCATCGGTAATGAGCCCCTGCACCCAGGTGGGCAGCCAGGAAAATATTGCCCACAGGCCAATCAGCATCGTACCAAATGTTATTGAACCCACCAACAGCATTTTTCCATTTTCGCCGCCCAGCAATTTTCTGCCGGCAGCGCTGCGGGCCTCTTTCATATGATGTGAGCTTTGCCAGTTGGTGGATTCACGCAAAATCCAATAAGAAATAATCGCCAATACCACAGGAAGCACACCAACGAGAAACCCATCGCGCCACTCCGACACAAAGAAATTAATTAACCCTGCTGAAAAAATACCGATGGGAAAGGAAATAGACAGTATGCCGATGAAAATTGCTTTCGTCTTTTCGGGCCACACTTCACTCATAAACGTATTCGTAATCACAAGTATCCCTCCCATGCCGAAGCCGCTGAGAAAACGGAAAATCACTATGCCTTCCCAACTGTCCATGAACCCGGTAAGCAACGTAGCCACGCCGAGGCACGCGATGGAAATGATCAACGCCGATTTTCTTCCTATGCGATCGCTGAGAAATCCCCAGGTGAAGCCTCCTGCCGTCCAGCCAACGATAAAAACCGCGTTGATGAATGCACTCTGGCTATTCAGATCGCCAGCCGCGTTCCCGGCGCGCAATTCGTTTACAACTACCGGCAGGTAAACAGACATCAAAGTGGAAATGGTTCCGCCAAGTGCAGTGGCCACAAACGAAATAATGAACAAACCAACATGTGCATCTTTTTGCTTTGAGCCCGATGCAGGAGCCTTTACAGTGAACGCTGGTTGCATTATTTACGGTTTAGTTTTGAGATGATCGTACCCCTGCGGCAAACGTATGTAACCATGAGTGGCCAGTCGATCCGCAAGGTCGAGGTAATAATTTTCATTGTTGGGCAGCGTGGTGGAGAGTCCGTCTACATACCGGTTGTACATGCAGAACAACGCGGCAATCAGCACGGTGTCATGAATTTCCACATCTGTTGCACCCGCAGTTTTTGCCGCGGCAATCATTTCAGTGGTTACATTTTTCCCACTGATCCTTGTTGCAGCAGCAATTTTCAGCAACGCCCGCATCTTGTCGCCAACCGGCGCCTCATCAATATTTTCCTTCACCTTGCCGGCAACCGACTTATCATCCAGCAGCCTTTCGGCAGCAGCCGTATGCGCATTGGTGCAAAACGTGCATTGGTTACCGTTCGACACGGTCATAGCGATCAGTTCACGTTCCGCTTCCGTGAGTGTGTTCGGTCCGCGCATCAGCAATTGCGTAAGGTCGCGAATGGGCTGCCCGGTATCCTTTCTTAATTCCAGCAAACCCGTAATGCCCGGTAAATGCTCTTCCACTTTAATGAATGGCATAATCGAATGTTTTTGTATGGGGATGAAATGTTTTCCATGAGTGCCAGAATTCCTGAGAAGCCTGTACGGCAGACAGCCGTTCGCCTTTGAGCGCTCCGTCAATGCACTCCCCTGCCAACGTCCACGAAGAACCGGTGTTGGTGTCCGTCATGCCGCCGCTATCGTTCAGCACAAAACTGAGCGTTTGCGTTCCCACATTCCTGTTCAGAACGTTAAATGAAGCAGTGTCGCTTTGGAGAGTGATCACCAGCGGCAGGCGAGGCAATGAATCCTGTATCAGCCTTTCTTTCACCAACTGGTTCCAATCATACGCCATGGCGCCGTGATCATTGTCAACACCAATTACCCACGACTTGAATTTCCACGATGCAGAATCTCTTTTTTCCAACGCATCCTTCGTGGTGCCGTCGTCAAACTTTTTTAGTGAAGCATATTGCTGATTAAAAAGAGTGTCCGGCTGTAATACCAACGATTGAGGATACCTGTTCAACCACACGTCGAGCGTTGTTTGTACCGATGGTAATTCCGCAAGCACCTTGCCTTTCAGCGGACCGGCCACGGCAACGCCGGTAGCCTGTTGCCACCAGCTATTGGTGGTAACGTCTTCGAACATTGCGTTGAAATGATCCATGCCCACCAGCCGGAAAGTCTCCGTTTTACCATTTACCACCGGACTGAACACCCTTCCCGTTCTGCATACGGTGCAATAAGTGACCAGCACGGGTTTGCCGCCCAGCGAATCCCTGATCTGGTGGTGATAACCGATCACCTGTATCGGGTATGCCTTCGCCTCGCCATCCATAGCCACGCCCAGGACCAGTTTCTTACGGTCTACACGGCTTGCTGCCGAATCTTCAAACAATACCTTTGAAGGCTGGAGAAACATTTTATCGGCCTGGAAGCGATAGTTAAAAAGATAAAACACCACCAGGTAAATGATGCTCACCACAACAAGTATAATCTTACCCAACAGACGGCTCCTTTTAAACGCCGATCCTATTTTAGCGATGATCAGCGCCACCAGGCACATGCGGATCCACAAAATGTTGTTGTGGATCCAATACGCATAGCCAATACTGTTAGACTGCTGGCTGCCGGGAAAAGGCATGATGTAATACACCCGCGATATTTCTGCGGCAAACAGCAGCACGAAGCAGGCGATCAGGAAAAATGTTTTCATATTCGTAGAATTATCCTTCTGTATTAGGTAACGGAAATGAGGTCCAAAGATCATCGCCGGGCCTGTCGATAGGCAATTCATCTATCCTGTTATACCTTCTCAGATCGATCCATCGGTGCCCCTCGAAAAACAATGAGTATCTCCGTTGATTCAGCATTTCATCGGTTAACGCATCGGCATTCGCAGCGCCGCTGTAATTGCCCAATCCATGCGCATTCCTGATAATATTTAATGCGTCGGTGGCCAAATCGAAATGTTCCAGATGTATTTCTGCCTCTGCTTTTATCAATATCAATTCTTCGTTCCTTACAATAGCCGCCGGCGCCGTACTGGAAGTGTACACCCACACATCGCGATCACCCGTTAAACCGGTGTAAGATGCAGGGCTCGCGCGCAGCGACGTCTTATTGATCCTGTCGTCGTTCGCCGTAATATCGGCAGCAAACGAAGGATGCACCACACGTACTTCGCCGGCCTGGTTTTGCGGGAAAAATGCTGAATTCAGTTGATCGCCTGATCCGGTGCCAAATACATGAAAAACGCCATCATAAAGATCGCCGGCAGGATCATAAAACGATGCAGAAAGATTGCTGAGCGCCTCGGCCCATTGCCCGCGGTACACCGCCACCCGCGCAGCCAGCGCGCGATTGAATTTGACGAGCCCTTCCGCCGTATTGTAATTGCTGAAGCCGGATGACAGCGGGAAGGCCACCTCGCCAACGGCAAGATCTGCTGCACCCTCGTCGAACAAATCGGCGATAGCCTGCAGGGCCTCATCGTAGCTCAGTACCGGACCCAGGTTCGACGGGTCGCTTACAGCCATGCGAATACCGTTTTCACCGGTCAGGTTGAGCAGCAACAGGAATTGGTAGGCTTTGATGGTTTTTGCAAAACCGCTGTATCCTTTCTTTTCGGTATCGCTGACAACCGTCGAATTTGCCGCAGCCTCGATCAACAGGTTGCAATTTTTGATGACGCGGTACTTCGCCGACCAGGTGTTGGTAATGTAGAAGCCCGTATTGTTCAGTGTTGCATCGCTGGCGCCAAGCAAATCCGTAGTATAACGTGGATCGGCACCCGAAAAACGGTACATCTCCCTGCCCAGTACGCCAATGTCATCAAGATACAAACCTAGCTCGTTGCGCATGGCCGATTCCGTACCGCTCACCAGGTTGTTCAACTGGTCGCGCGTGGCATCCTGCAAATACGCCTCGACGGTGGGGTTATTGAGATTGCCGTAATCCTTTTTGCAGGAGGGAAACAAAGTGATGACGAAAATGACGACGGCAATAAACTGAATATATATTTTCTTAAGCATAATCTTTTTTTGAATCATTAGAAATCAACGGAGATGTGAAACATGGCCCTTTTGGATGAAGGGAAAGGAATCGCATCGATCCCGTTGGAAAAGCCCGCACCAAAATTGGATACCTCGGGATCGTAACTCGGATAGGTGGTTACGGTGATGTAGTTATTCAGCGACACACCCAGCCTCATGCCCTTAATGAAAGCAACGCCTACGTCGCTGAGCGAATAATACAAACCGATTTCCCTGATCCTGAAGTAACCGGCATCTTTCACAAACTCTTCGGAGGTGGCGCCTACTTTCATGATCCTGTCAACACCGTCGGGTATGTGGTTGCCGTTATTGTCTGCATCGAAATCAACACTCGTTTGGCCGAAATCACTTTGCAGGTTGGTGAGGTCTACATTCTTGCCGCCATATTTCCAGTGCGCAAGAAAACGCAGGCTGAGCCTGTCTTTGAACACCACTTCGTTATAGCTGCTCATCTGGAACTTCGGTTGGTTGTCGCCCCACGACTTGAGCGGTGGCATGTAGCCCGGCTCGTTGGTGAGGCCGATAATTTGTGTGGGCGACTTTCCTTCTTCGATCTGGAAAATGCCGGCAACAACGCCTGCCAGCCCGCCGATCTGTACGGGCGGAATATCCAGCCTCGTCACTTTCGACCTGTTCATCCAGAAGTTGATATTCGTGTTCCACCTGATGTTGCGGGTGGCAACCGGTTGCGCGTTGACGCCGAGTTCGATACCGTTGTTGCGCAGGTCGCCCGCATTCACCCATTCGGTTGAAAATCCCGATGACGAAGGAAGATTGTTCAGCAACAGAAAATCAAACACTTTTTTATTGTAAACAGTAAATTCAAAATTGAGCTTGCCATTCAGCACGCTGAAATCAAGGCCGGCTTCTATTTCGGTTTGGCGCTCGGGTTTTATGCCTGCCTGCCCCTGCTGTGTGCTGATGAGCGAACCGGGCAAACCTTCGATATTGGAAACGGTAAACGAAGTGAACTTGCTGCCGTATGCGGGGAAGTTACCCGCCTGGCCATACGCTGCGCGCAGCCTGATGTTATCCACCACATTACCGCCATTCAATCCCATCTCTGTAAGATTAAATGACACGCCTCCTTTTGGAAAGGCATAAAATTTTTCGGGATCACCATTGTTAGATGAGCGGTCGAACCTGATACCGCCCGTAAGCGCCACGGCGTTGGCGATAACTGCTTCTTCCTGTATAAAGAACCCGTTATCCTGGTTCTTGATGCGGAGCTGGGTGGCATTGATGGCGCCCGCCTGGTCAACGTTGGATTGTCCGGATATTACCTGCGTGGCCACGTTCAGTGAATTATTATAGCTGATGTTTTCCTGCGTAAGGCCAACGGAAGTTGTGAGTGACAACTTCCCGGATGCCGTAAACCTGTTGACGAGCGAAAGAATGTAGTTGGTGTTGAAGTTAGTGGTCAACCCTTGTATCGACGTTCCTTTGTTCACCTGCTGAAACTGCAAGGAACTGGGAAACAGCGCCTGTGTACGCAGGTTGTAAAAATCCAGTCCGCCCCTTGCCACGAAGCTGGTGACGGATCTTTCACTCCGCAGCAGTGCCGCTTCGAGGGTAACGCCGGTGATGAACCTGTTCACCGATTCGTTGTTGATCATCTTGTCGCGCGTTTCGAGGAAATTAGAACCGGCAAAGCGGTTGCGCGGATAAACGCCGTTTTCATCGGGATGCAGTTCGGTGAAACCGGGCGTGGAAGAAAGCGCTACGCCAAAAGTAACGCCTGCATTATCGTTTCCTGTTAAACCGCGATCTGCCGATGAGTTCACAAAATTGGTACTGACCGCAATCTTTATATTGTCATTTATCCGGTGATCCACATTGAGGCGAATGCTCTTATTGTCATACCCGGTTCTTTTAATGATGCCCTCTTCGCTTCGTGCGGCACCCGATAAATAGAAGCTCGTTTTATCCGATCCGCCTGTTACCGTCACAATACTGTTCCTGAGAAACCCGGTATTGCCATACATCTCTTTTTCGTAATCATAAATGCGGCCCGAATTTTTGGCATCGAGGAATTCCTGCACCAGCGCATCGCTCGTGGCGGGATCCTGCGACAGGCTCGCTGCGGATTGTTCCGAGAAGCTGCGTACGCCAATCAGCTTGCGCACTTTGGCAAAGCCCAGGTCCTGCGAAAAAGAAACCCTCGTTTCTCCGGGCTTGCCGCGCCTGGTGGTGATAAGAATAACGCCCGCAGCAGCTTTCGAACCATAGATAGCAGAGGCGGATGCGCCTTTCAATATCTCGACGCGGTCAATATCTTCCGGCCGCAAATCGGCGATCCTGTTCGAGGGGTTATCCTGGTTTGAGGCGTTGTTGCCCGCAGATGCCCGGGTAATGGCGTTTAATCCCGCCGGCGTTGCCGTATTATCTATAATCACACCATCAACAACATACAACGGCTGCGTGTTGCCGTAAATGGAAGTAATGCCGCGCAGCTTTACCGAGCTGCCGCCTCCCGGCGCCCCATTGTTGGCGTTGATGAAGGCGCCCGGAACCTTGCCGTTGAGCGTGGCATCAAATGTTTGCCCCGGTGCTACACCGGTTAATTGTTTATTGGAAATCGTGACAACAGCATTGGGAAGGTTCTTTCTTTTTGTGTTGGTAGCCAGGCCGGTGACAATCACTTCATCGAGTCCCGCAACATCTTCTGTCAGGGTAATCTGAAGATTGCCGGTTGCTGCAACTGTTTGGGACTTATAACCCGAAGCGCTGATGGTTAATGAGCTGCCGGGCGCTACGTCGAGAGAAAATCTGCCATTTTCGTCGGTGGCCGTTCCCTGGTTGGATCGGTCAACCATCACCGTTACGCCGGTTATCGGCGCCCCGGTTTGGTCGCTAATGGTGCCCGTTACCGGAGCCGACTGTGCCATCATGGTGACAGGTAGTGAACATATCAATAGAAGCTTAAGCGTGTGTTTGAGCCACTGCATTATTGGAAGGGTTTTGAGATGGAAGAATGCTGATGTTACAGGCAGCAGCGCATACTGGCTACAACCAGTCGCATAACTGATGAACATCCAAAACGTTGGGATGAAACGTCAATACTTTTAGCAAAGCGAGGATTACGCAGTGGCCTTTGGAGGCTTGAAAAAGGAGGGAAGGAAAGCGTTGGATAATGGTTTGTTAAGGGCCACAATATGCTTATTGCCTGCACCTTGGGGGCAGGCGAGGTCGTAATAGTTAACCGGAACGTTCCAGTCGGCGGAAAAACACTTCAAGAGGTTCAATGCCGTGGACTTCGACCGCTCATTCGCATGATCGGCAGTTTGGGCAACGGACGACCAAAATACACTTTCGGCAGATTGCAATTTAGTGCTGGTGCTATTCGGAATGCAGAGCAGGTATAAGGTGTCGTTGGCAAATTTTCTTTTCACGAAATTGTATTGCGATCCGTTGATCTCGATCTCTCCGTCAAACCGTGCATAGTCGCTCCAGTTGGGCGCGTATAAAGATTGATAAGGAATTTTGACCTCAATAAGTTCATCCTCGTGGTATTTTCCCTTGTCTAACCTGCTGATG
>CAMPGT010000087.1 GCA_946885665.1 uncultured Chitinophagaceae bacterium | reverse complement strand
TCCTCATTAATCGTATGGCCCATGTTCAAATAAATCTTCTCCGTTACCTGCGCATTCATCTTCTTCAACACATCAACCGTTTCACGAACACGATGAACAGGCACATGTGGATCGGGATCGCTGGTGCCAATAAAAACCGGCGTTCCATCAAAATCGCCAGCGTATTTTTCGTCATGAACTTGCTCCCCAATCAACCCACCGGTAAAAGCCACTACCCCGCCGTATCTTTTGGCATATCGTGCAACATATTCCAGCGCAAGGCAGGCGCCCTGCGAAAACCCTAAAAAATAAATATTACGTTCATCAATACCCGAAGAAATAATATCACTCACTACATCCTTAACCAATGCCACAGCAGAAGTAAGCCATGGCTCGTTTGCCTTCTCAGGAGCAAGAAATGAATAAGGATACCAGGAATTGCCGGTGGCCTGCGGTGCAAATATCGCATAGCCGTCAACGTTAAGGTAGGCCGACAAGGAAACAATATCCTGCGCATTAGCGCCGCGGCCATGAATCATCACCAATGCTTTCGTGGCATTCTTCACATCGGCGCCTTTTGTCATGACATTCTTCTCATGCATCTCACCTGAATTTTTCAGTGTTTATCGTAATAGGTGTCACCGATTGCTCAATTTTTTCCCTGAACGGTTCGTACTGTTCAGGAAGTTTGAGCGCTTCGCCGAGTTTATCCTTTTCTTCGTCAACCAGGAAGCCCGGACCAGCGGTGGCCACTTCAAAAAGAACACCGCCGGGCTCACGAAAATAAATAGATGTAAAATAGTTACGGTCGAGAACAGGCGTGGGATTCAGCATGCGCTGCGAAATCTTCTTCCTCACTTCGAGTTGCGTTTCGGCAGTGGGCGTGCTGAAGGCAATGTGATGTACGGTACCCGCGCCACCAAGTCCCTTCAAACTATCGGGTGTACACAACAGGTCGATGTAACTTCCGGGTTTATCAGTCGCTGCAAAACGAAAGCGGTTACCTTTTTCGGCGATTAACACGTGGTCCATTTGTTCTGTCAGCAGGCCCGCGGTTCTTTCATAACCTTCTTCCCATATCTCGGCATTGAAAAACCCGCGAATCGCATGTTCCTGCGGGATATGACCATAGGTAAATGCCGGCCGCTCATCTTTTTCCGTAAATATCAACTCCAGTCCCAGCCCATCGGGATCCTCGAAATAGAGGAAGTTTTCTTCGAACCGGTCGGAAGGACCCTTAAATGCAATATTGAATTTTTTCAACCTCGCCATCCAGTAATCGAGTGAGGATGAAGGAACTGAAAATCCCGTGGTGTTCAGCATGCCCTTGCCATGCCTGCCGCGGCCGAGGCCCTCATAGGGAAAGAAGGTCAGGATCGACCCCGGATGGCCGGTTTCATCGCCATAGTAAAAATGATAGACTTCCGGCGCGTCGAAATTCACCGTCTTTTTTACCAGTCTAATACCCAGAATTCCACAATAAAAATCAATATTTGACTGTGCATCAGCCGCAAGAGCGGTAATGTGGTGAATGCCGGTGACCAGTTGTCCCATAATTACTTAATTTTACAGATTATTACAACGCTTATGCCGCAGGATAAAAACAGGCAGTTTCTGGATTTCGAAAAACCAATCAGAGATCTGTTTGAAGATATAGAAAAATTAAAACACACGGCGGAGAAAAGCAAAGTTGATCTTACCGACTCTATTCAAAAGCTGGAACAGCAGGTAATAGAAAAAAGACGCGAGATCACTTCGAGGCTAACTCCGTGGCAAAAGGTTCAGTTGAGCAGGCACCCCGACCGCCCGTATACAAAAAAGTATATTGAGAAAATGTTCACCGACTTCGTGGAGCTGTATGGGGACAGGAACGTGAAAGACGACAAAGCGATGGTGGGTGGTTTTGCCTCGCTCGACGGCCAAACGATCATGGTGATCGGTCAGCAAAAAGGCAGCAATACGAAAATGAGGCAGTTGCGCAACTTCGGAATGGCCAACCCCGAGGGTTATCGCAAAGCTTTACGGCTGATGAAACTGGCGGAAAAGTTCAACAAGCCCATCATCACCCTGATCGACACGCCAGGCGCCTATCCCGGCCTGGAAGCCGAAGAAAGGGGCCAGGGAGAGGCAATAGCCCGCAATATTTATGAAATGATGCGGCTGAAGGTGCCCGTGATCTGCGTCATCATCGGTGAAGGCGCCTCGGGCGGTGCGCTGGGCATTGGCGTCGGCGACAGGGTGTTCATGCTCGAAAACGCCTGGTACACGGTCATCTCCCCCGAAAACTGCAGCTCCATTCTGTGGCGCTCATGGGAGCAGAAGGAAAAAGCCGCCGAACAACTGAAATTGACCCCCGACGATATGTATGCCTTCGGCCTTATCGACAGGATCATTCCCGAACCATTGGGCGGCGCACACTGGGATTACGATGAGGCAGCCGCCAAACTGAAGCCGCACCTCATAGAAACCATCAAGGAACTGATGCAGATCGAGCCCGACAAAAGGATCGAACAAAGAATAGAAAAGTTCGGGGTGATGGGATTTTGGGACGAAGCAGGTGCCGAAAAACAGGAACCAGTAACCGAAGAAAACAAACAGTCTGTATAATTCAACTATCAATAAATGTTATTACGCGATACCTTAAAAGGAACAGGTGTAGCACTGGTTACCCCATTCACCAGCTCGGGCGCAGTGGATTTTAACGCATTGGGCAGGGTGATAGAGTATGTCATTAAAGGAGGTGTCGAGTACCTCGTTACGCTGGGCACTACCGGCGAAACCCCAACTCTTTCGCGGGAAGAGAAAAGGGACATCATTTTGTACACATATGAAAAAGCCCGGCTGCATGTGCCCGTGGTGGTGGGTATTGGAGGCAATAACACCAACGAGCTCATCGACGACCTGGAACAATTTCCGCTCGACGAGGCAATAGCCGTGCTGAGCGCGAGCCCTTATTACAGCAAGCCTTCGCAGGAAGGAATATTTCAGCATTACAAAGCACTGGCAAGGGAAACTTCCAAGCCGATCATTTTATACAACGTTCCGGGCCGAACCGGCAGAAATATTTCTGCTGAAACCATTCTGCGCCTTGCGCGTGAAGTGGATAATATCGCCGGCGTGAAGGAAGCAGGCGGCGACATGCTGCAATGCATGCAGGTGCTTCGCGACAAACCCCGCGACTTCCTCGTGGTGAGTGGCGACGATGCACTGGCGCTGCCGCAGATCGCCTGTGGCATGGATGGCGTGATCAGTGTGGCGGCTAACAGTTTCCCGAAACTGTTCACCGAAATGGTAAGACTTAGCCTGCACGGCGACTTCGCCGCTGCCAGGAAAATCAACGATGGTTTGCTGGAGGCTTACGACCTGATGTTCGCAGAAAATAATCCCGCTGGCGTCAAGGCGTTTCTTGCGAAAGAAGGATTGATTGAAAATTATTTGCGCCTGCCGCTCGTACCGTTGAGCAAAGAAATGCAGCGCCGCGTTCAGGCTTACCAGGAAGTGACCAAAGCACAACTGGTGTAAGGCGAACTCATTCAAACAAAATAAGTGGCGCCTTCAAGGGCAAGGTCGGTATTGGGGAAGATCTCCCGGGCCTCCTGCTCAAACGTATCGAGCTTGTCGTATTTGGAACTGAAGTGGCCGATCAACAGCTTCTTTACATTGGCCATTTTGGCAATCAATGCAGCCTGATGCGTAGTGGCATGAAAACGCGATGCGGCCCGTTCTTCCAGATCCTTGAGGTAGGTAGTTTCATGATACAGCAGATCAACGCCTCTTACTTTTTCTATCAGCTCCGGGTGAAAAGTATTGTCGGCGCAAAACGCGTATGATTTAGGTTTCGGCGCCGCCTCAGTGACCAGCTCATTTTTAATTATTCGTCCCTCTGCATTTACAAAATCGTCTCCGGCTTTCAGGCGGTCGAAGAACAACGCAGGAATATTGTGTATACGGGCCTTGCCCACATTGATTTTGCGCGGCGCCCTTACCTGTTCAAATTTAAACCCCCAGCAGGGAACTCGGTGCATGGTGGTAAAGCAGCTTACTTTGAACCGGTCGGTTTTAACCAACTGCCCCTCGCCTTCAAGTGCATGAAAATGCAGTGTGTAGGGTAATGAAGACCCGGCAGCACGGAACTGCAGGTCCAGAATTTCTTTCAGTTCGGCAGGAGCGTAAAGATGGAGGTCGTTTTCCCTGTTCAAAAGGCCCATCGAATGGATAAACCCCGGGAGGCCGAAGTAATGATCGCCATGAAGATGCGAAATAAAAATATGGTTGATCCTTCCCCACCTGATCTTGTATTTGGAAAGTTGCACCTGGGTGTTTTCGCCACAATCCATCAGGAAAAGCTGGTCGTCGACGGTTACGACCTGCGCGGTGGGGTGCCTGTCGAAGGCGGGAAGGGCAGAATTATTTCCAAGGATCGTTACGCCAAGCATAAAAAGTTTAAACTTATAACTTAAAAGTTAAAATTAGGGAACAATCGTGCGACTTGAGATTCCCCCCGCTAACTCAACAACGCCTTACATTCCTCAAGCAACCTGTCTTTATTGATCGCTACTGTACCCACTTCCTCGCAAACCAATCCCCCGGCGATATTGGCTACCTCAGCCATCAGGTCAACATTACCAGTTGCGGCATACAACAGTGAGGCAACGGCAATGACAGTGTCGCCCGCACCGGAAACATCGGCAATGTTCCTTACATGCGAAGGAACGAGACGGCTGCGATTGTTTTGCCGGTAAAACACACCCTTCTCCGAGAGGGTAATAAACGAAATGGAATGATTCAGCTTGTCGTGCAACTTGTCGTGTATGTTATTCAGCAGTTCCTCATTAACATCTTCCACCAGCAAATTCAACCCGTCCTTCACCTCTTTCATATTCGGCTTGAAAATATCAACTCCCTTATATGCCAGGAAATTTTTTCTTTTCGGGTCAACGGTCGTGATCACATTATGCGCCTTGCTCATCGCAATCACCTTCGCGATCACGCCTTCCGTAAGCACACCCTTGTTGTAATCTTCAAGAATAATAGCGCCCGGCTTTTGCGTGGTGATGTATTGCTCGAGGCTGTTCAGCAGCAACACTTCGTCTTCCCCGGTAAGGTCATGGGTGATCTCCGAATCGAGCCTCATCATCTGCTGGTTGCGGCTGATGATCCTCGATTTGCTGGTGGTGATCCTCGTGGGCACCTTCAGCAAATGATCGACACCAATATTGTTGTCGGAAAATAATTTTGTGAGAGAAACCCCATCATCGTCCTGGCCAATGGTTGAAACGATCGAGACATCGGCGCCCAGGCAGGCAAGGTTAAGCGCCACATTTCCAGCTCCCCCGATGCGGTATTCTTTACGGTCGAGTGCAACTATAGGGACCGGCGCCTCGGGCGAAATGCGTTCTACATGCCCCCACCAGTAAGTATCCAGCATCACATCGCCCACCACGCCTATTTTCATTCCTTTGAATTGCTGAAAGAGTTTTTCAAAATCCACGATAAAAAAATTAAAACTTAAAAGTTAAAAGTGAACTGCGAAAGGCCCGTATTTTTTCTCGCTCCTGAGCGATAAATCCGTAGATAATAGCTTTTTCTGTCTGCCAAACGTAGTCAACCATCGCAATCAGTTTTAACTTTTAACTTTTGACTTTTTATTTGCCACTGCAAGATAGTACAAAGGAATTCCCAGCAAAACGATGATCGCCCCGGGCCATGTTTGACTACTCTGGTAAATAAATAACGCACCGCAAATGAGCAACGCAATAATGCAATACAAAATAGGCAGCAAGGGGTACCCCCATGCCTTATATGGACGCGGCAGGTCGGGACGTTTTTTTCTGAGCCTGAAAATGCCGAGCAGCGTAAGTACGTAAAAGATCAGGACCACGAACACCACGTAAGTGAGCAGTTCATAATAAGCACCGCTCAGCACGAGGAGGCAGGTCCATAAACATTGTATCCACAAAGCAAAACCAGGCACGTTGTGCTTGTTCAACACCGCCGTCTTCTTAAAGAATAATCCATCTTTTGCCATGGTATAATATACTCGCGCGCCGGAAAGGATCAGGCCGTTGTTGCATCCGAAGGTTGAAACCATGATCATCACGGCAATCACTATCGTACCAACGCCCCCAAAAATTTTAAGTGAAGCTGCCAGCGAAACCCTTCCATCCGGTGCCGTGGCCATTTCCTGCATGTCCATCACACTCAGGTACATCAGGTTTGCTGAAACATAAATGATCGTCACGATCAGTGTTCCGAGGAAAAGACTTAACCCGATGTTTCTTTCAGGCCGCTTGATTTCGCCGGCAATAAACGTAACGTTGTTCCACGCGTCGCTCGAAAATATCGAACCCACCAGTGCGCTGGCAAACAGCGGCACCACCGCCGCACCGCTTACTGTCTCCCAAAATCCGCCACCATCGTTTATCCATTTTTTTACGTTCCAGGCATCGCTCCAGTTCGCTTTCCAGGTGTCGGCATCGGCAGCCAGCAGAAAGCCGAATACGATCAGTCCCAATAAAGAAAGGATCTTGGCCAGCGTGAACGTTGTTTGCACCAGCTTTCCTCCCTCAATTCCTTTGGTGTTGACGTAGGTAAGAAAGATCACCAGTATCATAGCCACCAGCTCTGCCGCAGAAATATCGGTGAACCCGAGGTGCAACAGCACATTCGTGTCACCAAGCGCTGGAAAAATATATGCGGCAAACTTCGCGAAAGCCACGCCCACTGCGGCTATCGTTCCTGTTTGAATAACCGCAAAAAGGCTCCATCCGTACAGGAATCCCGTAAGCGGATTGAACGCCTCGCGCAGGTAAACATACTGGCCACCTGCCTTCGGGAACATGGAGCTGAGTTCGCCGTAACTAACGGCGGCGGTGAGGGTGAGAAAACCTGTGAGGATCCAGGCGAGTATTAACCAGCCCGATGATCCCAGCGACGCTGTCATTTCGGTGCTGACAATAAAAATGCCGGATCCGATCATGGAGCCGGCCACTATCATGGTCGCGTCAAGCAGACTTAATGTTGGTTTGAACGAAGGAGTTTTTTCTGACATATAAAATGAAGATAGGAATTAGGACAGCAATGGGCAATAATCAATAGCTGCTCACTTCTTCTTTCCCTTCTCTTGCTGATACTCGGAATTCAGCCCGTTGATCACATCGTCAGTAATGTCGTACACCGAATCCTTGTAGTAAAGCATGAACCCCGGTTCATACGAAAGAATAAAAGCATAGCCCTTCTGCTTGTTATATTCTTTCAGGTAATTCTCGATCTTGTTCCTTACCGTGGTCATCAGCTCGATCTGGTGCTTCTTGAGGTCCTGCTCCAGCGATACCTGCCGCTGCTGGTACTTTTGCTGCATCTGCGCATACTCGCGCTGCGCCGCCTCGCCTTCGGCCTGTGTCATCGTCGGGCTCTTCTCCTGCAGTTCCTTCACCCTTTTCTGGTAAGAATCCTGCAAGGCGTTGAGCTGTGAGGTAACGCTCGACTCCTTGGCCCTGATCTCGCCCGAGGCATCCTTGAAATACTCATACTTTTCCTGGAGCGAGTCGATATCAAAATAAGCGATCCTGAAATCCTTTTGCTGCGCACTTACATCGCTGTTAATAGCAGGCCTTTCCACCTTCTTTTCCCCCGCGAAATGCAGGTAAAACAAAACACCAACGCCAATCAAAGCCAATAAACTCAATAAAGTGGAAATATGTTTCATCCGGAAATAACTATTTGAGAACAGTTTCTCTGCATATTAAAAAAAAGTAGGAAGTGATAGCTTCCTACTTGTAAGATAAATATTAAAACGTTAAAAGTTTATTATCATTATTCTTCCTCGTCGAAGGTCATCGCTTCACGCGTGGTTTGCAGCAGTTCATATTCTTCTTTGCTGCCCACGATCATGTTGTCGAAGTCCCTCAAACCGGTACCTGCAGGTATCGGGTGACCAGTGATCACGTTCTCTTTCAGACCAAGCATTTCATCCGACTTGCCCTGGATGGCGGCCGATGACAATACCTTGGTTGTTTCCTGGAACGATGCTGCAGATATCCAGCTTTGTGTACCCAGCGATGCCTTGGTAATACCCAGCAATACCGGATGTGATGTCGCTGAATTCGCGTCGCGGTAATCAACCGGCTTCCTGTCTGAACGGCGAAGTATCGAATTCTCTTCACGAATTTCACGAAGGCTAACGATCTGTCCGGCTTTCAGCTTGGTGCTTTCTCCGGCATCAGTGATCACCTTCTTATCGAATATCCAATCATTCTCTTCGTTAAAGTCGAACCTGTCTTCGAGGTCTTCCTCGAGGAACCTGGTGTCTCCCGGATCAACGATTTCAACCTTCTTCATCATCTGCCTAACGATCACTTCAATATGCTTGTCGTTGATCTTCACACCCTGCAGGCGATATACTTCCTGGATCTCATTCACCACATATTCCTGAACGGCGAATGGTCCCTTGATGGAAAGAATGTCGCCCGGCGCCACCTGACCGTCACTCAACGGAGCACCGGCCTTGATGAAGTCGCCATCCTGTACAAGGATCTGACGGGTCAACGGAACAAGATATTTCTTCACCACGCCGTCTTTCGCTTCCACCACGATTTCGCGGTTACCACGCTTGATGGCTCCAAACGAAACCACACCGTCGATTTCACAAACTATGGCGGGGTTGCCCGGGTTCCTTGCTTCGAAGAGCTCGGTAACACGCGGAAGACCTCCCGTGATATCCCTTTGCATCCTGAGCGTACGCGGTATCTTCACCAACACCTGCCCCGCTTTCACCTCTTCTGCTTCGTCAACAACGATGTGCGATCCAACCGGAAGGTTGTACATCTTCACATCCTTGCCTTCAACGATAAGCGTCGGTATCTTGGTTTTATCTTTTGTTTCAATGACCACTTTTTCGCGGTGTCCGGTTTGTTCATCCGCTTCTTCGCGGAACGTAACACCTTCGATCACGTTTTCAAATTTGATATGACCCGCGATCTCTGCCACCACTACATTGTTGAATGGATCCCATGTGCAGACGATATCGCCTTTCTTCACCTGCTGACCATCTTTCACCAGTAACGTTGAACCATAAGGAACGTTGTTGGTGATGAGGAGCCTGTCATTCTTCACATCAATGATCCTTACTTCACCTGTACGGCCTATGACTACCTGGATGGGTTCGCCTTCATTATTCTGTGCGGTTACTGTACGCAATCCATCGAATTGGATGGTACCGTCGAACTTCGCGATCAAAGAAGATTCAACCGATGCAGAACCCGCAACGCCACCCACGTGGAAGGTACGAAGTGTAAGCTGTGTACCCGGTTCACCAATACTTTGCGCGGCGATGATACCCACTGCGTCTCCTCTCTGTGCCATGTTGCCGGTAGCAAGGTTCTTGCCGTAGCATTTTACGCACACTCCCCTCTTGCTTTCGCAAGTAAGTACCGAGCGGATTTCCACGGTTTCAATGCCCGCCTCTTCGATGCGCCTGGCAATATCTTCCGTGATCTCCGAGCCGGCCTCGACGATGGTTTCATCGGTAGCGGGATTGTAGATATTATGCAGTGATGTACGACCAACGATACGGTCGAGCAGCGGTTCCACCACTTCCTCATTATCTTTCAGGGCATTGATTGCAATACCGCGAAGCGTTCCGCAATCTTCTTCTGTGATGACCACATCCTGTGCCACGTCAACAAGACGGCGGGTGAGGTAACCGGCATCAGCCGTTTTAAGGGCGGTATCCGCAAGACCTTTGCGCGCACCGTGTGTCGAAATGAAGTAATCCAACACGTTCAGTCCGCCTTTGAAGTTCGAAAGGATCGGGTTCTCGATAATTTCGCTTCCGCTGGATCCGCTCTTTCTCGGCTTGGCCATCAGGCCTCTTATGCCGCAAAGCTGCTTGATCTGTTGTTTCGATCCACGCGCACCGGAGTCAAGCATCATGTACACAGAGTTGAAGCCCTGCTTATCCGAGCTCAATTCGCGTATGAGCGTTTCAGTTATACGGGTGTCCACCCTCGACCAGATGTCTACGATCTGGTTGTAACGTTCGTTGTTGGTGATCAATCCCATGTTGTAGTTGTCCCACACTTCATCCACTTCAGCTTTCGCATTTTCGAGCACTTCATCTTTGATGGAAGGGATGATCAGGTCATTGATGTTGAACGACAATCCACCCTGGAACGCGGTTCTGAACCCGAGCTGCTTGATGTCGTCGAGGAACTTGGCCGTTTTCGGAACGTTGGTGATGTGGATAATGTCACCAATAATTTCCCTGAGGTTCTTCTTTGTCAGCAGGGCATTGATGAATCCCACTTCTTTCGGAACGCTCTGGTTGAATATTACGCGGCCAACCGTTGTTTCGACTAATTTTCTGCTGACGATGCCGTCGTTCGATCGCACATCTGCCTTCACCTTTATCCATGCATGCAGGTCAACACGGCCCTCATTGTAGGCGATGATGACTTCTTCTGCAGAATAAAAATGTTTTCCTTCACCCCTTACCGGCTCTGCGTCAGTGCTCTTCCTGCCTTTTGTGATGTAGTACAGACCAAGCACCATATCCTGCGAAGGCAGGGTGATAGGTGTACCGTTCTGCGGGTTAAGGATGTTGTGAGATGCCAGCATCAGCAATTGTGCTTCCAGCACTGCTGCGTTGCTTAAGGGCACATGCACCGCCATCTGGTCACCGTCAAAGTCGGCGTTGAACGCGGCACACACAAGCGGGTGCAACTGTATCGCCTTTCCTTCTATCAGTTTCGGCTGGAAGGCCTGAATAGAGAGACGGTGAAGTGTCGGGGCGCGGTTAAGCATAATCGGGTGCCCTTTCAATATATTTTCGAGGATATCCCAAACGATGGCCTCTTTCTTGTCCACTAATTTCCTGGCGCTCTTCACCGTTTTCACAATACCTCTTTCGATGAGTTTGCGAATGATGAACGGCTTGAACAGTTCGGCTGCCATATCTTTCGGAAGTCCGCACTCATGAAGCTTAAGTTCAGGGCCCACAACGATAACGGAACGGCCGGAATAGTCAACACGTTTACCGAGAAGGTTCTGACGGAAACGTCCCTGCTTTCCTTTCAGCACGTCGGAAAGTGATTTCAGTGCACGGCCGCCTTCCGCTTTCACGGCGTTCGATTTTCTGGAGTTGTCGAACAGCGAGTCAACAGCTTCCTGGAGCATCCTTTTTTCGTTACGAAGGATGACTTCGGTCGCCTTGATCTCGAGGAGTCTTTTCAACCTGTTGTTCCTGATGATCACCCTTCTGTACAGATCGTTCAGATCGGAAGACGCGAAACGTCCGCCATCAAGGGGAAAGAGCGGGCGAAGCTCAGGAGGAATAACGGGAACGTATTGCATCACCATCCACTCGGGTCGGTTGGTGATCCTTGTGTTGGCTTCGCGGAACGATTCCACGATGCTCAGCCTTTTGAGGGCATCGGCCTTTCTCTGCTGTGATGTTTCCGTTGCGGCCGCGTTGCGGAGATCGAACGACAACTGGTCGAGGTCTATCCTTTCGAGAAGGTCATGAACCGCTTCCGCACCCATCTTGGCGATGAATTTTTGCGCATCGTCATCAGGCAGGTACTGGTTCTCTTTCGGGAGGTTTTCAAGTATCTCAAGGTATTCTTCTTCAGTTAAAAGGTCTGCCCTTTTCAGGTTCTTGTCTTCACGAATACCGGGTTGAATCACCACGTACCTTTCGTAGTACACGATGCTTTCCATTTTTTTGGAGCTCATGCCCAGCAGGTAACCGATTTTGTTCGGCAGGCTCTTGAAGTACCAGATGTGAACGATGGGCACCACCAGCTTGATGTGACCCATGCGCTCGCGGCGCACTTTCTTTTCTGTTACTTCAACACCGCAGCGGTCGCACACGATACCCTTGTAACGGATGCGCTTATACTTTCCGCAGGCGCACTCATAGTCCTTAACCGGACCAAAGATGCGTTCGCAGAACAATCCATCTCTTTCCGGCTTGTAGGTACGGTAGTTGATGGTTTCGGGCTTCAGCACTTCGCCGTAGCTGCGCTCCAGGATTGAATCCGGAGATGCCAGCCCGATGGTTATTTTAGAAAATGTGGCTCTTGGACGATTTTCCTTTTTGATTGCCATATTATATTTTCTTAATTAATTGTTTTTTCAAAATCAACGTGAAAGCTTAAAAGTGTTTCCGTTTCGGCTTAATACTTTCACTTATTCGAATTTGAGATCTAAACCTAAGCCCCTCAGTTCATGCACCAATACATTGAACGATTCGGGGATGCCGGCCCTGGGAATATTGTCACCCTTAACGATCGACTCGTAAGTTTTTGCACGGCCGATGATATCATCCGATTTGAGTGTGAGCAGTTCCTGGAGAATATTCGATGCACCGTAAGCCTCGAGCGCCCATACTTCCATTTCACCGAAACGCTGTCCGCCAAACTGTGCCTTACCACCCAGCGGCTGCTGTGTAATGAGGCTGTATGGCCCGATAGAACGTGCGTGCATCTTGTCGTCCACCATGTGGTGCAGTTTGATCATGTAGATCACACCCACCGTTGCTTTCTGGTGGAAGCGTTCGCCTGTTTCGCCGTCATAGAGGTGCGTATGACCGAATGTTGGCAGGTTGGCTTTTGCAATATTCTCTGCAATCTCTTCTACTGTGGCACCGTCGAAGATGGGTGTCGCAAACTTCAGTCCTAATTTCAAACCGGCCCATCCGAGAACGGTTTCATAGATCTGACCGAGGTTCATACGGCTCGGTACCCCAAGCGGGTTGAGCACAATGTCCACCGGCGTTCCGTCTTCGAGGAACGGCATGTCTTCGGCGCGAACGATCTTTGCAACGATACCTTTGTTACCGTGGCGGCCCGCCATCTTATCGCCCACTTTCAGCTTTCTCTTCACGGCGATGTACACTTTCGCCAGTTTCAATACACCGGCGGGAAGCTCATCCCCGATCGAAATGTTGAATTTTTCTCTCTTATAGCGGCCAAGCTCTTCGTTGTACTTTATGTTAAAGTTGTGAAGAAGCGTGTTGATCTGGTTGTCGATCTTTTCGTCGCCGGTCCAACCGAGGGGATTCACGTTCTGGTAGTCGATGGTAGAAAGATTCTTCGCGTTGAACCTGGCGCCCTTGCCGATCTGCATCTCGCCGAAGTTGTTGGTAACACCGGAAGAAGGCTTGTCTTTCAGCAGGGTTTGCAGCTTGTTCAGCAGCAGTTCCTTCAGGTCTTCAACGTTCCTTTCGTGAATTTTCTCCAGTTTTTCGAGCGATGCCTTTTCGCGGATCTTCGCGTTCTTATCTTTTTTGGCGCGCTGGAAAAGTTTCTTGCCAATCACCACTCCTTCCACTCCGTTCGGTGCTTTCAGCGAGGCGTCTTTTGCGTCACCGGCTTTATCGCCGAAGATCGCACGCAACAGTTTTTCTTCCGGCGTGGGATCGCTTTCACCTTTCGGTGTGATCTTTCCGATAAGGATGTCGCCTTCCTTTATGGCGGCGCCCAGGCGGATGATACCGTTTTCGTCGAGATCCTTGGTCGCTTCTTCCGAAACGTTGGGGATATCCGGCGTCAGTTCTTCCTCGCCCAGTTTTGTGTCGCGCACTTCCAGTTCATATTCAGAAATATGTACGGAAGTGAAAAGATCCTGGCTCACCACTTTTTCGTTGATCACAATGGCATCCTCGAAGTTGTAACCCTTCCAGGGCATGAACGCCACCTGCAGGTTTCTTCCGAGCGCCACTTCTCCTTTCTGCACTGCGTATCCTTCTGTAAGAAAATCTCCTCTCTTCACACGCTGTCCTTTTTTAACAGCGGGACTATGGTTGATGCAGGTTTCCTGGTTCGTTTTGATGAACTTGGTCAGGTTGTATATCTGCAAATCGTCTTCAAAGCTTACGAGTCTTTCCGCCTCGGTGCGGTCGTAGCGAACATGTATTTCCTTTCCGTCAACATATTCAACGATACCGTCGCCATCAGCGAGTATCTGAACGCGCGCATCGCGGGCGGCCTTTGCTTCG
>CAMPGT010000086.1 GCA_946885665.1 uncultured Chitinophagaceae bacterium | reverse complement strand
ATTTATCTGTTTGAAAATTAATTAAAACTTAGAATTAGAATTTGCTTTCATAAATAAAGAGGTGCAGTAAATTTCTTTGCCCATTGCCCCTCTCCCCTCAATGCCCCTTCGCCATATGAAACTCATTCAGTTGACGCTGCTCCTCTGTTTCCTTCGGTGGCTTGCGATGCCAGTATGAAGCCAAAATAGAACCGGTAACATTCATCAACGGCCCAAATATCGCGGGAGCAAGTCCTACAGTCGCAATCTTACCCATACCCTTTGCAAGTCCCGATGCGAGCCCTCCATTTTGCATTCCTACCTCTATCGCCATCGTTCTGCAATCGCGTTCATCCATTTTGAAAAGGCGTCCCGACCAGTACCCCAGCGTGTAACCGCATAAATTGTGAATGAGAACGATCAGCACCAGCGCAGGGCCGATGTTGAGAAGGCTGTCCCTTCCCGCCGCAGTAATCACAACGATGATCAGTGCAATGCTCGTCATGGACACCAGGGGCATCGCTTTGTCGAGCCAGGCAACTTTACCGCTGAAAAACCTGTTGAAGACGAGGCCCGCGGCGATCGGGATGATCACGATCTTGGTGATGTCCCACATCATATCCAGCACGTTGATCTCGATGTAAGCGCCAGCAAGCATTTTCATCAGCATCGGCGTAATAAAAGGCGCCAGCATTGTAGATACCGCGGTGATGGTGATGGAAAGAGCAAGGTTGGCCTTGGCCAGGTAGGAGATAACATTCGATGCCATCCCGTTAGGCGAGCAGCCGATAAGGATGATGCCCGCAGCAATCTCGGGAGAAAAGCCGCTGAGGTGCGCAAGCGTAAAGCCCAGCAGCGGCATGATAATAAAGTGACTGGTGACACCGATAAATACGCCTTTCGGCATTTTTACCACGCCTGCAAAATCGCGGATGCTCATGCTTGTTCCCATGCCGAACATGATCAACTGAAGAAGCGGTGTGATCAATGCGGCCAGTTTAAAACCATTGATCTCCACAAAAGGACCCGGATAATATAATGCTGTGGTAACTGCTGCGAAGATGATCACCGTATAGGAAAACCCTTTCAACGAAGGATAGCCCCGGAAAGAAATCGCAAGTGCCAGAAAAAAAGTGATGAATAATGGCCCTGCCTGTTCTGTGCGCCCCGATACCACCATAACCAGCGCCGCCACCAGGCAGGCTACCGCTATTATAAGTATCAGCTTATACATCTTCATGGTTCGCAATCAATTGTTGTAACTGTTGAGCGCTACCAGGTTCTTTTCTTCATAAACTCTTCCAACTGGGCGCGGGTAAGCTTCACATCTTTAACGTTTGCGCTGATCCACTTCATGAATTCATCCTTGAGGGCGGGCGTCCACTCGCTGTCGATCTGGCCGGGGGTATATTTACCCGATCTCAGCATTGCATGACCGAACTGATCTCGCAGGCCGATGAATTCTGCGGTGCTGATCACTTTCTCGGCCAGGTGCGCAGGTATAAACAGCACGCCTTCCCTTTCGGTGATCACCAGGTCGCCGGGCAGCACGATGGCCCTGCCGATGCGTATCGGAGTGTTCAAACCCATCAGCACCACATTTTCGAGGAACGATGGATCGAAGTCGCGAACGAACGCGTTAAACCCTTTGATATCACTCAATCCTGCCAGATCCCTGGCCGCGCCGTCGAAGATGACGCCGTTGCCAGACTTGGCATATATCGAATTCGCGAGGTTGTCGCCAATGAGCGTACCACCGTCGATTTTGCCAAAGCAATCCGCCACATACACGTCACCCTTGGTGAGCATGTCTATCGGCCATGCATTGGTATTGCCGATGCGGCCCTGCTTGTTGCCTCTCTCCTTGATATTTTTTTCGATATCAGGACGGCTGGGCATGAACCGGGCGGTGAGCGCGCGGCCCACGATCTTGGTGGTGTCATCCACTCTTTTCCAGTTGCCTTCAAACTGGTTCACGTACCCGTCATTTTTCATGACCTGCCATGCTTCCTCGATACCAACGTTCCTGGCGCGATTAAGGAGGTCGTCCGATATTTTCGGGCGGCCATCGCTGAAACGCTCACCTTTCCATTCGGAAGTGAGGAAGATCATTTCTTCTTTGGAAATTGTCTGCGCCAACGCCGACTGAATACAAAATACCACTGACAAAAAACAAATGAACGCTGATTTCATGTGCAAACTTTATAAGATTAATGTTCACGCGACCTTCTCGGTGCAATGATCGGAGTGGCAATACCATTCAGATCGTAAACGATCCTGCCGCCCCTGATCGTCATTTCACACTCGAGCTTTTTATCTGTTTCAATTTTGTATCCTGTATAATCAAAAAGCCCGAATTTTCCTTTGCGCAGGTTCAGTATCGCCACGTCGGCTTCTGAACCGGGCGACAAGTTACCCAATTCTTCTCTTTTGATGATTTGTGCAGGGTGCCATGTTGATGCCGTGATCACGCTTTTAAGATCCATTCCCATTGCCAGGAATTTAGACATTGTGGTGAGCTGGTCCTTCATCGCCGCATTCATGCTGCCAATGTGAAGATCGGTACTGATGGAGTTGGGATAAAATCCGCTTTTTATAGCAGGTATCGCCTGCGAGAAAGCAAAGCTGATGCCGCCGTAACCCACATCGAAAATGATTCCTCTTTTCCGGGCTTCGTACACAAATGATTTCACTTTATTTGTGTTGGTATCAACAATGAATTCACGGCTGCCGAGCTGTCCGAAAGCGTGCGTGAAGATGTCGCCGGGGCGAAGATGCTTCATGAACAACTCTTCAATTGACAGCGGCGGATGGCTGCCGCCGAAATCGACCATGATGGGAATATTGGCCTGGCGTCCGGCTTCCACCGCTCTGTCGGCAGGCGTCCAGTCGTGGCCCTCGAAATGTGCAAGCTTTACGCCCACGATAATGTCGGGATACTGTTTTGCAACTGACGCCGTCATCTTGCTGTCCATGTCGCGAACATCCTGCTCGTAGGGACCGCCCCTCATGCCTTCGCCAACAATATTCAGCATCGCCAGCACGCGTGTACGGGAATGATCAATGACGTTTTTCTTAAATGTGGGGAAGCTCTTCCATCCGGAACCGCCCGCATCCACCACGGTGGTAACGCCCACCCTGAAGGTGAATCCATCGGGCGGCAGTGCAGACGAACCATTGCTGTAGCCGTGACCCTCTTCCGTTCCAAAAAATACGTGGGTGTGCAGGTCGATCAAGCCGGGCACAACATACAGGCCCTTTGCATCCACCACCTGTACGGCTCCCTTTGCATCGATGTTCTTTGCGACCTTCGCAATTTTCCCGTCTTTGATGGCCACGTCCATCACGGCATCAATATTATTTTTCGCGTCAATAACATGTCCGCCCTTAATCACAATATTGTAATCCTGGGACCTCACAGCAGCAATGCCGGCAAATAACAGCAGTGTAAAGAGGAATATTTTTTTCATCAGTATATATTTTATCTTTTACTTTTTATTTTTCTCTCCCGGGAGCGTAATCTTCCAGATGTTTCCCTTCTCGCCGCTGTATTCGATCACATACACGTCATTACCCACGAGTATCGCGTCAACAGGTTCATTGAATCCTTCAACGATGCGCTTTGTTGTGGTGAAATAATTATCGGCCGCAGGGTCGTAGGTCATGGAAAGGTTTAGCAGGTCCGATCCTTCCTGGGTAAATGCGCCCATCATGGACCCTCTCCGGCCGTTGGTGTACCGGATCACAAATCCATCACCTTTCAAATCTCCGCCAAGTACTTTTTTCGTGTCGAAGAACAATCCGAGCGGAGAGCAATGCGGAGTGAAGGTGCTTACTGCAACGCCGGTAATGTCGCCATCGAGCACTTTACCCGAGTGGCCGCGATATTCATTTGCATCGGGACCGAGGTTCTGCACGCCGGGGGAAAATTTCACGCCTGCGGGAATTTGCGGGAAGCTCGTATCGTTATGAAAGTATTTCACCTGCCATGAATGGGAGAACCTGTTAATATACGGATCCGTGTCAGGATCGGGTTTCCAGTTGCGGTTCTGCTGAGGATTCTCTATGCCGCCCATCACCCACGGAAAGCCGTAGTGATGCCCTTCCCTCACCCAAAACATATCTTCAGGATTATCGTAATCGGAGGAGTTGACCACGGCAAACAGGTTGCCCGAGCCATCCACCGCCATGTCGTAAGCATTGCGAATGCCCTGTGCATAAAGATATCCATCGGCCTTCAACTTGTTCATGTCATCGGGCAGCGTCAAATCTTTCGCATCTATCGGAAAGCGGAATATTTTACTGGTAAGCGCATTGTCTCGTGCATTCGGGTAACGGCCATTGTTATCCTGCACCTCGCCATGGTCGGTGCGTGCGCCGCTGTTCACGAAAATATATTTGCCATCGTCGCTTACAGCAAGTGCGTTCCATCCATGGTCGTAGATCGTTTGGTTCGATCCATAACCCACGGTGTTGAAAACAACCGTCATGTTGCCGGCCTTATTGCTGTCTACCTGGAAACGAACCATTCTGCCGCTCGTACCCATTTTATTGTCGAGATCCACGTTGCCGCAAAGGAACAATTGGTTGTTATGAAAGATGGCTCCCTGCAGGCGGCTGATACCATGATCTTTTGCAGATAATACTTTGACGGAGGTGGGTTTTGTTTCCAGGTCCTTTACCATGAATACATTTCCATCGAAAGTGGTGTAATAAAGGTCCTTTGAAACGGGATGCTGCAAAAGGCGCACGGCCATCGAATCAACGTACATCAAATGACTTATCTTAATGTCGGGGCGCAACGGTTTTGGAAACTGCAGCACCGGTTCGCGTATGGTGAACTTCCTGATGTACGAAACAAGCTGCCAGCGCTGTTCTTCGGTGAGGGCATCTTTGAAGGGAGGCATATTGCCGCGGCCATTACTCATTTTCCAAAAAAGGGCGCCATCCGACTGGTTCTTTACGCGGCGGTCGTGAAAATTGGCGGGGCGCTGGCCCAGCGATCCCCCTGCGGCGCCATCGCCGAAGCCGTACTGGCCGTGGCACGACCAGCAATACATGTCGTAGAGCTCCTTGCCTTTTTGTTCGGCGGCAATTGTATTGGAGGCCAGGGGATTTTTGAGGTCGTTTGCTTCTTCCGGAGCCCTCCACCTCCGGCTGTTGGATTCTTTTTTTGCAGGTGAGCTGCATTGCACAAAGAATATTGACAAAAGAATTAAGCCGCCAATACCTGTTGTTATTTTTTGGTTGCGAAATTTTGCCGACCAGGCTTCATTACCCATACTAAGTCGTTATTGCTAATTGTTTTTGTGAGCTTCGGAGGCGCTAGTTAAAAAGTCCGCGGCCCCTGCGGGCCGCGGGAGAATTTTTATGCGGCAGCCAACATCCGTTTTTTCGGATGTTCTGCTAAAAAATGCGTGGCATTTTACTCGTAAGCAATGCAGTCGATCTCTACAAGAGAATCTCCCGGAACGCCACCCTTGGCAACGGCCACAGTGGTACGAACCGGCGGTTTCTTTCCGAAACGGCCCTTGTAAACCTCGTTCATGCCTTTGTAGTCAGCAATATCGTTCAGATAAACATTTACTTTGAGCACTTTTTCCATCGATGAACCTGCTTTTTTCAGCTCGGCTTCCAGTTCCTTCAGCACATGGTCGGTGTGCGACTTGATGTCGCCCTCGAAATGCGCACCCTTGCCTGCGATATAAACCAGGCCATTGAATTTTGTATGACCCGAGAACAACGGCACATCCTGGTCGTCGTAAGTGATGTTACCTGCTTCTTTTCGTGGAGCTGAACTGTTGTCCATAGCTTTGGCTGCGAGTCCGAATCCTGTGAGCCCTGCGACTGAGGCCATCAGCTTTTTCAATACTGATCTGCGTGGTGTAGTCATTGATTAATTATTAATGTTAATTATTAATGCAAATAATGAACTTGCGCGTATTTCTTTTGTGTGGGCCCAGTATGCGGTAAACAACCTGTAAAGTAAGATTTTTACCGAAATTTCGTGCTTAAAACCGTATTAAAGGCCCTGTGGACTCTCTGCAGGACCTCCTTCGCTATATAACGATCGAGCGCTTTTATCTTACTATTATCTGCCAATTTTATTTAGTATAAACGCAAGCGCATCATCATTTTTCACCTTAATATCCGGTACAATGCCTGTCCCTTCCCAGGTACGCATTGTGCCGTGCAGGTTGGGCGAAGCGGTTGACACAGAAACATAATTCTCATCATTCACCACAAACCAATCGTTTTTGTAAGCGGCGCCGGCCGAACGTTCGCCCACCACTTTCGCGCGTTTCTTTTTCTGAAGCACAAAAGCCAGTGCTTCCGCAGCCGAAGCCGTCTTCTGGTTGATGAGCACATACACCGGCCCGGAGTATTTCTTTTCCTTCAGCCAGCTGACCGTCGAATCGGTGTTCATCACCCCGTTTCTGCCAGTAAAATCCAGTAGCGGTGTATTCTCTTCAAAAAAATAACTCTCTATCACCGCGCCCTTTACTGATCCTCCGCCCCCGTTATTCCGCAAATCAATGATCAGCGCATCGGTATTCTCCACAGTGCGCATGGCCGCATACAGCAGTGGCAAACTTCTGTCGTTGATGTCTATACCGGTTAATTTAAGGTAACCGATATTGTTTGTCAACACTTTCGATTCGCTGATGCCGTAATTACCTTCAGCATCTTTTTCGTCTTCGTTGCCAATGGTTTCCGTGCCACCGCCACTCGCCAGCTTCAACTTCCTCACCTCATGGGGGTTATTCTTTACGTATAGATGCCTGTCGCCCGAAAACCGTTGCAACGATTCCGTTACCATCTTATCGAATTCCTTCCAGGTGGCGGCTTTATCGAATTCTCCCCTGAAATGAACACTTTGTATGTGCGACGCTATCTGGCCGCCTTTTTCAGGAAATACGTAATTGGCGGCGATGCACCCGGCGATGGCGCGGATGGCGGCCGCCTTTTCTTCCTTATCGAGTGTTTGAGCCGGTAATGCAATGTTGCTAAAAATGCATAAGCATAAAATGGCAGCGCGGGTGAATTTTGGTACTTGCATAACGATGAATTTTCTTTAATGTACGAATATCATCGTAGCAAGGAAAGCGTTTTGTGATGAGCGGTAGCCAGCGTTTCTGCGCCTGCAAATCAGGCAAACTTCATCACATCCACACCCGAAGGGATCTTTTCGTTGCCTTCAATCATCTCCTGCCAGCTAACCCCTTTCTTTTTTTCTGCGGCCTGCCTTCCCAGTATTGCCGTCATCGTGGAAGTGGCACCCTGTTCGCACTGGTTCAGGAACTTAGCGGTTTCGATACTATTGATGAACGATTTGCCCTTGTTTGGGTCCGCGTCTTCAAGCGAAGAGAGGAACGCACCCGATGCACGCTGCTCCGGCGTAACAGAATCGCCGTCCCTGATGATGCCCGAATCCCACTTGTTTTCACCCTTAATGAAGACGCCGCCGCTGTAATGCGCCTCGGCTATACCCTTAGTGCCCAGGAACCGCGCGCACACGTCACCAAAAACATCGCCGAACTGCGTAGATTGGCAGGTCACCTGCATGCCGTCGGGATATTCATAGATCACCTGGTAGTGGTTCCATGCATCGCCCTGGTGTTCCGACAGCTTTAATCCGCCGCCACCAATGGCTTTCACGGGCAATTTTTGCAGGCCCCAGTTGCACACATCGAGCATGTGAATGCCCTGGTCGAGCAGGATGCCGCCCGACATGGACCGATAATGAAAATGATCCCGGATCATGAACTCATCTTTCGACATCCCTTCTTTACCCTTCACCTCGTTGGCCGACGACAGGTAATAGAGTTGGGCATTGATGACGTCGCCGATGGCGCCATTGTGAATGCGTTTGATCATTTCAACATAAGGAGAGGCGTACCTGATTTGAAAACCGATGACCACGCTCTGCTTTGCATTTACCGACCCGCCGGCACGCTGCATCCGGCGGCAACCGTCTACATCAACGGCGGCTGGTTTCTCGCAATACACATGCTTACCCGAAGCAATGGCCGCCTCCAGGAAATCAGGATGCGTGTAGGCCGGCGAAGAGATCAGCACGGCGTCCACTTCCTTGTTTCTCAGCAGTTGCTCAAACGACTTCGGCCCACGGTACATGTTGCCTGTTTTGACGTCGTCGAAACCCTTTTCTTTGTTCAACTGGTTATAAGTGGGGGCGCGCATTTTCAGTTTATCTTCGAACAAATCGGCCATGGCAACGATGCGGCAGTTATTATGCTTCATCATTGAAGTGATGACCGCGGTTCCCCTGTTGCCGCACCCAATGATGCCGAGCTGCACAGCCGATGCTGCACTTCTTCCAAATACGATGTGAGGGACAACTAACGAACCGGCAGAAACGATCCCTGTATTTTTAATGAACGTTCTTCTTTCCATAAAAGCGTTTTTGATTGTTTATCGGCGTAAATTTTCAGTGCTGAATGGGATAAGTATGGGAAGTTACAAAGCGGTACGCATTATGCAAGGACATTTAAAACCGAAGATCAAATATGAGCGGAGAGAAAAGCCAGTTCGACGAAAAGCTGCATTGGTTCAAGGATGCGATCATTTATGAGTTGCACATCAAGGCATTTAAAGACGGGGATGGAGACGGCATTGGCGACTTTCATGGCCTCCTCGACAAACTCGATTACCTCAAGGACCTTGGTGTTACGGCAGTTTGGGTGCTGCCCTTCTATCCCTCGCCGCTGCGCGACGATGGCTACGACATCGCCGATTATTACAACATCAACCCCTCTTACGGCGACATAAAAATATTCAGGAAACTGTTGAAAGAGGCACATAAAAGAAACCTCAAAGTCATCACCGAGCTCGTTATCAACCACACTTCCGACCAGCATCCGTGGTTTCAGCGCGCACGTAAAGCACCAAAAGGGTCGGTGGAAAGGGATTACTATGTTTGGACCGACGATCCTGCGAAATATAAAGACGTCAGGATCATCTTCCAGGACTTTGAAACTTCCAACTGGACGTGGGACAGTGTTGCGCAGCAGTATTACTGGCACCGGTTCTTTTATCACCAACCCGACCTGAACTACGACAACCCGGTTGTACAGAAGGAGGTTTTTAAAATCCTCGACTACTGGTGCAGCATGGGCGTAGATGGTTTCAGGCTGGATGCCGTGCCCTATCTTTTTGAAAGAGAAAATACGAATGGCGAAAATCTTCCGGAAACCCACGAGTACCTGAAAAAAATGAGGAAGCATGTGGACACGAATTTCCCGGGTACGGTTTTCCTCGCGGAAGCAAATATGTGGCCCGAAGATTCCGCATCGTATTTCGGGGATGGCGATGAATGCCACATGAACTACCACTTCCCCGTAATGCCCCGCATGTTCATGGCCCTCCAGATGGAAGACAGGTATCCCATTACCGACATCTTCGACCAGACACCGGAAATCCCCGAAAATTGCCAGTGGGCGATCTTTCTCAGGAACCACGATGAGCTGACGCTGGAGATGGTTACCGACGAAGAGCGCGACTACATGTACAAAGTGTACGTGAAGGATCCCAAGGCGCGGATCAACCTGGGCATCAGGCACCGCCTCGCACCACTGATGGAAAACAACAGGAACAAGATTGAATTGATGAATGTGCTGCTGTTTTCACTAAGCGGTACGCCGGTGATTTATTACGGAGATGAGATCGGCATGGGCGACAACTATTACCTTGGCGACCGCGATGGTGTGCGCACACCCATGCAGTGGAACGGCGACAGGAACGCCGGCTTCTCAACGGCAAATCCCCAGCAGCTATATCTCCCGCTTATTCTCGACCCGGAATATTATTATGAATCGGTGAATGTTGCGAACCAGAAAAAGAATCCTTCATCGCTCTACTGGTTCATGACGCAGATGATCAGGATGCGCAAAAATTACAAAGCGTTCAGCCGCGGCGACATGAAATTCATCAATGTCGAAAACCCGAAAGTACTCGCCTTTACACGTACTTACCAGGACGAAACGCTGCTTGTTGTGGCCAACCTCTCGCGTTATGCGCAGCCCGCCCAACTGGATCTGCAATCATTCAAGAATTATATTCCCACAGAACTATTCAGTAAAAACGATTTTCCGGCCATCAGGGAAAACCAGAGCTATCCCTTAACGCTGAGTCCCTACGGCCATTACTGGTTCATTCTGAAACCCTCGAGCCAGGCGGTTCATGAGTACTACGTGCATGAACTGGTGCTGCCCGAGTGGGACAACCTGGAGGACCAGCAATACCTCGACGAGCTGGCAACGCGCGTGCTGCCTGATTATCTGATCACCACCAATTGGTTCAATACGCAGGGGCGTGTGGTTCGGAATGTATCCATCACACGCTGCGCCCCGGTGCAAATCTCAAAATCCAATTTCTTCATTCTCTTTGTTAATGTTCTTTTCGACAGGAGCGTTTCCGATACTTACCAGATACCGGTAAAATTTCTTACCAATAACCATGCGTCGCTGCTCACCGAAAACACGCCGCAGGCCATCATCTGCAAAGTTGTTGCCGGCGGAAAAAAAGGCGTACTCTGCGATGCGCTGTACACGCGCGAATACCAACAGGGCATACTCGCGAATATGGCGCGCGGAAAAATAATTCGCGGACACAATTCGGAAATACGCTTCATTACCGATGACGACGTGGAAAAATATTTCCGCAATCATAAAGAGATCAGGTCCAAAATACTGCCGGTGGATGATACGAATACATCAATAGGATACAACTCCTACCTCTTCCTGAAAATGTACCGTCATGTTGACAAAACGCTGAACCCCGACGTGGAGATCACCAGGTTTCTCACCGAAAGAGTAAATCTGCCACAGGTACCTTCGTACAAAGGATTAATAGAATACCGCGCGGGCAGGGATACCATCGTACTGGGCATGATGCAGGAACAAATGGAATACCACGGTAACGGACGTACGTACATGCTGGAAAGGCTGCGCAATTACAGTGAACGTATTGCAGCACGCGAGTCGCATCCCGACCTTGAATTAAAAGGAACCCTGACCGAACCGGCATCGTTCGACAGTTTACCGGAAGACCTGAAGGAGTTTATCGGCGCCACCGTGGCGGAGGGCGCCCGGCTGCTGGGTGCAAGAACCGGCGAACTGCACAAGGCGCTGGCGTCTGTTTATGACGACAAAGACTTTGCGCCCGAACCATTTTCATTGCACTACCAGCGTTCGCTTTTTGCCGGCCTGCAGTCGTTGGTACGCGCAACGTTCACCAACAAAAAGAATCAGCTCGAAAAGATCAGGCCCGAATGGAAAGGCGATGCAGAAAAACTGCTCGAGAACAAAGACGTCTTTTTAAAGAGTCTGAAGAAGATCTACTCGCGAAAACTGGATACGCTGAAAATCCGCATTCATGGCAACTATGATCTTAAGCAGGTGCTCTTCACGGGTAAAGATGTGGCCATCCTCGACTTTCACGGCGACCCCACCAGGAGCTACAGCGAACGAAGGCTGAAACGCTCGGCGCTGGTTGACATTGCCGGAATGATCAAGTCTATTTATTACGTGGCATACGAAGGGCTCATCATCAACAAAATAGACGACCCGGAAGAAGAAATTAAAATGATGCCTTTCGTGAACGCGTGGATACACTACGTATGCGGCTTTTTCATGGATGCCTACCTGAAAACGGTGGCAGACACCGGTATTGTTCCCAGGAACAGGAGCGACCTGCGCATTGTGCTGGAAAATTACTTGCTGGAAAAAGGCATCTACAGCCTTAATTACGAGTTGAACAACAGGCCCGAATGGGTGATTGTTCCCGTACGGTCGCTTTTATCGTTCGTCGACAGGCAGAACCGAACAACCTGACGGGACACTCGTCATTGAACGAGCGCGCCTCAGGATAACGATGCCAGCGATTGCTCTATGTCGGCCATAAGGTCGTTCACCTCTTCAATTCCAACAGAAAGGCGGAGAAGATTGTCGTTGATGCCCAGCCCAACTCTCTCCTCCTTTGAAAGGTAACGGTGCGAAGTAAGCATGGGTGAACAAATGAGGCTTTCCACGCCTCCCAGGCTCAGGGCAGGTGTGATGATCCGCAATTGCTGCTGGAATTTTTTCATTCCTTTTTCATCCGTATCGGGCTCGAACGAAATCATGCCGCCAAAGCCATTCATCTGCGTGGCGGCCACTTTGTGTTGCGGGTGGCTGGGCAGCCCGGGGTAATATACCCTGCCGATACGCGGATGTTTTTCGAGGTATTCCGCTAATTGCTGTGCATTTTCGTTCTGTCTTTTTACACGAAGAGCCAGCGTTTTAAGACTCCTTTCGGCCAGGTAACATTCATTTGGTGTAAGTGAGCCGCCGTACAGTTTGGCGGTGGCCAGCACCGCCTTGTAGTGTTCCTCGCTGCTGCAGGTAAAGGTGCCGAAAGGAAGATCGTTATGACCGCCCAGGTATTTTGTACCGCTTTCGATGCTGAAGTCGAACCCTGCCTCGACCGGACGCTGATTTATAGGCGATGCAAAGGTGTTGTCGATGATGGTGATGATGTTCCGGTCTCTGGCCAGCTTCACAATTTCGGCGAGCGATATAACATTCAACAGGGGATTGGAGGGACTTTCGATGTAAATGATGCGGGTGCGGTCATTCGCGAGCCTCCTGAAATCCTCAATGTCCGGCGCCGCGTAGCTGCAGGAAATCTCCCGCAAGGGCAGGTCGTCCGTGGCAAATTTGAGGGTACCGCCATAAAGTTCGCGGGAAAAGAGAATGTGGTCGCCGGCTTTTACGAAAGATAAGATGGCGGTGGTGATCGCCGCCATGCCTGAACTAAAGGCGATGCCGTATTTGGCCCCTTCGAGCCTGGCGATAATTTCGCCCAGCCGTTTTTGGTTGTAGGTAGAAAAGAAACCGGGGTATTGAAGTTCACTTTCCTCAAGATATGTGTAAGCAACCGCCGGAAAAATGGCTGAAGTGGCCGACCGGCGCGCATTTCGTTGATCATTAAGTGGATGAACGCAAAGTGATTCCTGGCTGTTTATCATATTAGGTTTGTTTTTTATCGTTTGTTTTCCACATTTACGCCTTCCCCAGATTGATTACATATTTCAACAGGTTTTTTGGCATCATTTTAGTTACTCGGCCAAAGTTGATTTTATCCTTTACCTAAATCCGCTCTGATTTATGACCGTCAAAAACCTGTTGTTTGCTGCATCTGCCGGCATGCTTCTCCTTTTGTCTTCCTGTCAAAAAGATCTTACAGTTGCTCCTGAAGAGTCGATAAGTGCATCTGTTTCAAGTGATGCAACTGGCGATGTTATTGAAACCGCGCCTCCCGTGTGGACAAGTGTGGTGGCGAACGTCAACTCAAATGTTGCTGGCTTTTGGCAGGGAGTGCCTGCAAAGTACAACCAGACGACGAAAAAATATCCTTTAATTCTTTTTATTCACGGTATTGGTGAGCTGGGAACCAAGCTTTCGAGAATGAATTGCTGCGGGTTGCCACATCACATGTATAACAAATCGTTTCCGGCTAATTTCAATATTGGCGGCGTAAATTATTCGTTTATCGTTATTGCTCCGCAGTTTAAGGTGAGGCCCTCGGCTGCTCAAATGCAATCGGTTATCGATTATGCGAAAAGGCGCTGGAGGATTGATGCTACGCGCATCTATGTAACCGGCCTGAGCATGGGAGGCGGATCCACATGGGATTATGCAGCAGTGTACGGCCAGAATGCAGCGGCCATTGTGCCTATCTGCGGCGGTACGAAACCTACTACCACCCTTGCTGCGAATATCGCCAAGAAGAACCTGCCTATCTGGGGTATCTACTCAACCAAGGACGCCGTTGTGCCTGCGCAGTGGGGTCGCGATTTCTTTAGCTGGATAGATGCGAGGAACCCCTCGTACGCTTCCAAAACAAAGCTTACCATCTGGACCGATGTGAGTCATAACTCAACATGGGGAAGGGGCTTTAATCCAACAACAAAAGTGGACGGCTACAATATTTACCAGTGGAT
>CAMPGT010000085.1 GCA_946885665.1 uncultured Chitinophagaceae bacterium | reverse complement strand
ACCTTGCCATCCGTGCCGCGCCACTCACCATTCACATCACTCCAAATATTACGGCTGCAAATGGATCTGTACATCGAATTGTAGAAACGTTCTTTTTCGAGGCGGTTGGCGGTGGTAATCGTCACCCTGTCAAAGATATCGTTCCAGGTCTCTACCTGGCGCTGGCGAACGGCGTCGAAGCTCCAGTTGAAAGGATTCCTTACTTCTGTTTCCAGGTTCAAATCGGCGTTGGCGATGCTTACAACGGAAATGCCGGACCGAACCTGCACCACCGTGTCTCGTTTTGTATCAAACTGAACGAATAATCCCGCATTTTTAATATTGCCGGCCTGCAGGCTGTCGCCCATTAAAATTTTGTCGTCGATCCAGCCGCCAACAGCTTGTATCGGCCTGTCGAACTCTACAACAAAGTACAATGTGTAATCCTGCGACGCATCCGTACTCCACACCCCGGGCGAAAGCTGGTGAGAATAACCTTCGATGCGATAATCGCTTGCCTTTCTGACTTTTACTTCTTTCAGTTGGTAATCATATTCGGCGGGGACGTGCAAATCGAGCAAAATGCGGGAGCTGTCACGGTTTTTTGGAAAAGTAAAACGTTCGAAACCGCAGCGCGTCGTTGCCGTCACTTCCGCTTTAATGTCATAATCGGTGAGCCGCACTTTGTAATAGCCGATCGGCGCTTCTTCCGTTTTTTTATTGATTCGTGAGCGATATCCCGAATCGGGTTTCAACTCGTCTCCAATTTTTGTTTCGAGCTTACCGTTCGATGCGAAAATGCCGAGTCCGGCCATCGTCCATTCGTGTATATGGCTAAATGTTCCCACAGTTTCAAATGTTGGCTGATAGCCCGCCTGCCATCCCGGGTTCTGGTTATCGGGGCTCATCTTCACCATGCTGAACGGCATCCATGGGCCCGGCGCAATCATCCAGCGCGAATGTGCGGTACCCAGGCGCGTGTCCACATAGTCGGCGAGCGTTTGCAGTTTCTGCTTCGACCGTTTCACGATACCTTCTTCTATCAGCTTACCATCTTCCAGGATCCTGTAACGGCTTTGTTTTACATTGGGCACCGCCGGCATTAACGCTTCGAATTCGTAATTCCCCTGTTCCACTTTCTCCTTTAAGATAATTTTTCTGTCGAGCTGAACGGTAATTTCCGGCGACCCTTCAAGATGCTGGACATTCACGAGCAATGGCTGTGCATTGCCGGTTGCCGTTTTGAGTTCGTAATCGGCCGGTTGCACGCCGCGCACAAACAGGTGGCCGGGCTTTTCCAAAACCGTTTCCGAAGAACCCTGAAGTATTACCGCATCAAACATTATCCATGAACCCTGGATAACAGCAATGCTGATTTCGTTTCCTCCTCTTTTAATGACGTTTTTAGAAATAGGGATCTCGATCGTTTCGGGGGTGGCCGACGAGAAATCGCCTGTGAGAGAAGCGCTGTCAACAACCGGTTCATTCAGGCGCGGATGGGGCTGCTTGCTGCGATCATACTTTTTCTCACCCGGTTGTATGTTTTGGTCGTTGCCGTTAATGCTGACTTTGATTAACGGAACAAAATTTTTGGCGTAATCCAATACTTTAAGCACCAGTTTATAGGATGCCGGAAAGGGCAGCCTCTCCACGCCAAACAAAATATTCACTTCGTTCGTTCGCCACCCCGCCGTGGGCCATGTGCCACCCCAGGTATCAACCGGACCCGGTATAACATAGGGAAAATCATCTTTTTCTTTAGCGTGGCCGATCAGGAAGAACTTGTCTTCGTAACCAAAGTCGCGGCCCACGAAATCCCTGAATCCGTTTGGGGCGAGTGCGAAGTCGGATACGGAGCCATCCGGCTTTCCAATGCTCCAGAGGGTTGTTTGCTTCGTTTGCGAAAAACAATCCGGCGCCATTACAAGGGCCAGCAGATATATGAGCAATGTAACCTTTTTCATCATATTCAATTTTCAATTCCCATATGTTTGAATGTACGAACATAGCTATTAAAACCCAAACAAATTGGTTAAAAGGTGCAGCATGAGTTCAATATCTTGTTCGAATGTATGAACATTTAAAAAATATAGGCCTACATTTACGGTCTTTTAAATAGGTGCAGGGGGAAAAAACGATCGATCCACACTTATTTGAAGAAGATTATTCATTAAAAGTGACGAAAAGAATATGAGCCAGGTGAAATCGAACTACGACAAATTTCCGAAAATAAAAATAGACGGACACACCTGCATCGAGGGATGGGAGAAGATTACGCAAACGCTCAACGATACTATTGCCGCGAAAAAGAAACAGAAACTGGTCATCGCTGTTGAATGTTATCACGGCGTACATGCAGGTGAAATTGCCGGCAGCCTGCGTAGAGGTGTTCCTGCGGCGCAGCTCTTTGATGCCACAGCCGCCATGAAAACAAGCGCACTCATTGATAAAATGGTTTACCCGTTTGTTACTGATGATCCCGTGTTTGGGTACATAACGCCACTGCATCTGACGGATTTTTTTGACACTGCAAAAATTTCGTCATTGCAACAGCAAATTCAGGAAGCCCCGGAAAACATTTGCATAATATATGGCATCGGCGCCACGCTGGTTGCGAATCAGCCCGACATCCTGATGTATGCCGACATGCCTCGCTGGGAAATACAGCTCCGGTTCAGGAGCAACAGCATCAGCAACATCGGCGTAGATAACCCCGATGCGGAATTCTCCTATCAATACAAGAGAGGTTTTTTTGTCGACTGGAGAGTTTGTGACCGGCATAAAAAAACGCTGATGAACAGGTGGGATTATGTCCTGGATACCACCGTTGCGAATAAACCGAAACTTGTTACGGGGAAAACGCTCATGGCGGCGCTGGCCGAAGCGGCAAGCAGGCCGTTCCGCGTGGTGCCCTTCTTCGATCCGGGCCCTTGGGGCGGCCAATGGCTGAAAGAAGTGTGTGACCTGGACAGAAGTCAACCCAACTTTGCGTGGGGCTTCGATTGCGTACCGGAAGAAAACAGCCTGCTGTTTTCATTCGACAACACGCTTTTTGAAACGCCTGCCATCAATCTTGTATTCGCTGAACCCGGGAAACTTTTGGGTAAAAAAGTGTTTGAAGCGTTTGGAACCGAGTTTCCCATACGCTTTGATTTCCTGGATACTATGGAAGGGGGCAACCTGAGCCTGCAGGTGCATCCGCTAAAAGAATATATCAGGGAAAAATTTGGCATGGCCTATACACAGGATGAAAGCTATTACATCCTGGAAGCGAAGGAAGACGCTTCGGTGTATCTCGGACTCAGGGAAAAAGTTGTTCCGGAAAAGATGGTGCATGAACTGGAAGCAGCGCAGGATACGGGTGGTAATTTTAATGCAGAAAAGTATGTGGAGAAGTGGCCGGTGAAGAAACATGATCATATTTTAATCCCGGCAGGAACCATTCATTGTTCCGGGGCGGATACCGTGGTGCTTGAAATTAGTGCCACCCCATACATTTTTACTTTTAAACTCTGGGATTGGGGAAGAATGGGACTGGATGGAAAACCACGCCCCATTTCCATTGAACATGGCAAGCAGGCAATACGATGGGAAAGGACAACAAACTGGTCGGAACAACATATCATCAACCGATTTAAAAACGTAGCAGCGGGTGACGGATGGAAGGAAGAACATACCGGCCTCGATGAAACTTCCTTTATTGAAACGCGCAGGCATTGGTTCAGCAAAAAAGTTTCACATGATACGAATGGGAACTTCAATGTGCTTAACCTGATAGAAGGAAGGGAAGTCATTGTTGAAAGCCCCGGCAACGCTTTTGAACCTTTTATCGTTCATTATGCCGAAACATTTATCGTTCCCGCTTCCGTTGGCGCATATACCATTCGGCCGTATGGCGAAAGCGAGGGCCGGGAATGTGCGACCATCAAAGCTTATGTAAGAACAGAAAACTTAACCAGCTACCGCATTAACTGACTATTATGAATGATGCAGGAAACAAATGGTATGTATACAAAGCAACCATTGTTGCGGCCGTAGGCGGGCTGCTGTTCGGTTACGATACCGCCGTTGTTGCAGGGGCAATAGGCTTTATCGAAAAACGATATGACCTGTCATCGGCAATGGTAGGATGGGTGGCTTCATGCGCGCTGATAGGATGCATTGCGGGCGCGATGTTCGCCGGTAAATTAAGTGATGGCATTGGCCGCAAAAAAGTTTTGATTCTCTCAGCAATATTATTTGCGGTTTCCTCCATCGGGATATTGCTGCCCATGAGCCTGGATTGGTTTATATTTTTCCGGATAATTGGAGGCCTCGGCATCGGGATCGCCTCCATGCTGGCGCCCATGTACATCTCCGAGATAGCGCCCGCGCCAATCAGGGGCCGCCTGGTGTCGATTAACCAGCTTGGCATCGTGTCGGGCATCCTGCTCATCTATTTTGTCAATGCAACCATCGCGGGATGGCACGACGAGGCGTGGAACGTTTCAATTGGATGGCGGTGGATGTTCGGCTCGGGCGTGTTCCCTTCGGTGATCTTTTTGGCGCTGCTGTTTTTTGTGCCCGAGAGTCCGCGCTGGCTCGCGCAAAAGCAACGCTGGAACGATGCCGAATTCATTCTCGCGAGGGTGAACGGTGCCCGGAAAGCCAAAACGGAGCTCGACGAAATCAAAGTGGCGTTAAACATAGAGAAAAGTTCGTTCTCTGATATTGTAAAACCGGGTGTCCGTAAAGCTTTGATGATCGGTATCATCCTGTGCATCTTTTCGCAGGTTACGGGCATTAATGCGATCATGTACTACGCACCGGAAATTTTTAAAGCAACGGGCGACGCGTCTTCGTCGGCTTTAATGCAAACAGTGCTCGTGGGGGTTATCAATGTGCTGTTCACCCTTGTTGCCATCAAGTACGTTGATAAATGGGGGCGGAGAACCTTACTGTTAGTCGGCTCTTCCGGAATGGCCGTTTGCCTGGCCATTGTTGGCAGCGCGTTTTACTTCGGATTTGCAGAGGGCTACCTGGTGCTTATCGCGATCCTTGCCTATATATCTTTTTTTGCCATTTCACTCGGACCGCTTGCCTTCGTGGTGATTTCGGAAATATTTTCGAACCGCAACCGGGGCGCTGCTATGTCGGTATGCATCTTTTTCCTATGGACGTCCGTTTATCTTGTTTCACAAACCTTTCCCATGCTGCTGGCATCTATCGGCAGCGCGTTCACCTTCTGGATCTACATGGTCATGGCGATAGTCGCATTTTTCTTCATATTAAAAATGATTCCGGAAACCAAGGGAAAATCGCTGGAAGAAATAGAGCTTTACTGGTTGCCGAAAAGCGAAGCGGAAAATACCCGGCAATCTATTCCAGGATCATAAACCATAAAATTTCAACCCAGTAAAAATGTCGGATTATCGTGTAACAGGAGTTGACATTGGCGGTTCGCATGTTACGGCCGGAGTTGTTGACCTTACCACTCGAAGCGTGATAAAGGAAAGCGTATTAAGAGAACATGTGAATTCAAAAGGCTCCGCCGATGAAATATTAAAAGTGTGGGTACAGGCGATCAGTGGATTATTTGCTGCACACCCGGAAGTGAAAAGAAAAATCGGGATCGCCATGCCGGGGCCCTTTAATTATGAAGAAGGGATTTGCCTGATTAAAGGCGTTGACAAATTCGAAAGTTTGTTTGGGCTCAATGTAAAAGAGATTTTAGCGAAAGAGCTGGGGGTGGAGAAGAATGATATCGCATTGATGAACGATGCCGCTTGTTTTCTAAAGGGTGAAGTATTTGGTGGCGCGGCGGTTGGATGCAAACATGTTGTTGGGGTAACGTTGGGCACCGGATTGGGCTCTGCAGGATTTCACGACGGGAAAATATATGAAGGAAATCTGTATCGTTCGCCTTTTAAAGACGCAACAGCGGAAGACTATTTATCTACAAGATGGTTTGTAAGGAAATACAAAGAGATGACCGGTGACACCATAAAAAGCGTAAAGGAACTGTGTTCAAAAATTGATGAGCAGCCGAGGGTGCTGTCGTTGTTTTCGGAATTTGGAAAAAATCTGGGAGCGGTGCTGGCGGCTTATGTGCAAAAGCACCCTTGCGAAAGTGTGGTAATTGGGGGCAACATTATTAATGCCTGGCAGATGTTTTTTAAAGATGCAAAACAGGTTATGGATGATCTTGGCCAACGTGTAGCGCTCAGGAAAGCCGAATTAGGGGAAGAAGGCGCGTTGGCCGGCGCGGCGAGCTTGTGGGGGTAGAGGGCAATCGGCAATGGTCCATCCCCGGCGCTTCGCGCCACCCGCGCCAGCGGGGATACCAGTTAGCAACGCTCAAATAAAAAAAGGTTGAGACGTGAAACGGGAGACGTGAGAGAACAATGAGCAATAAGCAATGAACTTCAGTTTTAACTTTTAACTTTTAAGTTTTTCCCCCTTCGTATTTTCGCTCCAATGACCGATGAACATTTCATGCAGGCAGCACTGAAAGAAGCAAAAAAAGCATTCGACGCAGGCGAGGTACCCGTCGGCGCGCTCATCGTACAGGACGACCGCATCATCGCACGCGGAAGCAACCAGGTAGAGCAACTCAACGACCCCACCGCACACGCAGAAATCATCGCCCTTACCTCCGCTTTCAATTACCTCGGCAGCAAATACCTCCCCGACGCCACCATTTATGTTACCGTCGAGCCTTGCCTTATGTGCGCAGGCGCATTGTACTGGAGCAAAATTGCCAGGATCGTGTACGGCGCCGACGACGAAAAAAATGGCTACAGAAAATATTGCTCCTACGGCCCTTCGGCCGAACCGTGGCCCTTTCATCCCAAAACCACGCTAACAAAAGGTATCCTCAAAGAAGAATGTGCTATGCTGATGAAAGAATTCTTCAGGGCAAGAAGGTAATCTTATTGTCACAAAACCAGGCGAATCGGCCGGATAACTATTTAATCAGTAATTTTGCGAATCGTTTAATCAATAAATTCAATTAGTTATGGCATTCACATTACCAGCTCTGCCTTATTCACACGACGCACTTGAGCCGCATATTGATACGACTACAATGCAGATTCATCATGGTAAGCATCACCAGGCTTACGTTGACAACCTTAATAAAGCCATCGCAGGCACCCCAAATGAAAATAAATCCCTTGAAGAACTCGTGGCAGCAGCCGGCAGCATCAGCCCGGCAGTGCGCAATAACGGTGGGGGACACTGGAACCACTCGTTTTTCTGGGAAATACTCGCTCCTAATGCCGGCGGCGCCCCGTCAGGAAAGATCGGTGATGCGATCTCATCAACCTTCGGATCGTTTGATGCATTGAAAGAAAAGTTCAACGCGGCGGGCCTCACTCGCTTCGGTTCCGGCTGGGCATGGCTGATAGCAAAAGACGGAAAGCTCGAAATATCTTCAACACCCAACCAGGACAACCCCCTGATGGACGTGGCAGAAGTGAAAGGAACACCGCTTCTTGGCGTTGACGTATGGGAACACGCTTACTACCTGAAATACCAGAACAGGAGGGCAGAATATCTCACTGCCTTCTGGAACGTGATCAACTGGAAGAAGGTGAACGAAAAGTTTGAAAAAGTTTCCAAATAAGAAGACATACATCAAGCCCCGCTGCCGCTCGTTCAGCGGGGCATATTTATCCCGCTAAAATCCACGTTAATGAAAAGAATTATTTACCTGCCGGCGCTGGTGGCCATCGTTCTCTTCACCTCCTGTTCCAACAACAAAAAAGTGCTGGTAATGGCGAGTGGTAAAGTGCAGATGGAGGGAAACACCGTTACCCTCGACCCCGGCACCACACACAACGAAATTACTTTCGAACCGGATGGTGACAACATAACCGTGGTATCGCCATCAGGTAAAAAAGAAGTGGCCATAACAGAACCGGGATTATACATTCTCAACCTCAAAAACGACACACTCGTTGGCAGCTACCAGGAAACCGGTACCGATAATTCTCAGAAAGTCATCAGCCAGGACGATCTCTGGAACAGGGTGGACAGCCTCACAAAATTGATGAAAGGCGAAAATGTAAGCGCCACCGCAAAAAATTACAATATCCCACCCATGCAGGCAGCGAGGATCACGGCAAATAAGGATGCGGAGATCATTGGACCGTACCGCAAAGTGCCCGGCTCGCTGGATCCGTCGGTGAAGCATGAAGTGTATAAGTTCTACACCAACAAAGAAATTCTGGAGATCATCGAGAACGTGAAGAAGATGCTGGCCAGCTAGCCGATCTCTTCGTTTCTCATTTGAGGGAACAGCAATACATCCTGGATGGATGACTGCCCCGTCATCAGCATGCACAACCTGTCAATACCAAAGCCAATGCCCGCAGTAGGCGGCATGCCATATTCAAGGGCGCGTAAAAAGTCGTAATCAATGTACATCGCCTCTTCATCTCCCCTCTCCATCAGTTTTACCTGTTGTTCGAAGCGTTCGCGTTGATCAAGAGGATCGTTCAGCTCGGAATAGGCATTGGCCATTTCCTTGCCGTTGATCATTAACTCAAATCTTTCCACCAGTCCCGGCTTGCTCCTGTGCTTTTTTGTGAGCGGGCTCATTTCAACAGGATAGTCAATGATAAACGTTGGTTGAACGAAATGCTTTTCGCATTTCTCACTGAAAATTTCGTCGATGAGTTTACCTGCACCCATCGAAGCCTGCACCGGGATGGAAAGCTTGCGGCACACTTCTCTCAGCGCGCTCTCATCCATGCCGTCAATATCAAATCCGGTGTGCTCCTTTATCGCCTCATGCATGGTGAGTCTTTTGTAAGGCGCCTTGAAATCTATCTCCTTCCCTTCCATCACCACCTTTGTTGTACCGTTCGTGGCAATAGCCACAGCCTCGAGCATTTGCTCCGTGATTTCCATCAACCATAAATAATCTTTATAGGCCACATAGAATTCGAGCACGGTAAATTCGGGGTTGTGCGTTCTGTCCATCCCTTCATTGCGGAAGTTGCGGCTGAACTCATACACCCAGTCAAATCCGCCAACAATCAGTCTTTTCAGGTACAGTTCATTGGCGATGCGCAGGTACAGCGGGATATCCAGCGCATTGTGATGGGTTTTGAAGGGCCTGGCTATGGCGCCGCCGGGTATGTTTTGCAACACCGGCGTGTCCACTTCAAGCGCTCCCTTATCATTCAGGAACTGCCTCATTGCGTTGATCATTTTGGTGCGCCTGATGAAGGTTTGTTTCACTTCAGGGTTGATGATCAGGTCGGCGTAGCGCTGGCGGTATTTGAATTCGGGATCGGTAACAGCGTCGAAGGTTTCTCCTTCTTTTTCCTTCACGATCGGGAGGGGTTTGATCGATTTCGACAGGAACTTCAGTTCCTGGACGTGGATGGATATTTCACCAGTGCGTGTTGTAAACACAAAGCCTTTTACGCCGATGATGTCGCCAATGTCGGTAAGGTGTTTCCATACTTTATCGTACAGCGAAGTATCATCTCCATTCTTAATATCATCTCTTTTTATGTACAGTTGAATTTTTCCCGTTGAATCCTGCAGTACCGCGAAGGAAGCCTTGCCCATGTCGCGAACGCCCATGATGCGGCCGGCGATGGAAATTTCTTTAAATTCTTCGGCGTTGGTTTCACCTTTAAAGTTTTCCTTAATGTAAGCGGCGGTTATATTAACAGGGTATAACGAAGCGGGATATGGGTCGATACCCATGTCCTGCAATTGTTTTAGCTTATCCCTTCTGATGATTTCCTGGTCAGATAAATGCATTGTTTGTAATTAAGCCGCAAAAATAATTGTTCCCGTCGAGCAGATGCTCATACATTTTTCTTAATGCTCAAAATCGAAAAATCGCTTTCCTCTTTAACGATAATGTTCTCTAGTATGCCGAGGCCATCCACCTCCAGTTCAATGTTGTCGCCCTCATGGAGCCATTGTTCCTGGTAAGCCGGATCGTTTCGTTTCCCGGTGCCGTTGAGTTCGAGGAAGCACCCCGTCCCCACTGTGCCGCTGCCTATGATGTCGCCCGGATTAAGGTTCACCCCATACGAGGCGCGCTCGATGATTTCGGCGAAGGTCCAGTCCATGTCGGCCAGGTTGCCGTCGCTAACCTGCGTGCCGTTCACCCTGCATTGCATCCTGAGGTTCCAGTTTTTACCGGTGTGACCGGGTTTTGCCGGCACCACGAAGGGTTCGAGCTCATCCGGCGTAACCAGCCACGGGCCCACAGCAGTAGCAAAATCCTTTCCCTTGGCGGGACCGAGGTTGAGCAGCATTTCTTCGCGTTGCAGCGTGCGCGCGCTGAAATCGTTCATGATCATCAGCCCTGCAATGTATTGGTCGGCCTCTTCGGCTTTTATGTTTCGTCCGTGTTTGCCGATCACAACGGCCACTTCCAGCTCAAAATCCAGCTTTTGGAAATGATCCGGCATGCACAGCACTTCGCCGGGCCCGCTTATGCTGTGATGGTTGGTAAAGTAAAAGATGGGGTATTGGTCGAATTCGGGGATCATGTCCACGTTGCGGTTTCTGCGGGCGGCAGCAACATGCTGGCGGAAGGCGTAGCCGTCCCTGCACGATGAAGGAAACGGCACGGGCGAGAGCAGTTCCACGGACGATACGGGCATGGCCCTTCTGTCATCGATCTTTCCTTCATTGACCATCATTTCGCCTCCCAGCGCCATAGGACCATTATCTTCCCAGTATTGCAGAAACATGCCCATGTTGCCGGGCAGGTCGGGGTGCAAATTTTCCATGTTATACAAAAGATCGTTTACCAGGAGCGCAAGCTGGTCGTGGCCATCCCTGAGGTAAGAAACAAGTTTCATGAAAAACGAGGGTTTTAAAATGATTACATGAGGCGCAAAGGTAACCGGATTTGCCGCAAGCAGAAATTCTACAGTATTTGTACTTTTGGTGTAGAATAGAAAGGAGGTAATTATGAAGTTCGAAAAAATTAATAACAAGGGGCAGGCGCAACTATTCAATAACAGCTATCTCGAGATGCTCACAAAAACGCATCCTCTCGTCATTTGGGGGCTGTACCTGCCAATAGCGGTGGGACTGATTTATTATTCGGCCGCCTACCTCGGTAATCCATCCTGGAAGATCATTCTGATTTTTATTTCGGGCATGTTATTTTGGACGCTTTTTGAATACCTCATGCACCGTTTTGCCTTCCATCATGTTGCCGAAAGCGAGCGAGCCAAAAAGTTCGTGTACATCATGCATGGTAACCATCACCATTACCCGCGCGATAAGGAAAGGCTGTTCATGCCACCGGTACCGAGTCTTATCATATCTGCCGTCATATTTTCTTTAGAGTACCTTGTTATGGGTAAAGCCGTATTCATGTTTTTCCCCGGCTTTATCATCGGGTATTTAATGTATGGCAGCATGCACTATGCCATCCACGCCTGGAACCCGCCCTTCAAATGGCTCAAGCCCTTGTGGAGAAACCATCACCTGCATCATTACAAAGATGAAGGCAAGGGATACGGCGTCAGCACTACATTGTGGGACTATGTATTCGGCACCATGTTCGACCTGAAGAAAGAAAAGGAAGATAAAGAAAAGGTAAGAGAGCTCATGTACAGATAAGGGCTGTTATGTATCTTTAAATAATGCCCGGCTTTAATCTGACCGATACGATGAACCTGCTCTCCAAGCTTACGCTTCGGCGTATGTGGAACGCGAGCCGTGTATTGGGCAGTTTTTATATCAGTAAATGGATCAGGCGGCCGGTGCAATGGGGGTTGCCGGTTTCCCTGTCGTTCGAGCCCACAACTTCATGCAATCTTCGCTGCCCTGAATGTCCGAGTGGTTTAAGGGCCTTTACGCGCCCAACGGGGATGCTGGAAAACAATTTTTTCAGGGATACGATCGACCAGTTGTCGAAGGACCTCCTTTACCTTGTGTTTTATTTCCAGGGCGAGCCCTATCTTAATCCTGATTTTTTGGAGATGGTAAAATATGCTTCTTCAAAAAAAATTTATACCGCCACTTCCACCAACGCCCACTATCTCAACGATGAAAATGCGCGGAAAACGGTTGAAAGCGGCCTCGACAGGCTCATCATTTCGATAGACGGCACCACGCAGGATGTGTACCAGCAATACCGCCGGGGCGGCAAGCTGAGCAAAGTGATCGAAGGAGCAAAAAATGTGGTGGCGTGGAAAAAGAAATTAAAAAGTGATACGCCATTCATTTTTTTTCAGTTTCTTGTGGTGAAGCCGAATGAACACCAGGTTGAAGACATCAGAAAGCTGGCCGGAGAGTGCGGGGTGGATGAAGTGAGATTCAAAACGGCGCAGGTGTATGATTATGAAAACGACCCGAACCAGCTAATCCCTGTATCCCCCAAATTCAGCCGTTACAAAAAAGACCATACGGGAAAATACCGTTTGAAGAATTCGCTCGACAATCATTGCTGGCGCCTGTGGCACGCAACGGTGATCACCTGGGACGGCCTTGTGGTACCCTGCTGCTTCGATAAGGATGCGCAGCATAAGATGGGCAACCTGAAAGGCAAAAGCTTTAAAGAGATTTGGCGCGACGGCGAATATGCCGGTTTCAGGAAACAGGTGCTCGCGGGAAGAAAGAATATTGACATTTGCGCCAATTGCAGCGAAGGAACAAAGGTATGGGCCGACTAATGATAATGCCAAAATGAAATAAACCCATCTTATGAGTATTGAAAATGATATTCACCAAACAAAATTCAACAGTGAATACCACAAGATGAGCGTTAACCTGATCTACACCTACAACTGGGCGATGGAAAAGGCCAAACGCTTTTTTGAAAAGGCCGACCTTACGATGCAGCAATACAATATACTCCGGATTCTGCGGGGCGCCGGCAAGCCATTGTCCACCCTGCAGATACGACAGCGCATGCTCGATAAAATGAGCGACACCAGCCGCATCGTCGACAGGCTCCTTAAAAAGGACCTCGTTGAAAAAGTGGTGTGCAAGAATGACCGCCGCCTGGTGGATGTAACGATTTCAGAAAAAGGATTGGCGCTGCTCAAAAATCTCGACGACCACACCCACGAACTCGACTCGCACCTCACGAGCATTTCGGAGGAAGAAGCAAGAATGATCAATCAATTGCTCGACAAACTTAGAAATTCGCACTGAACGGTAATATCTTTGCACCAGTAAATGGGCATTAAAAAAAGAACCGACACCATCTGGAGAATGCTGATCATCACGCTTTGCGCAAGCATTGCGCTGATGCTGGGCATGTGGATACGTGAATGGTGGCTTTCGCGCAAGGCAGAGTATGTGCGTTATGACGAATTTGGAATAGACATCCCCACCAATTACTCCGTTCATGGCATCGATGTTTCAAAATACCAGCACATCATCGACTGGGACCGTGTTAAGGCAATGAGCGTTGATAACGTCAGCATCAGCTTTACTTTTATCAAGGCCACGGAGGGAAATATCAACGAAGACAAATACTTCAGCAGAAACTGGAAAAGAGCAAAACGTGCGAACCTCACAAGAGGCGCCTACCATTTTTTCCTGGCCACCAAAAGCGGAAAAACGCAGGCCGAAAATTTCATCAGCAGTGTTACCCTGGAACCCGGCGACCTGCCTCCTGTGCTGGATGTTGAGCAGGCTTATGGGGTACCCGCCGCTAAATTACGGCAGCGCGTACGGGAATGGCTCAGTACCGTTGAACATTATTACGGCGTGAAGCCGATCATCTACACAAATGTTGATTTTTACCGTCAATACCTCGACGCGGAATTTGACGACTACCCGTTATGGGTTGCGCATTACATTAACAAAGGAAAACCCCGCATATACCGCGACTGGCATTTCTGGCAGTACAGCGAAACAGGCAGGGTTAACGGTATTGTGAGTAAGGTTGACTTTAATGTATTCAACGGCGACAGCGTCGCGTTCAGGAAGTTATTGTTGAACTGAAGCTAAAATTTAAAAGTCTTCAAATAATCCGCATCCACTTTCGCGCTCTTCAGCGGCGTGCTGTTCGTAAATTTCTCCTGCTCAACAATGTAATATTCCATGCCATTTTCCTTGGCTACGCGCAATATCTTTTTATAATCGAGCGAACCGGTTCCCAGGTCGGTTGACGTCTTGCCATCACCCTTCTGCGCACCTTTTTCGCGATCTTTTATGTGGCAGAGCCTGAAACGGTTCGGGTATTTCTGTAGCCACGCAATGGGATCTTCTCCGGGAACTTCCACCCAAAAAATATCCATTTCAAAATCCACTGTTTCAGGATTAGAA
>CAMPGT010000084.1 GCA_946885665.1 uncultured Chitinophagaceae bacterium | reverse complement strand
AATTATTCTTTTGCGGCCGATTCACCAGTGAATGCGTTGCCTTTTGGCGAATTACTCATCATCTTACTGGGCGTGATCATCGGCTCCATTTCTTTTGCAGGAAGTATTATTGCCTGGGGAAAGCTTAACGGGAAAATAAAAGATTTTACTTTCAACGGCCAGCACATCTTCAACCTGGTAGTATTCTTTGTTGTGGTTGTGCTCAGCATTTACCTTTTAATCGCTTCAGGTAACCTGCCTGCGGGTGAGCTGCAAACTTCATTCCCGCAACTGAAAATTATTTTTTACAGCATTCTTTTTCTGTCCCTCCTCTATGGCGTATGCTTCGTGTTCCCAATCGGTGGTGCAGATATGCCCGTCGTTATTTCTTTATTGAATTCTTTCACTGGCGTGGCAGCGGCCTGCGGAGGGTTTTTGTATGACAACAAAGTAATGCTGACCGGTGGTATTCTTGTGGGCGCCGCCGGTACATTGCTTACCATTCTTATGTGCCGTGCAATGAATCGCTCGCTGAAAAATGTGCTGATCGGATCCTTTGGCGGCGCCGCGCACAAATCAGGAAGTGCGCAAAAGGAACAGGGCGCCTACAAAGAAATTTCGGTAACAGACGCGGCAGTGGTGATGAGCTATGCCTCGAAAGTGATGATAGTGCCGGGGTATGGCCTGGCAGTGGCACAGGCGCAACATGCGTGTCATGAACTGGAAAAACTGCTGACCGATAAAGGCGTGGAAGTAAAGTATGCCATACACCCTGTGGCTGGCCGCATGCCGGGTCACATGAATGTGCTGCTTGCAGAAGCAGACGTGAGCTACGACAAGCTTCTCGAAATGGAACAGGCCAACGAAGAATTTCCCACAACAGATGTTGTATTGATATTGGGTGCAAACGATGTGGTGAACCCTGCCGCAAAAAGCGATCCCTCATCACCGATCTACGGAATGCCGATACTCGAGGTGCAGCTCGCAAAAATGACCATCGTTAACAAGCGAAGCATGAAACCCGGATACGCCGGCATAGAAAACGAACTTTTCTTTCAACCCAAAACTTCCATGCTTTTTGGCGACGCCAAAAATGTGTTGCAACAACTGCTTGCCGAAATCAAAAATGTGTGAGCGGAATGGAAAATAAACTGCCCGTCGGGCTGCTGGAAGCCCTGCACGCTGCAGAGGGATTTGATGAAAAATCTTTTGCCGAAGTGCATGAAAGCGGCAACCAGGTGGTGTCCGTAAGAATGAACCCGGCAAAGAGCCATGACGCTATCTTCGACTATGCAGAAAAAGTTCCCTGGAGCAGGTATGGGTATTATCTGCCTTCGCGGCCTTCATTTATTCTTGATCCATTATTGCATGCGGGCGTTTATTATGTGCAGGAGGCATCGGGCATGTTCATTGAACAATGCCTGGCGCAGCATTGCGATTTGAATACATCACTCAGGGTGCTGGACCTTTGCGCGGCACCGGGCGGCAAATCAACATTGATACAATCTTTGATACATGAGGATAGCGTTCTGGTGAGCAACGAAGTGATCAAATCGAGGGTGGGCATACTCACAGAAAATTTATCCAAATGGGGTGGAGCGAACGTAATCGTGACCAACAACGACCCTTCGGATTTTTCAAGGCTCGAAAATTTTTTCGATGTGATGGTAGTGGATGCACCTTGTTCCGGGTCGGGCCTCTTCAGGAAGGATCCTGGCGCCATCAGCGAATGGAGCGAGGAGCTGGTGGCGATGTGCAGCCAGCGCCAGAAGCGCATACTCACGGCTGCCTATGCATCGCTGAAACAGGGAGGGCTGCTCGTTTACTCCACCTGCTCTTATTCCGTAGAGGAAGATGAAGACATTGCAGACTGGTTAATGACCACCTTCGACCTCGAATCGCTTCACGTACAGATTCATGATGACTGGAACATCGTGGAATCGCACAGCACCAATCATGCTGCGGCAGGATATAGATTTTTCCCCGACAAGGTGAAAGGAGAGGGATTGTATGTGGCATGTTTCAGGAAGAACGACGGTGGTGATCGTTTTAAGGCCCTCAAAAAAAGCAAGCTGTCCGCGCTGCCCAACAAAGAAGCGTCGCTTATCCACCCATGGCTCCGGCAGCCGGGCAAGGTTCAGTTGTATGATGCCGGCGCCGCGGTATTCGCATTCCCGGTTCGATTGGCGGAGGAGCTGGCTGCTGTGCAATCGGCGCTTTACATTAAAAAGGCGGGCGTTGCCGTGGGAAAGTTGATGAGGCAGGAACTGGTTCCGGCTCATGAGCTGGCGATTTCCACGCTAGTGAATAAAAATTTTAACAATTTTTCGTTAAAAAGAAACGACGCCCTGCAATATTTGAGGAAAGAAGAAGTTACGATAGATACGGATAAAAAGGGATGGGCGGTTGTTAGTTACAACGGACATAACCTGGGATGGATCAAATTATTAGGTAACCGGATCAATAATTATTATCCGAAAGAATGGAGGGTCCTTAAAAGCGAAAACAATTAAATAATTACGCATAATTACTCATCTTTACGGCTGAAATCAGATGACTATGAACAGAAGCAGGTTTTTCTTTTTGTTGATCGCTCTTGTATCGGTGAATGTGGTGGTGGGGCAGGACTACATAGTACAGGGCATAACTCCTAAACTCTATTTGAACCACCAGGTTGCCGCGAAGGAGACCTGGTACAGCATCGGCAGAGCGTATAATGTTGCGGCCCGTGAGTTGGCGTCTTTCAATAAACTGCCAATAGACAAGCCACTGGAAATTGGCCAGTCGATCCAGGTACCGTTAACGGCTTCCAATTTCACGCAGGCCGATTCAAGGCAGGCAGGTGAGGAGCTGCAGCCGGTTTACCATGTGGTGGGACACCGGGAATGGATGTACCGGATAAGTGTGAACTACAACAAGGTACCCATTGAACGGCTCGAGAAATGGAACAACATCAATCGCGATGACGCCAAAGAAGGAACCAGGCTGATCGTGGGATATCTCAAAGTGAACGGAGGAAATGATGTGGCCAGGCAACAGCCGGCTACCCCAACGCACACAACAACACAGACTCCATCGGCCTCGGCACAGACCGAACAAAAAACACCTGCGGCAGTTGGTGAAGCGGGTGGAGGGTATTTCAAAAGCCAGTACCGCGATGGCGGAAAAAATCATTCCGGCGTTGCCGGTGTTTTCAGGAGCACCAGCGGATGGAACGACGGTAAATATTATGCGCTGATCAACAACGTTACGGTTGGGACGATCGTCAGGATCGTTTTTCCGCAGACCGATAAAAGTGTTTATGCAAAAGTGCTTGGTGAGCTTCCCGATATGAAGGAAAGCGCCGGCCTTGCTCTCCGCATCAGCGATGCCGCCGCAAAAGAATTAGGCGCCGTGAATAATAAGTTTAGTGTGCAGGTGATGTACTGAGCAAAGGGCAAAGAATATCTTTTTACAATAAAACAAGTAAATGTGAAACTTCTTTTGTTGAATGGTTTACAAAAGAACACATTGCATCAATCTTCGAAAAGAGCGCTTAATAATACTGTTTATTTTTAAACAGAAAACTTTTCACCTTTGCCCTTTCACCTTTGTCCATTGCCGTTTGCCTGCCTGTTCCCACTCAACTTCCCCCACCTGATCGTTTCTTTCAATCCATCCTTCATTTCAATAAAAGGCTCGTAGCCGAAAAGTTTTTTCGCTTTTTCAATGGAGGCGAGGCTGTGCTTGATATCGCCGGTACGAGGGGGGGCGTACGTGGGAGGTATGTTTACATTAAGCGAAGCAGAGATCATTTTCCACAAATCATTCAGGCTTGTCATGCCGCCGCAGGCCACATTCACCACGTCGTGTTTATCTAATGGCGCAAAAGCCGCCCTGATATTTGCCTGAACGACATTTTCCACGAAAGTGAAATCGCGGCTCGTTTGTCCGTCGCCGTTAATCAGTGCAGGTTCACCGTTCATTGCCGCTTTAATGAAAAGCGGGATCACTGCCGCATACGGTCCTTTGGGATTTTGCCGCGGGCCGAACACATTAAAGTAGCGAAGGCCGATGGTGTGGAAACCGTAGGTGCGTGAAAAAACACTTGCATAAAGTTCGTTGATGTATTTGCTCACAGCATAGGGTGACAGCGGACTGCCGATTTCGTGCTCAACTTTCGGCAGCGCCGGATGATCGCCGTAAGTGCTGGAGCTTGCAGCATACACCATTCTTTTCACTTTGGCATCGCGCGCCGCAACCAGGATGTTGAGGAACCCGTTTACATTAACCTGGTTGGTGGTTATCGGATCATTGATGGAGCGCGGCACGGAACCGAGCGCTGCCTGGTGAAGCACGTAATCTACTCCCTGCATGGCCTGCACACAGGTGTCGAGGTCGGTAATGTCGCCTTCCATCATCTCGAACGAACCGAAACGCCTGAAATCTTCAATATTTTCCCTGGAACCAGTACTGAAATTATCCAGCACCCGCACCTTGCCGGCCCCTTTGTTAAGCAGGTATTCTGCAATGTGAGATCCAATGAATCCTGCTCCGCCTGTAACAAGGAAGGATGAGCCGCCAAGGTCCTGGCTGTGATAGTCTTTTTCGTACATAGTCGTTAATTCAGAAAATAAGTTAAAGGTCCGCAAAACTAATAGTTTTGGTATCAATATTGGTAAACTACTGCTATCCCCCTTTGGAACGATGGTTCCTTTTTCAGCTTGTGAGCAGATTACCTGTAAATGAACTCTTAGCATATAAGTGCATCCACTTATATGAACATGAGGTTTTTTGTTGTTTTTTGAATGACTGGTTGGTAATTAACGGGTTAATTTAACTTTTAATGCAATTTTGCGGCCGGTGCAACGTTTGAAAGCCAAATACGGTCAGATTGGAATTGCGGTTAGTACCTGTACGACCTTATCAGTAATCAATTTGTTCTTTCACGTATCGCATTGAGAGACAAATTCTTGAAAAACTATTTTAAATCCAATCGGGGGGATATCCCCAGTAATTGATGTATGAAAACGGCACTAAAGTTAGCTCACCTTACCGTTGGCAGGGTGAAGGAAAAAGTTTCACTGAGGCACTACGTTGATGAAAAACCTAAGTATTTTTTCTTTAAAAGGCTATTTGATATAGCTTTTTCCCTCATCATGGTAGTGGGCGTTCTTTCCTGGCTCACGCCCGTTCTTAGTTTATTAATCTTACTGGATTCGAAAGGAGGCATCTTCTTTATCCAGCGCCGTGTTGGAAAGGGGGGCAAGATTTTTAGATGTATTAAGTTCCGCACAATGGTACAGAATGAAGAGGCAAATCACGTTCAGGCATCAAAAGATGATAACAGGATCACCCGGCTTGGTAAATTTTTGCGATTTACCAATCTCGACGAATTTCCGCAATTTCTCAATGTACTCGCAGGTCAGATGAGTGTTGTGGGTCCAAGGCCCCACATGATCACCGACTGCAACCAGTTCTCCCAGGTGGTGGCGGGATATAAATTCCGCAATATGGTGAAACCGGGCATTACCGGCTTGTCGCAGGTAAAGGGCTACCGCGGACCCGCAAAAGATTTTGCAACAATATTTCGCCGGTTCGAATTCGACGCCTTTTATGTAAGGAACGCCAGCTTCGGGCTCGACTTCAGGATCATCAGGCAAACAGGCGGTCAGTTTGCCTACTCGATTCTCCGCCGCAGAATGCCGATTCCGGCACCGTCGCTTGCGGAAGTGGCAGAAGACACCAAATACCAGTTATTTACTGCTAACTATAGTGTTACGGATTACAGCAGGGCGTCCGAAACGATTATCAACGCTGCCAGGCAAAAGAAGAGTTTCGGTATGTCGGCGCTCGCCGTTCACGGCCTCATAGAAACCGTGAAAGATAAATCATTGCGGTACATGGTTAACTCGCTCGATATGGTAGTGCCGGATGGCCAACCGATACGTTGGGCACTGAACAGCTTTTATAAGGCAGGGCTCGAAGACAGGGTAACCGGTCCGATCCTTACCAAATATGTACTGGCAAGGGCCAGCGAGGAAAAGTTGAGTGTGTATCTCTATGGAAGTACCGCGGCTACACTCGAAAAGTTCACAGCTTTCATCAATATCAATTACCCTGGGGTTAAAATCGCCGGCATTCATCCCGACAGGTTTCGGGAAGCTACACCCGAAGAGGATCTCGCCGATATTAAAAAGATTAACGACAGCGGTGCCAACATCGTTCTCGTAGGCAGGGGATGTCCCCGCCAGGAGAAATGGGTGGCCAGCCATCTCGGTAAAGTTAATGCGGCCATGATGGCCGTTGGTGCGGCATTCGACTTTCACGCGGGCAACATCAGCCAGGCCCCGTTATGGATGCAACAGGCCGGCCTCGAATGGTTCTTCCGCCTCGTTCAGGAACCCGGAAAGCTCTGGAAAAGGTACCTTACCACCAATCCCCATTTTATTATTTTGTTCGTGCTTTGTAAACTTCGCTTGCGTAAGGTTGCATTTGCCTAAATTTGACAGAATCAATTTCTGATGAAAATAGCCCTAATTACCGGATCAGGTGGACTGATCGGCAGCGAAGCCGTTTCTTTTTTCGCCGGCAAGTTTGACCTTATCATTGGCATCGACAATAATCTGCGCCAGTATTTCTTTGGCAAAGAGGCATCAACCGATTGGAACCGCAACAGGCTGGCGGCGCAATACCCGAACTACAAGGATATCGCCATCGACATCAGGAACTACGCCGACCTGGAAGTGATCTTTAAAAAATACGGAGCTGATATTTCCCTCATCGTACATACCGCTGCGCAACCCAGTCACGACTGGGCGGCAAAGGAACCGCTTACCGACTTCAGCGTCAATGCCACCGGCACACTGAACCTGCTGGAGCTTACGCGGCTCAACTGCCCCGAGGCGGTGTTCATTTTTACCTCGACAAACAAGGTGTACGGCGACAATCCCAATCTGCTTCCGCTGGTGGAAGAAGAAACAAGGTGGGAAATAGATAAGAACCACCCTTATTTTGAAAAAGGTATTGATGAGCAGATGAGCATCGACCACTCCAAGCACTCTGTATTTGGCGCGTCGAAGGTGGCGGCCGATATTATGGTGCAGGAGTACGGAAAATATTTCGACATGCGTACGGGCGTGTTCAGGGGCGGGTGCCTCACGGGCCCTAACCACTCGGGTGCGCAACTGCATGGCTTTCTCGCTTACCTGATGAAATGCGCGATTACCGGAAATCATTACACGATTTTTGGGTATAAAGGCAAACAAGTGAGGGATAATATCCACAGTTATGACCTGGTGAACATGTTCTGGCACTTTTACCAGGCCCCACGTTTTGGCGAAGTGTACAATGCCGGCGGCAGCCGTTATTCCAACTGCTCCATGCTGGAAGCCATTGCCATGTGCGAAGAAATAACCGGCAACAAGCTATCTTATTCTTACTCCGACACGAACAGGATCGGCGATCACATCTGGTACATCAGCGACGTCAGCAAATTTCAGTCACATTACCCGGGATGGCAATTTACTTACGGCATCAGGGAAACGCTCACTGAGATGTATCACAGCATCAAGGACAGAACGCCTGCACAGGTTTCGCTGTAATTTTCTCAGGCCTTCCTTGCGAGAACAATATTATTGAAGTACAGCGAGTCGTTTCGCGGAAAAAGCGGCGACAATATTAATCCAATTAGATTGATGGGGATAATGAAGAGCATTCTAAGAACGAATGCCGCCATCTTGTTTTTTAACTGAATCGTATTGTGAAAATACAGGGCCCACAGTTGAATGTTCACCAGGAAGAAGTTTCCGCTTTTCCTTACCTCAGTAGCTTCAAAACCATGTTTTTCCATGACATGCTTTATTCCAAAAGAAGTATACCTGCCAAAGTCATAAGGGGTTTCATGTTCATTCCAGCATAAGGGCACCGTAACCAGTATTTGTCCTCCTCTTTTTAGAACACGTTTTATTTCCGGGATAACTTCGTCAAGATTGAAAATGTGTTCGAATACTTCACTGCAAAATATGCTGTCGAAATGCTCGTTGGGAAAGGGAATTGTTTTTCCGTCATAATACACGTCCACCTTTGAGAGGGTGTGCTCATGACCGGTTTGCTCCATGTCGATTCCAATGTATTCGTCCACGGTAAACAATTGTTCGTAAGGTTTTCTGCCACAGCCAAAATCCAGCAGTCTCCCTTTGAGCCTGGGCGCCAGCGATCTGATATTCTTAAAAAGCTGCCTGCGCAAAAAATAGAATGGATTAACAAACAGTCCTGCAAATCCTGGTGCAAAACTTTGTTTTCTGATGAAGTCAAGGGCCTGCTGTTTAAGTTGCATCCGCAGAAAGAGTTTGGTGTTTTGTAAGAAGGTCTATTTGCGCCAGTTTTATCGACAATACAATTAATAGCATTACTTCAGGATATTCCAGGTAATTGTCAATTAATAACAATAGGGGCAGCAAGATGATAAGAAATTTAGAATACCTGAAAATTATCCTTGCATCCGGTTCGTTTTTGATAAGATAATATGCCTTTGCGGTTTTTCTGTACAGTCGGTAATAGAGTATGAAGAAGGCCACTGTGAAAATGAGGCCGTACTCGCCCAGGAATGCGAGAACCGTCGAAAAGGGCTGGTTCCGGAATCCATCCATGTACAGCGACTTGATCGTATTCTTTTCGTTCCACAAAGTGTAAGCAAAGTTCTTAAAATAATACGGTTGATCGGCATCCTTGATAAAACCGACTCCCGTAAAGTACGACGGGCTACCCACCATAAACGCGCTGCGGCTATTAAAGGTTCCGGGACCCGATCCCAGTAAAAAGTCCTTTGCATTATGCGGGTACGAATGGTAATAGTTGTAAAATGAAAGGATCTTTCTCGGGCCATATCTCAAATCGCGTTTTACCAGATTTTTGATGTTTTCAATATTATACTGAAGAGTTTTTGGCTTGACGATTTTCATTGAATAATAAACAGCCGTTACTGAAATGACCGCCGCGAAAAAGGTTGTGAGAAGGGACTTGATATTAATGCGAAATAGACTTAGGATAAGGGCGGCCATGCATACGATCAGTCCTGCCCCATAGAAACACAATACTGCTGAAGCGAGAAAGAACAGACTGATGAACAGGTTGCGCAATCTTCTTTTGTAAATATATTTTAAGAAATAGTGATAAAAGACAAGCGTGTTCAATAGCATCAATCCGTTTAACGACAGCGAAAACTGGGTATAGATTCCATTGAAGCTGTCGTCGGATTTGGGGTTTCTCATAAACTGCACAAATCCGACAACATCATTGATGGCTACCACCACTGTTAAGCAATTGATGAATAACTGCGAGTAGTTGATGTCTTTATACTTCGCAGCCGGCTTTGCAAACAGCAGAACGATAAAGGGCAGGAGATGGAAAAGCGATACCAGCTTGTACTTCAGGAACAAATGGGGATAGAGGGATAAAAAGAAAACGACGCAAATCAGGCCGAGCAAAATAAGCAAAGCCCGGCTGAACCTCAGCCGGTAAAAGAGCACAAGAAATGCCACGAGCAGCGGATAGAGAAGCAGCAGCGATACTCTCAGGAAAGTGCCAACGATCAGCGAAACGATCAGCAGAACAATTACCGATTCGTGCTTATGCTTTTTTAATATATTAATTTCTTGTGCCAATAGAAAGAACGCTGTTGTAAATATTCATCACCTCCTGGTAACATTTTTCAGGATGATATTTTTCAAGATACGTTTCTCTGGCATTATTGTAAATGGAATATTGGCGTTCGCTACTTATTTTTTCAAACGTATCGATCGCCCGTGAAAGCAGATTTGTGTCGCCGGGTGCGAACAGCAAACCGTTTTTTCCATGTAGGATCATTTCCTGCATGGCGCCCAGCCTGGAGGCGATCACTGGTGTGCCGGTAGCGAGAGCTTCAATAATTGTGAGCGGAAGCCCTTCATACCAGATAGAAGGGAAGATCAGTGCGCGGCATTCTTTCATTAGTGCGATGATCTCCTGGTGCGTTTTCTTTCCCACGAACGTCACGTTGGCTATTTGCCCATATGAACTAACGAGCCTCTCCCTGTCGGGTCCGTCACCGGCGATGATGAGCCGGCTTTCCGGAAAACCCTTCCACGTTTTGAGCAATATTTCTACGCCTTTTTCTTCTGACAGTCTTCCCACAAAAAGGTAAAATGGCTTTCGTGATGCTGCAGGTGATAAGCCGGGATCCTCGATGAAATTGTGCTTAACGAGGATTTTGCCCGGTTCTACATTTAAAGAAGAATTCGCGAGTCTTGCTTTTATGAAAGCTGCCGGCGTTATCATCACGTCAACTTTATTTTTCCATGTGCCTATCCATTTATGGATAGCTCCAATGGCGCCCACCATGGCACTTTGGACAGCCGACTCGTGATAACACTTATACTTGACGCCATACCATGGAAAATCGTGATGAACACAAAGCTCGCAAACTTTGTTATCGCGTAGCAGCAGGCAGTTGGCGCAAATGAGCCTGTAATTTTGAACGGTCATTACTACAGGAACCCTGTGCCGCCGGGCCTCTATCAGTACCGATGGCGAAGCGGTAAAGTAAAAGTTATGTACGTGTACAATGTCGGGTTTGAATTCGTTTATGGAGGCGCCTGTTTTTCTTGCCGATTGCCTGTTATATATGGATCTGATGCCGCCCTTCACTTTGTGAATTATCCCCTTTGCCATGTCATTATTATCAAACAGTTGGATGCGCACTTCGTGCCCTTTGGAAGTTAACAGGTTGGCTTCGGCTTCCAGGGTGGTGTCCTCACCACCTGCACTCTGTAAATACCGGTTATGTATAAATAATATTCTCAAGGTTTATTTTCGATTACACGGATCCATTGGCGCATGATAATTTCTTTCTCATACTGTGCCGCTCTTTCCAGTGATTGTTTTATGTAATAATTCTTTTTTTCGCTATTCGTCAATATTTCAATAACGGCACCGGATGCAGCCGTAAGGTACTGTTCTAAATTATTTGTTTCCTCACTATAAACCGGCGTAAGCAAGCCGTAAGGTGCTTCTTCCAGTTTGTGGGCTGTCGTGGACACTGGTGTATCGGGGCTCAAAATTTCCCGCGGCCCCGATGTGCAGTCGGATGAAATGATGGGAAGCCCCGAGGCCATCGCCTCGATGATCACATTTGGAAAGCCTTCGTACACCGACGACTTGATGAAAACAGCAGCTTTTTTCAAATAGGGATAAGGGTTAACCGTGAAGCCCGGCATATAGATGTCAAAACCTTTTTCGCCGATCGGTGATTGGGGTGTGTATACAGCCAGGCCGCTTTGGTCCGCCTCTTCCTTAATTTTAACATCCATCGGCCCTTCTCCAAGTATTACCAGCCTTGCCCCCGGCACCGTTTCCTGCACTCTTTTCAGCACCTTTGGCAAGAGCCATTGTGCTTTCGGGTACGTGATACGGCCCACATTGATAATGACCGGGTGACTATTTAATACTTTCTCTATTTCCGGATCAACATATCCCTGCTGCTTTTCTTCAATAATCTTTTGATCAATGAAATTATAGATGATGGAAATTTTATTTTCCGGTACGCCGAAGTTATTGACAAGGTCTGTTTTTATCAGTTCCGAGGGCGCAATGATCGCGTTTGCTCTCCTGTATAGAAATCTTATCACATTCTTGAAAATCAGCAGTCTGCGATGATCCAGGAACTCTTTGCTCAGGTAGCTTCTTACGCTCAACACGGTTTTCTCGTTATAGCGCGACAGGATGTTCGCGATATTCGATGCCTCCATGAAACTGATGCAAACGGCAATTTTTTTCTCTTTCTTTATTCTCTTCAGTTTTCGAAACAGCACCAGCGACCGATAGGTTCTTTTGAAAAAATTGTTGTTGTGCGTATCGGCTGAGAACGGGAGACTAATTTTGATGAGTTCGCCTGCAAAGGGAAAAACGATTTTATCGATGTCGTTGTAGATGGCCAATGCAACATTGTAGTCGCCTTGCAGCTGAATACTGAGGTTGGCGATTACCTTTTGCGCACCGCCGCCATGCAGTTGGTTCACCAGCAATAAAATATTTTTCTTCGTCAATCCCTTTCAAGTATTTGATTGTACAAGCCGATATATTTTAGCGCAACTGTTTCTATGTTGCATTTTTCTTTTACGCTCTCGTAAGCTTTTTTACCCATCGCTACAGCCCGCTCGGGATCGCGCAACATGGTTATAATTGCCTCTGCGAGTTTGCCGCTGTCTGCGGAAGGCACCAGCAGGCCGGATTCGTTGTGCGTAACGAGGTCCTGGCTTCCTGAAACGTCTGTTGCCACCACCGGCATCGCGCACATCATCGCTTCCATCATTGCGTTCGACATTCCTTCCCTTCTGGACGGGAGCACAAAGATATCTGCACCAAGCAGTAGCTGCCTTACATTCTGCTGCTTGCCCATAAACTTTACCGACGAGCCGATCCCTTTGGCATCGACGTAGGCCCGATAGGCATGCAAGTCGCCGTTGCCCACGATTTGCAACGTTGCCTCGCTATATTGTTCAACAACCGTTCTCCATGCTTTCAATAATATGTCGATGCCTTTGGCGGGCTGTTGGGTGAGATTGCCGACAAAAATGACGCGCTGCCCCCATACTTTATTTGCATCGGGGCGTGGTTCTATTTGAATACCGTTCGGTATTGTGGTAATACGGTCTGGCGGCACGCCGGCCTTCAGGTAATTTTCTTTAATCATGCCGGTCATTGCCACGCAATGGGCATAACCTGCGATATCTTTCTGCTTCTTTGCGCCGCGCGGATATCGTAGGATATTGGAAATCCCGTTCATCGTTGAATCTTTTATCACGACGGGTTTGTTCAGCAGTTTTCCAATTCTCACGCCAACAAACGCAGGCCACTCCATCATGTGTACGTGGATAATGTCAAATTGCTTTCGCCGCAGCCATAGGTAAATCAGGCAATTAAAATAGAATAATTGGTAGCGCAGGATCATCGCGACGCCCACCTTGCCTGTTACCTGGTTGGTTACCTCCCTGCTGTCGTCGTAATCAATCTTAACAGCTTTGGGTGCATCGGCTTTTTTTCTGACAAGCAGCGAAGGCAAATCTGTTATCAAATTGAGTAGCGACCTGATCCTGGTAAAAGGCATTTGCTCGTACACACCGTTCTTTCGGTGCCACAGTTTTCCCCAAGTGATGACTTTCGTTTGAATGCCCGCAGCATTCAACGACGCAGCGAGTTTCGTTCCCTGCACTTCGGCGCCTCCCATTGGCATTGGTGGCAGGCTGTAAAGCAGCATAAGTATTCTCGGTGAACTTTCGTTTATGGATGTCATATTGCCCGGATAACTCAATGCTGTCTATGCCGTTTTGATTGATGTTTAAATCTTATTTTTTTGGGAGGCGTAAAGATAATGTACTTTTCTTCAGGATAATTGGCCCGCCATCCTGTCAAACTGTTGTTTCCAGAGCGTGAGACTAAAAAGATACCATACTTCCACATCCTGCTTGCGCTTGTCGTCGTAAAAGTCTTTTACCAGCGAAAGAAAAGGCTTCGGGTCCAGGCCAAGACTGGCGAGCGCTTCGGGCTTCACGGTTTGCATAACCAGTTCTTTCCACTGTTCCCTGAGCCATTTTTTCCTGGGAAAGTTGAATCCCTTCTTTGCCCTGTGAACATTATAATGCGGAGCCAGATTGAGAAGCAGGTTTTTCAAAATCGCCTTGTTTCTGAACCGGTCATTTGACTTTTCGCCAAAGTCGAGGTTTAAAGCATAGTCAACGATCTTGTTGTCAAGGTAGGGAACCCTCACTTCAAGGCTGGCAGCCATGCTGGCGCGGTCTACCTTGTAGAGCATTGCGTCGGCGAGATAAGTTTTGATATCAAGAACTGCGGGAAGGTCCTTTCTGCCTTTTATACGTTCTATGCCATCGGTAGCCCACATTTTTCGGTTGGTTATGGGCTCGCGCAGCACCGAGCGAAACCCGGGCATAAGAAAAGCATCAAAATGGCGGTCAACAGCATCGTTTCCAAATATCCGCTGAAATTTATTGCGCACACTGAACACGGGCACCATGCAGGAAGATGCGCTGATCATTTTGGAAAGAACAGGGTAGGTATTGTATTTTGTTATGTCTTCCCACTTGTTGTACCGTGGATAGCCCCAGAACAATTCGTCAGCACCGTCACCTGAAAGCGCTACCGTTACATGTTCGCGGGCCTTTTTTGAAATTGCCCAGTTAAGCAACGTGGCAGAGTCGCCGAAAGGCTCATCTACATATTTATAAAAGTCAGTAAGCTGATCGC
>CAMPGT010000083.1 GCA_946885665.1 uncultured Chitinophagaceae bacterium | reverse complement strand
ACAGGGAGTAGGCAATGGGCGATAGGCAATGGGCAATAGGCAATAGGCAATGGGCAATGGGCAAACCAGAAGAATATGTGGACAAACGGTTTGTTTGTATTACGATGCTTATAACAAACAATTTAATAAAATGAAACAACTATTTATTGCCCTTTCACCTTTGCCCTTTGCCGATTGCAGTTATGACCTGAAAAATTAAACCAAACTATGTTTAATCTCAACGAGCTCGTAAGAGAAAATATTAAACGCCTCACACCTTACTCATCGGCGCGTGATGAATTCAAGGGTGAGGCCAGCACGTTCCTCGACGCCAACGAAAACAGCTTCGGCTCGCCGCTAACACATTGGTATAACCGCTATCCCGACCCCCTGCAACTTAAAGTGAAGGAGCGGCTGTCGGCCATAAAAGGCATTGCTTCTTCCAATATTTTTCTCGGCAACGGCAGCGACGAATGCATCGACCTGCTGATACGCGCGTTCTGCGAACCCGCAGTGGATAATATTGTTATTTGTCCGCCTACTTACGGCATGTACGAAGTGAGCGCGAATATCAACGACGTTCCGGTAAAAAAAGTTCCCCTCACTCCCGACTTCCAACTGAACCTCGAAGCGCTGGCCAATGCCATCGATGGCAACACCAAACTCATCTTCCTTTGCTCACCCAATAACCCTACGGGCAATTCCCTGCACAGGGACGATGTGGAGGCGCTATTGAATAATTACTTCGGCCTGGTGGTTATTGATGAGGCCTATATCAATTTTTCAAAATTCAAATCCTTTACACGCGAACTGCCGGAGTACCCCAACCTGGTGGTGATGCAGACGCTGTCAAAAGCCTGGGGTCTCGCCGCACTGAGAATAGGTATGGCTTTTGCTTCTGAACAGATCATCGGGATACTGAACAAGATTAAACCTCCCTATAATATTAACCAGGCATCGCAGGAACTGGCGCTCGAGGCACTGAATAACGTGCAGGAAGTGAACGATATGATACGCGAGATTGTGAATGAACGCATCCTGCTGGAAAAGAATTTGCGGGAGCTTGCCGTTGTCAGGAAGATTCATCCCTCCGACGCGAATTTTCTGCTTGTGGAGGTAACGCAGCCCGTCAGCATTTACCGTTATCTTCTTACAAAAGGCATCGTGGTTCGCGACAGGAGCAGGGTGGAACTTTGCGAGGGTTGCCTGCGCATTACAGTAGGCACACCGCACGAAAATAAATTGTTGCTTGCCGCCCTGGGTGACTTTCAGGGAGAATAAATCGGTAATTTTACCGTCCTACACGTAAATCGAATTAGTTATGAAACCTGTTGCTGTTTTCTTTATGTTCGCCTGCATGGTGCTTGCGGCGCCTGCAGTTTTCGCAAACGATACGACCAAAGTGAAAGATGTTCCCCGGGCGGTTACCCTGCAATTGCCGCAAGGCTTTTCGGCCGCCACCATTACTGAATCACTTGGCGCTAACCGCCACATCGCTGTGAATACTAACGGCGATATTTATGTGAAACTCGAAAGACTGAAAGACGGCAAGGGAATTATTGTACTGCGAGAGTCAGGCGGCAAAGCGCAGGTCGTGAATTCCTTCGGAAATTTTGCGGGATCGGGTATCGCTATTAAAAACGGTTACCTGTATGCGACGACCGACGATGAAGTGTTTCGCTATAAATTCAATGAAAAGAACGAGATCGATCCGAATCAAGAACCTGAAAAAATAATAACGGGCCTGGTGAACAGGCGCCAGCATGCGGCAAAAACAATCGCCCTCGATAATGCCGGAAACATATACGTAAACATTGGCGCACCCTCAAACTCCTGCCAGATCAAGGACCGCGAAAACGGATCCCTCGGCCAGGACCCGTGCCCGATATTAAAAGATGCCGCCGGTATTTGGCAATTTAAAGCTGATAAAGCCAATCAAACATATGCCGACGGCGAGCGTTACGCTACCGGTCTCCGCAATTGCGTGGGATTGTTTTGGAACGACAAACTGAATGCGCTGTTTGCCATGCAACACGGTCGCGATGGTCTGTTTCAAATGTTCCCCGGCATGTATAATGCCGAACAAGGAGCCGAGCTGCCCTCCGAAGAAATGTTCATGATCAAAAAAGGAGGCAACTACGGATGGCCGTATTGCTACTACGACCAATTTCAGAAGAAGCAGATCCTCGCTCCTGAATACGGCGGCGACAAAAAGAAGGTGGGGAGGTGTTCGGTAATGGATACACCGGTGATGGCCTTTCCCGGTCACTGGGCGCCAAACGCCATCCTGTTTTACACCGGCAACCAGTTCCCTGCAAAGTATAAAAATGGCGCCTTCATCGCCTTTCACGGATCGTGGAACAGGGCGCCACTGAAACAAAAAGGTTACAATGTAGTGTTCGTGCCGTTTAAAGATGGAAAGGTGTCCGGCGATTACGAAGTGTTTGCCGAAGGGTTCAAAGGTGCAGAAGAACTGGAATCTCCCGGTGATGCTGTAACCCGTCCCTGTGGGCTCGCGCAGGGTGCCGATGGGTCATTGTATATCTCTGACGACGTGAAAGGAACTATCTGGAAAATTGAATACAAGAAATAATCAACGATTTATGAAGTTATGGGTTGTAACGCCGGTTGTTGCGGCGATGCTCTTTTTATCAACGCGGGCTTCCGGACAGGGAGACCTTAAAGCATCGATGGAAAGAGGAAAAAAAGTGTATAGTTTAACGTGCCTTGCCTGTCACCAGGCAAATGGTTCCGGCGTGCCTAATTTGAACCCGCCACTTAAGCAAACCAAATGGGTGTTAGGCGATAAAGATTCGCTCATCACAATATTGCTCAACGGTATGAATGAAGAAATAGAGATCGACGGCGAGTACTTCAGTAATACCATGCCTTCGCAGGCCGCGCTGAAGGACGAACAGATCGCCGACGTGCTCACTTATATCAGGAATAGCTTCGGGAACAAAGCTGATGCGGTTACAGCGGAAGAAGTAAAAAAGCTGCGACCCAAATGAAAAGGATATTGTTCATAGACAGGGACGGCACGCTCATTAACGAAGCGCCGCCCACCTACCAGGTAGATTCGTTTGACAAGCTTACCTTTTACCCGCATGTGTTCGAATATATGGGCAGGATAGCGCGGGAGCTGGATTATGAACTGGTGATGATCAGCAACCAGGACGGTCTGGGCACTCCTTCGTTCCCGGAAGAAAACTTCCTGCCCCTGCACCATCTCATCATGAAAACGCTCGAGGGCGAAGGCATTCACTTCAGCACCGTGCTCATCGACAGGACCTTTGCCGCTGATAATGCGCATACCCGCAAACCGGGCATCGGCATGGTATTGAACTATCTCGACAACGAAGAGTACGATATTGCCAACTCCTATGTTATCGGCGACCGCATCACCGATGTACAATTGGCGAAAAACATGGGCTGCAGGGCCATTTGGCTCAACAATGACCCTAATCTCGGCGCCTCGGAAATAGCTGGCGAGATACACGAGCTGGGTCCCGTGGTGGCCCTCGAAACCGCTGCATGGAAAGAAGTGTACCAGTTCCTCAAAATGGGATTGCGGCAGGTAATTCATGAGCGCAATACACACGAAACACAGATCAGGATAGAACTGAACATAGATGGCAGCGGAAAGTCGAAGATCTTCACCGGCCTCGGATTTTTCGACCACATGCTCGACCAGATCGCCAGGCATGGAAGAATGGACCTTACACTGCGTACCAACGGCGACCTCGACATCGACGAGCACCACACCATCGAAGACACAGCAATAGCGCTGGGTGAGGCTTTCGCAAAGGCACTGGCAGACAAGCGGGGCATGAACCGCTATGGTTTTGCGTTGCCGATGGATGAGGCAGAGGCGAAAGTGCTGATTGATTTCGGCGGAAGAAACTGGCTGGTGTGGACCGCTGAGTTCAAAAGGGAAAAAATAGGAGAGATGCCCACCGAGATGTTTTATCATTTCTTTAAGTCGTTCAGCGACGCTGCAAAATGCAATCTGAACATTGAGTGCAGGGGAGAAAACGAGCATCACAAAATAGAGGCGATCTTCAAGGCTTTTGCCAAAGCGATCAGGATGGCCGTTGTGCGCGATCCGCTCAGCAATTATTTGCCGAGCACGAAGGGGGTGTTGTGAGGTAATGGGCAAAGGGCAAAGGTGAAAGGTGAGACGAGATATCTAAGAAGGGAGAGGGTTTTAGCTTTTAAGTTTTAAGTTTTGTCCGAAGGGCACTGTTTCGCCGGCGGGGGTGGCGCGAAGCGCGGGGGTGGACGAACGGCAAATTGAAAAAAATTTGCAATTAAAACAAAATCCCCTCATCTTTGCACAGCAATGAAGGCAACAATAACAATTCAACAGTGGTGGTGGCATACTTTCTCCGAGCGGGGCAGGTAATGCTATTACTATGTTAATGTAATATTATTTAGGCCCCGGAGTATTCCGGGGTTTTTTATTGTACAACCATGAAGAAAATAAAACTAGAGACCAGGTGCAAAAAAATGCTATCCGACGTGTTCACGCCGGTAGGCATTTACCTAAGGGTACGCGACCGTTTTCGCGACACGATACTCCTCGAAAGCGCCGATCACCACGCTGCTGAAAACAGCTATTCCTTTATTTGCGTTAACGCCATCGGCGGTGTTGAGATCAGCTCCCTGAACAGCATCGAGATCAAATACCCGGGTTCGCGGGAAGAACGCAGCTCCATCAGTGACCCGTCTGCCATACCCCGCCGGCTATGGGACTACATGCAGCAATTCGATGTGCAGCCGTCGTCGAAGGAAGCCCGATTCGCGCAGGGCCTTTATGGCTACACTACCTACGATGCGGTGCAGTTTTTCGACACCATCAGGTTCTCCAATCCAAACGGGCAGTCAACAAACATTCCGTTGATCCGTTATCGTTTGTACCAGTACGTTATTGCGATCAATCATTTCAGGGATGAATTATTTATCTGTGAGAACGTAGTGGCCGGACTTGAAAGCGATGTTGCCGTCATTCAATCACTCATCAGGAGCAAGGATGTTCCCGTGTATCCTTTTAACACGAAAGATGAAGAAACGTCAACGATAAAGGATGAAGATTACAGGGAGATGGTAAGAAAAGGAATTCAGAGCTGCCTGCGCGGCGATGTGTTCCAGATTGTGCTTAGCAGAAGGTTCAGCCAGGTTTTCACCGGCGATGAGTTCAACGTTTACCGCACGCTGCGCTCCATCAATCCGTCGCCCTACCTGTTTTACTTTGATTACGGCGATTACCGGCTAATGGGGTCTTCGCCCGAGGCGCAACTCATCATCAACGAGGGAAAAGCAGTGGTGCATCCCATTGCAGGTACCTTTAAAAGAACCGGCAATGACATTACCGACAGGCAGCGCGCCGCAGAGTTGCTGGAAGATTCGAAAGAGAATGCCGAGCACGTGATGCTGGTGGACCTGGCGCGCAACGACCTGAGCCGTTTATGCGATGAGGTGAAGGTGTCCAAATACAGGCAGATTCAATTCTATTCGCACGTCATACATCTTGTGAGCGAGGTAACAGGCAATGTGAAGAAAGACAGCAATCCTTTCGACCTGCTGGCGCGAACGTTCCCTGCCGGCACGCTGAGCGGTGCGCCAAAGTTCAAGGCTATGAGCCTGATCAACGAATATGAGCAGGAAGCAAGAAGCTATTACGGCGGCGGCATCGGGTTTATCGGGTTTGATGGAAGCTGCAATCATGCCATCATGATCAGGACCCTGCTGAGCCGCAACAACCAATTGATTTACCAGGCCGGCGCAGGTATTGTGGCCGCCTCAAATCCTGAAAGCGAACTACAGGAAGTGAACAATAAATTGAACGCATTAAAAACGGCAATAAAGGAGGCAGCGGAAATGGGTGATTAACATAAAAACCTTCATTGCTGATTTGACGGTCCACCCCCGGCGCTTCGCGCCACCCCCGCCAGCGGGGGAAAAGCGTTACCCTTTGCCGATTGCCCATTGCCGAACAAGAACTCAAACATAATACAACCCACATGAACCTATTGGTTTTCGATAATTACGATTCATTCACCTACAACCTTGTTCACCTGGTGCAGAAGATAATGCCCATAAAAGTGGATGTGTATCGCAATGATCAGTTACCGCTTGAAGAAATCAGGAACTACGACAAGATCATTTTATCTCCGGGCCCTGGTATCCCATCGGAAGCCGGATTGCTGCTTCCACTGATAAAGGAATATGCGGCGTCCAAATCCATTCTCGGCGTGTGCCTTGGTCACCAGGCCATCGGCGAAGCATTTGGGGGAGAGCTTATCAACTTAAGCACCGTTTACCACGGCATAGCCACTACCTGCCGCATCATGAACGGTTCGTCACCGATCTTCAATGGACTGCCTGCCGAGATAGAAGTGGGCCGTTATCACAGTTGGATAGTTTCGAAAAACAATCTCCCGAAAGAACTCGAGATAACTGCTGAAGATGAGAATGGATATATCATGGGGATGAGGCACAATGCGTACGATGTGGAGGGAGTGCAGTTTCACCCCGAGAGTGTGCTTACACCACAAGGCGAAGCCATTCTTAAAAACTGGTTGAAAAAGTGAACCTTAACATACCTTAACATAAACAAGGATGAAGAAAATTCTGCTATATCTGTTTGAACACAAATCGCTGTCAAGGCAACAGGCAAAGGAGGTGCTCCTGAATATTTCCGCCGGTCAGTATAACGAACCGGAGATATCGGCGTTCATAACGGTGTTCCTCATGCGAAGTATAACGATTGCCGAGCTGGAAGGTTTCCGGGACGCATTGCTGGAACTTTGCCTGAAAGTGGATCTTAACGGACATTCCGTGATTGACATTGTTGGAACCGGCGGCGATGGGAAAAACACATTTAACATTTCAACGCTTTCGTGTTTTATTGTGGCGGGTACGGGGCAGAAGGTGGCCAAGCATGGCAATTACGGTGCTTCCACCATCAGCGGCGCCTCCAATGTGATGGAGAAGATCGGCTATCGCTTTAAAACCGGGAACGACGTGTTACAAAAAGAAGTGGATACCGCCAACATCTGCTTCATGCATGCGCCCATATTTCACCCGGCGCTGAAGGCAGTAGGACCGATCCGGAAGAGCCTGGGCATACGCACCTTCTTTAATATGCTGGGGCCCATGGTGAACCCGGCCTTTCCTGCATTTCAACTGGTGGGTGTGTACAACCTGGAAATGGCGAGGATCTACAATTACCTTCTGCAGCAAACAGGTTCATCCTTCACGATTATACACGGCCTCGACGGATACGATGAAATATCTCTTACCAACGATACAAAAGTGATCACTGCAGCCGGAGAGAAAATATTGTCGCCGGAGCAACTGGGAAAACGGCTGGTTAACCCCGACGACATAAGGGGTGGTAATTCTGTTGAAGAGGCCGCAAAGATATTTTTGACGATATTGAAAGGCAAAGGCACCTGGGCGCAAAACGCAGTGGTGCTGGCCAATGCGGCAATGGCGCTGAACTGCACCGGGAAGTATAAAACCTATGATGAAGCCTGGCACGCAGCCGTGGAAAGCCTTGAAAGTGGAAGAGCATATCAATGTCTTGAAAAATTAATCGCATTGCAGTAATGAACATCCTCGAAAAAATAGTGAGACAGAAACGTATAGAAGTTGCCGCGCAGAAGAAACTGGTGCCAATTGGTGAACTCGAAAAAATGCCCGCATTTCGCCGCGAGGTATTGTCGCTCAGCCAATCCTTGCTCAGGGAAGACAGTACCGGCATTATCGCGGAATTCAAAAGACGTTCGCCGTCGAAAGGTGTGATCAATGGAACTGCGGATGTGGTGAAGGTGACGATGGGCTATGCATCGAATGGCGCGGCGGCGCTTTCTGTACTCACCGATGAAGAATTTTTTGGCGGTTCCAAAGACGACCTGGTCAGTGCACGGATTAATAATATTCCCGTGCTGCGCAAAGATTTTATGATAGACGAATACCAGTTGGTGGAGGCGCGTGCCATTGGCGCTGATGTGATATTGCTGATCGCCGCCTGCCTGTCGCCGGCAGAAGTGAAGCACCTGGCGGGTTTTGCGAAGCGGCTCGGACTCGAGGTGCTGCTCGAGATTCATCATGAGGGCGAACTGGGGCATATATGTGGTGATTGCGATGTTGTGGGCGTGAACAACCGCGATTTGAAAACGTTTACTGTTGATATACAAACGTCGCTTAGCCTGTCCGAAAAAATAGCGGACAAGGTGAAGATCTCTGAAAGCGGGATCACGGATCCCGATACAATTGCATTGTTGCGATCAGCAGGCTTCAAAGGATTCCTGATTGGTGAAAACTTTATGAAACAGCAGGATCCGGCGATTGCTTTTGCTTCATTTGTTCATCGCTTAAATATGGCCGGTTCGCCAGGAGGCGGCCAGCCACGCAACTTATGAGGGTAAAAGTATGCGGCATGACCCAGCAGAACCAGGTAGACCAACTGCCCGATCTTGGAGCGACGTTCGCAGGGTTTATCTTTTATCCGAAGTCGCCGCGATATGTGTTCAGGCACATGACGTCGTCGCAACTGAAACGGATAAACAGCATCAACAAGGTGGGCGTTTTCGTGAACGCTTCTGTTGAAGAGGTGTTGTTGATGGTGGACGAATGCAGGCTGCACATGGTGCAGTTGCATGGCGATGAGTCACCGAAATATTGCGAGCGCATTTCCAACTACGTTTCGGTGGTGAAGGCGTTCCGGCTAAGCGACGACGATTCGATAAAATGGATGACCGATCCTTTTATGGATGTGAGCGACATGTTCATGTTCGATACCACTGGCGCAGGATATGGCGGCACAGGCAAAAAATTCGACTGGAACATGCTGAAGGGCCATGACATTGGAAAGCCCTTTTTTCTGAGCGGCGGGATACAGCCTGATGATATTCATGCGCTGAAAGAATTTGCTGCCGAGCCGGTTGCGAAAGAGCTGTTCGCGATCGATATCAATAGTAAATTTGAATCTTCACCAGGAGTGAAGGAAATGGATAAGGTGGGGAAATTTATCAGAGAACTAACATTGGCAACCAACACATAATTTATGTCAAATTCATATAGAACGCCGGATACGATGGGATACTACGGGAAGTTTGGTGGCGCGTACATTCCCGAGATGCTGCACAGGAACGTGGAAGAACTCAAATCCAGGTATCTCGACATCATGAACGACGGCTCGTTTCAAAAAGAGTACAGGGAGTTATTGAAAGATTACGTTGGCCGTCCCACGCCGCTTTACTTTGCAGGGAGATTAAGCAGGAAGCATAACACCAATATTTTTCTTAAACGCGAGGACCTTTGCCACACGGGCGCCCATAAGATCAATAACACGATCGGGCAAATTTTGCTTGCCTTGCGGTTGGGAAAGAAAAGGATCATTGCGGAAACCGGCGCAGGCCAGCATGGGGTGGCTACGGCCACCGTGTGCGCATTAAAGAACATTCCATGTGTTGTGTACATGGGCGAGAAAGATATTGAACGGCAGGCGCCAAACGTTGCGCGCATGCGCATGCTCGGCGCGACGGTGATACCCGCAACGAGCGGCAGCAAGACATTAAAAGACGCTACCAATGAAGCTATCCGCGACTGGATCAATAATCCTGTTGACACCCACTACATCATTGGCAGCGTTGTGGGACCTCATCCATATCCCGACATGGTGGCACGGTTCCAGAGCATCATCAGCGAAGAGATGAGGTGGCAACTGAAAGAAAAGACAGGCTCCGAATTGCCACAATATGTAGTGGCCTGTGTGGGTGGTGGCAGCAATGCCGCCGGTGCTTTCTATCATTACCTCGATGAAGAAACGGTGAAGCTGGTGGCAGTGGAAGCCGCCGGCCTTGGCCTGGATACGGGTATGAGCGCCGCCACTACGCAACTGGGAACACCCGGCGTTCTGCACGGCAGCAAGAGCATCGTGATGCAGACCGCAGACGGGCAGGTAACCGAGCCGCACAGCATTTCGGCGGGCCTCGATTATCCTGGCATAGGTCCGCTGCACGCGCATTTATTTGATTCGGGAAGGGGGATTTTTTTAAGTGCCACCGACGAAGAAGCGTTGCAGGCATCATTTGAAGTGGCGAAGCTCGAAGGCATTATACCGGCGCTTGAAACGGCACATGCTTTTTCTGCGCTGAACCAGATGAAGTTCAACCCGAACGACAATGTGGTGATTTGCCTGAGCGGCAGGGGCGACAAGGATTTGGCGACGTATATGAAAGCAATGGGGAGCGGGCAATAGCAATGGGCAATGGGCAATAGGCAGTAAACACTTTTAAGTTTTAAACTTTTAACTTTTGAATAACCGCATCGACGAACTATTTAAGAATAAAAAGCAAAACGTTCTCAACGTCTATTGCACGGCTGGCTTTCCAAACGGCGACAGCACCCTGCAGGTACTGCGCGCACTGCAAAGCAGCAGGGCCGACATGATCGAGATCGGCATGCCCTACAGCGACCCACTGGCAGATGGCCCCGTAATACAGGCCAGCAGCTCGAGGGCTATTGCCAACGGCATGACGATGAACAAACTTTTTGATGAGCTGAAAGATTTTCGCCAGGAAATTCAGTTGCCCGTGATATTGATGGGTTACATGAATCCGGTGTTGCAATACGGCTTTGAGAATTTTTGCGCAAGGGCCGCATCGGTAGGAATTGACGGGCTCATCCTTCCTGATCTTCCCATGTATGAATACGAAAGCGAATACCGGGCCGTCATTGAAAAATATCAACTTAAATTCATTTTTCTCGTTACACCGGAAACTTCCGATGAGCGGATAAAAAAACTGGATGCGTTGAGCAGTGGCTTTTTGTATGCCGTATCATCTTCTTCCACTACCGGCAATGAAAAAAGTATGGAGATGCAACTCGGCTACTTCAAAAGATTACAGGAAATGCATTTGAAAAATCCTGTTTTAATAGGATTCGGCATAAAAGATAAACAGACATTTGCCACGGCATGCAGTCATGCCAGTGGTGCGATCATCGGCACGGCATACATCCGGGCGCTCGAAAACGCACCGGGCAATATTGCATCAGCAACAAAAGCTTTTATTGATGGAGTCGTCGGTTAATAAGGGAAACAATGTGGTAATCATCAAATACAATGCCGGTAACATTCAATCGGTGTTGCATGCGTTGGAGCGCATCGGCATGGAAGCGACGGTCACCGACGATCATGACAGCATTGCTTATGCGGATAAAGTGATCTTTCCCGGTGTTGGCGAAGCCAGCAGCGCCATGAAATACCTTAAAGAAAGGGAATTGGATAAACTGATCACCCGTCTGCAACAGCCGGTGCTGGGCATCTGCCTGGGCATGCAACTGATGTGCACCCATACCGAAGAAAATGACACCGAATGCCTTGGCATTTTTGATGAACAGGTGCAATTGTTCCGGCCGGCCGGTGGTCATGAAAAAGTACCGCAGATCGGATGGAACAATATTTTTAACCTGAAGACCGCACTGTTCAATGGTGTGCCCGAGCAATCTTTTATTTACTCCGTTCACAGCTATTACGCCGCGGTGGGCGCCGACACCATCGCCACTGCGGATTACATTCATCCATACAGTGCGGCGCTGCACAGGAAGAACTTTTACGGTGTTCAGTTTCATCCTGAAAAAAGTGCGGGCGCCGGCGAGCGGATGCTGAAAAACTTTCTTTTAAACGACAACGATAAATTATCCGGTTGATGCAATTAATACCCGCAATAGATATTATCAATGGCAAGTGCGTGCGGTTAACACAGGGAGATTACAACTCGATGAAGGTCTATAACGAGGACCCTCTCGAAGTGGCCCGGATGTTTGAAGACGCGGGCCTGACGAGACTTCACCTGGTGGACCTGGATGGCGCAAAAGCCGGTGCGATCCGTAACTGGAAAGTATTGGAGACAATTGCCACAAAAACCGAGCTCGTCATCGACTTCGGGGGAGGAATCAAGACCGCTAAAGATGTCGACATTGTTTTTAATTCGGGCGCCAATTGGGCCACCATCGGCAGCCTGGCGGTAAAAAATGAGGCATTGTTCGTTGAATGGCTCAGCAGTTACGGTGCATCAAAATTTTTATTGGGCGCAGATGTGAAGAGTGAGAAAATCGCCGTTGGCGGATGGCTCGAAACCACCGACATCTGGATATACGATTTCATCAGGAAATACATTGGTCACGGTATTTCCCACGTGTTTTGCACCGACGTTAGCAAAGACGGCTTGCTGCAGGGCCCATCCATCAACCTGTATAAAAATATTATTACCGAGTTCCCTTCGCTGCATTTTATTGCCAGCGGCGGCGTAAGCTCCATTGGCGACCTGGAACAGCTTGCGGCCATAGGATGCAACGGCGCCATCATTGGCAAGGCCATTTATGAGAACCGTATTTCATTAAACGACCTGAAAAAATTTAGTACGTGCTGACAAAGAGGATCATCCCCTGCCTGGACATCAAAGACGGGCGCACCGTAAAAGGTGTGAACTTTGAAAACATCCGCGATGCCGGCGACCCGGTAGAGCTCGGCGCTTTTTATGCATCACAGGGCGCGGATGAACTGGTATTCCTCGACATCACCGCCACCAATGAGAAGCGTAAGACCCTTAGTGAACTCGCCAACCGCATCGCCCACCACATCAATATCCCTTTCACGGTGGGAGGCGGTATCGGCAGCGCGGATGATGTACGCGTTTTGTTGCAGAACGGCGCCGACAAGATATCGGTGAACACCGCAGCGTTTCGTAACCCGCAACTCGTCAAACAGCTTTCTTCCGAATTTGGCAGCCAGTGCGTGGTGCTGGCAATCGATACACGGAAAGAAGAAGATGGGGAATGGTATGTGTATTTGAATGGTGGAAGGATAAAAACTGACAAGAAATGCTTCGACTGGGCACGGCAGGCAGTTGACCTCGGCGCAGGAGAAATTTTGTTGACCTCCATGAACAACGACGGAACGAAGAAGGGATTTGCCCTCGACATTACTAAGACGCTTGCCGAAGGGCTGCCCGTTCCGGTGATCGCTTCGGGTGGTGGCGGCACCATGGAGCATTTTACGGAAGTGTTTGAAGAGGGAAAAGCAGATGCGGCGCTTGCGGCCAGCATTTTTCACTTTAAGGAGATCGCTATTCCTGAGTTGAAAAAATACCTGAAGCACCATCAGATTCCAATACGACAGACTTTTGATCTTTAACTTTTAAGTTTTATCTTTTAATGAACCTGAATTACAATAAATACAAAGACGGCCTTGTTCCCGCTATCATCCAGGATGCATCTACCGGTAAAGTGCTCATGCTGGGCTTTATGAACGAGGAGGCGCTTAATACCACCATCAGCACCGAAAAGGTGACCTTCTTCAGCCGTACAAAAAACAGGCTATGGACGAAAGGCGAGGAGAGTAAGATCTATCTCCATGTAAAAGATATTTTTGAAGATTGCGACAACGACACGCTTCTCATTAAGGCAATACCCGATGGTCCGGTGTGCCACACAGGCGCCGATACCTGCTGGAACGAGAAGAACGAAAAAGACTTCATCAGCCACCTCGAAGACGTTATCGCCAGCCGTAAATCGGGCGGAGATGAGAACTCCTACGTAAAAAAGATGTTCGGCAAGGGGCTTAATAAGATCGCGCAGAAGGTTGGGGAAGAGGCAGTTGAGATGGTGATCGAGGCCAAGGACGACGATAGGGAACTTTTTCTCGGCGAGGCCGCCGATCTGCTGTTTCACTATTTGCTTTTGCTTAACGCAAAAGGCCATAATTTGCAGGACGTGATAGCCGTTCTCAGGGAACGTCATTCAAAATAATACCGTTATGAAGAGCTTTTTTACCATTTTTTTTCTTGTACCGCTTGCATTAATTGCACAGAAGAAATTTACGATTTCCGGTGAGCTTCACGGATTGCCCGATGGTTCCGTGGTGAGCATTTCAAATGCAAATGTTCCCAGTGACACGCTGGCGACATCCATTGTAAAAAATGGTGCTTTTGAGTTGAATGGTAAAGTGGACGAACCGAATCTTTATCATCTCAATTTTGACGGCGTTCAGAAAAAATCAGTTGTATTCATCGGCAATGAAGACGTAACGGTGAGCGGAAACGTTGAAACCATCGAAGACCTGAAGGTGGAGGGCTCTAAGATCAACAAGGATTTTGATGAATTCAAGAAAAGGTTTAACCCGCTATTCCAGGAACTGACAGTGATGGGTCAGCGAATCAGCAGGGAGCCGTCTCTGGCAAAAGACGATTCGGTAATGGATGCCTACAGAGGGCATTTAGATAAGATCAAAAAGG